>CAYJPR010000042.1:0-10505 GCA_964372075.1 uncultured Desulfovibrionaceae bacterium | reverse complement strand
TGTCTATGACAAATGAATTAAAATGATTGCACTGATTATATAAAGTTATCACAGGCGGTTATGGTCTTTTTTTCACAATATGCACAGCTATTGCCTGCTTTTATAAAAAGTAATGATTAGCTGTGCTTTTCTATTTTTACTATAATATGTTGATTTTTTGTTCAAAAGGAAAGTGCAAAACAGAGTGTCGCTTTAAGATATCTGCGCGTGTTTTTTATCACATGTCTCGAAATACATAGCTTTTTTTAAGGAAAAGAAGAGTTTTACGTAAGATTGTGCTTTTTAGTGCAGAAAAGGTGAGTTTTGTAATCTATTGAAATTATATACTATATAAATTTGTTGGATTTTTTAAAATGTCATACTTTTGTTACAAAAAAATGCAGCGCGCTTAGGCGGACTGCATTTTTTATAACAAGTGTAAGTAGTTACTTTAACTTGAGGTGTTTGAAGAAATGTCTATTTATTTTCTAAAAGAGGCAAATAGCCTAAGTATTCAAAGTGGTGATATTTTTGGCGTAACTCATCCACATTAAGGCTATCTCCCTCTAAGAAGATGGAGGCAATGCCGGAAAGTTTTAGGTCATTATCTTCCACAAATTGTAACATGGCGCGTAAAGTGCCACCTGTGGAGATAACATCGTCAAAAAGCATAACTTTTTTGTCTTTAAAAGCAAGGACGTCTTGACGGTCGTACCAAAGTTTTTGTCCTCCGGCTGTGGTAATGGATTCCACTTCAATGCTTTTCGCTTCTTTCATATACAGTTTGTGGGCTTTGCGTAGTACAAAATAATCAATACCCCACAGGCGGGCCATTTCTTGCGCTAAGGGAATGGATTTAGCTTCAGGGGTTACAATGCAGTCAGGCTTTACAAAGGTAGCCACAGCTTCCTTGGCAATATCTTGAATGATCTGCATTTTCCCAAGGCTATCAAAAACAATAATGCTAATGGGTAGATTAGGTAAGGGTACCACGGGCAGTTCTAAAGTAAGATTGCCAAGGGTAATTTTTTCTGTACGCATGAAAAGCTCCTGTGAAAATATATACGATACTGTAAGTTTATAGCCGCCCTTGAGAGCTGTCAATGCAAAAACTTTTTTTACGAAGGCTTGTTCTTATCTATTTTTCACAGTTTACATATAAAAGCTAGCAATATACCCTGCCAATAGGTACTTTTTAGCGCAAATGCAATTGTGTGCGTACCCTTATGAAGCAAATTTACAATAAGGTCTTACTTGGTGGCAAATGTTGCCAGAGCTTGTAAAAGCTTCTGCATTTTTTGCACCACTTCATGATCTTTTTTTACACCATAAGGGGCAAAAACTGTGGCTAAATCTGGATAGGTAAAGACGGTTTTTCCCTCGCTATTTTGCGAAACAAGCACTTTAAGGGGTAATTCCATACCAATGCCGGGAAAGTTTTGCATAAGCTTTGTACCCACTAAGGGGCTGCCAAAAACCAGCACTGTGGTGGGGGCAAGTGTGAGCTGTACATCTTGCGCATTTTTAGCATGGTCATACTCTGCAAAAAGGGTAAGTTTTTTATCTTTAATAAAAGTAAGGGCTTTTTGCTTTACTGTGGCAAAATCAAGGTCAGATTGCACATGATGGAAAGTGGCTGATTCCGCTTTGGCTAGGTGGGGGAGGGTGAAAAATACTACGGCAAAAACAAAGAGGCAGGTAAAGGCAGATTTACTTAAAAACATAAAAACTCCTTTTTGTTGGGTGTTTGGGGATGTGTTTTGCATACGGTGTTTTTGTACGCAGGGAAAGAGTGTGTTGTATAAAAACACAGTGATTTCCTAAGGTATGGCCAATGCTTTTTTTTGTAAAGGAAAAAGTCTATGCCACCATGCTACCATGGGGGGGGCTGGCTCATAGGGAAAGTAAAATTGTCATAGAAAATGCTTTATCCTAAGGGGACATTCTTGACAAAATTCTGTAAAACTGAAAAATATATAAAATTATACTAACATTTTATAGCAGGTGAATATATATGGCGCAAGCAAGGGCATATACAGAGTTTAGCTTTTACTGGGAAGATGAGCTGTGGATTAGGTATATGGAGCAACCAAATTTCGTACAAATTGTCACAGATTTACTGCAAGGTATGGATGCTGCGTCGCATGATTATGTGCAAATGCATATACATTTATTGAAATTACTACCATATAAAGAGCACATTTTATTAGAAAAAAACTATGGCTGGACGCGTAAAGATGCTGAAGATGCAACTTTGGCAGAAAACCTTGTTTCTACACAAAATATAAAAATGAAAGATGCTTTTATGTATGCTACTTGTTACGGTATGAGAGATCTACCGCAAGATGTTTTAGCCCGTGTAAATGGCACTTGTGTTGTAGATGGAGGTGCCTATATTGGTGACACCTTGTTACTATTTAATACACTTTTCCCTGAATCAAGAATTTTTGCTTTTGAACCTTACCAGATGGCTTTTGATAACTTAAAAGAAAACATTCAACTTTTTAAGTTAACAGGTAAGGTTATTTCTGTATGTAGAGGTTTGAGTAATACTGAGGAAGAACTGCCCATCTATGCCGCGGAAGGTTTAGATGCAGGGGCCACATGTAACTCTTCGGCAGTGTACGATAAGGTGCTAAAAGGAGTTATAAAAACCACAACCATTGATGCCGTTTTTAAGAATATGGATGCGCCGGTGGGCTTGATAAAGCTGGATATTGAAGGCTTAGAAATGAAAGCCTTAGAAGGGGCAAAGCACACCATACAAAAGTATAAGCCTATTATTGTGGCGGCCATGTATCATAGACCGGAAGATTTTTTTGAATTAAGAAAACATATTGAAGCCATTCAGCCGGGGTATAGATTTATGGTTCGCAGAAGTGAAATGGTTTTGCCTGTGTCGGACTTGGTTCTTATTGCTTATTAGCAGGCTGTTGAAAAAGAACAGTTCGCTGAAAATAGGCAATCTGCTTCGTCTGACTTGTTTTTTACTCCGGTCATGTATGTCTTTATACATTTCCTCCGCAAAAAAACGTCGTCTTTCTCGCATCTTACCCATTTTGAGCGAACTGTAAACATTTTGTTTCGGGTGCAGTTGGTTGAAAAAGAGTTGCGGTAGCATTCTCAACGACAAGGACGCACGATCAAGCGTTATTTTCCATTTCGCCAGTCATGGGTCCACTGCGCTTGTGATTGTAGGGCCTCTTCATAGAGTAAAATGTCTTGCTGTGTGTCGCATTCGCACCAACCAGCCTCCACAGGCACGGTATGAATGGGGGTATTGTTTTCCAAAAGTGCTTGTAATAAAGAAGTCATATCAAGCTTGTCTATGCGGGCTTGTTCCAGAGTTGCAAGATAGTTTTTTATACATTCTTGTCCTTTGGGGCTGAGCTTAATGAGGCCCATATATTGGCCTTGAATATTATTTATAGTATCTGTTTTCTTGCCTATTTCCACAAGCAGGCCGTGCTCTTGCTTGAAGGTTTCTGCATCGTCAAGGGGATTTTCATTTCGTAATCTCCAAAGGCTTTCCCATTGCGTGTCATACGTAATACAAATATCCCCTTGGGCTTCTACTATTTTCGTAACGTGAGCACTTTTATACACAATGTCGCTATAGGAAATAAAGACAGTATGGTCTTTTACTACTTCTAAGGCGCACAAAAGGCTAGAAACCATATTGCTTTGCGCCCAGCGTGTATTTTCTACAGTATTAAAATCGCCTTGTATTTTTTCCGCTAAATAGCCGCGAACCACGAGAATTTTCTCAATCTGTGCTTTTTGTATGCTTTCTACCTGCCATTGTAGCAGGCTTTTTTCAGCAAGTTGTAGCAGGCATTTAGGTATATTTTGCGTAAAATCTTTCATGCGCGAGCCACGTCCCGCAGCTAGAATTATGGCTGTAATATGTTCTTGCTTAAGCATAGTGTTTCTTTCCTACTACCTGTCTAAATAAGTGTATATCGCTTTGTTTAAAGGGGGCTTCTCTTTCAGGGTGCCACATAATACCGTAGATATTTTTTGTTTCATGTTTAAAAGCTTCTACGCACTTAGTATCAGTTGTATAGGCTAAAGCTTGTAGTGGCGGTGCTAGGTTTTGTATTGCAATACTCTTTCCGTGATAAGAGTTACTTTCTTGAGAAAAAATATCATTATATTGCGAAGCAAAACAAAGCCCATGTCTGGTGGCTATATGACTTTGGTCATCGTGCAAGCTTCCCCCATAATAGCTATTTATATATTGCATACCGCGGCACACGCCTAGGGTGGGGATGGCGTTTTCTTCAGCCCATTGTAAGAGTTGCCATTCTGCTTCATCTCTTTGGGGAAAGATACCCACATCTTCTCCGCCGCTTAAGATAAGCGCATCAATATTTTGGTTTTTCAAAATATTTTTACATTGAGCTTCATGAGGCGGCAGGGCTAGGCAAGCAGAGGAAGGAAATGCCACCAAAAGAAAATCAAACCAAGAAGAAGCTAGGGCTGTATATATTTCTTGTTTTGCATGGGGGTAGTGCTTTGTCATAAAGCGCATGGAAATGGCAATGGTATGTGGCATATTATACTATAATTTTTTTAGATTGTGCATCTAAGGTGCAGCGTCTTGCCGCGGCCACCTTAGTAAAGATGGTGCTTCCTGTTCCAATGGCAGCTGGCAATCCATATTCCGCACAGCGAATGGCCATATGTGAATTGGCGCCGCCAAAAAGCGTTATTAAGCCTGCAATATTGCGCGTAAATACCCAGTCAAAACCAGGGTCGGCATTTTCAATGCATACGATATGCCCTGCAATGTCTTCTGTACAGGCGGAATTGGCATATAAGCGCATAATAGGGGCTTCAATGCATTGATTTCCTATGAAGTTAGGCGCGCTGCTTTGTTGCGGTGCAACGTATAAATCTCTGGGCGAGCGAATAAGATAGGGCAATTTTAAACTTCTGCCCACATCATAAAGAACTTTGCCCTTTTCCACCAGCGTAGAAAAATGCTCCTTGGGAGAGGCCAATAAAGAATGGTATGTCCATTCGGTGATTTCTCGCATATCAAGAAAAGCCATGTCATTTCTGCATACATCGTACTCTTCACCCCATGCGGCAAGGCCTTCTAAAATATCTGAAATATGTCTGGTGAAAACAAATTTGGCATATTCACGGGCAGGTATAACTTTAGAGGCGTACTCCATAAGCTCTTCTGGGCTAAAAGAAAGCTGGGCTTCGTCAATAAGGACCTCAAGGCGTGATTTTTCCTGCGCTGTGAGCGTAAAGTTTTTTTGCTCTTCTTCACTTACGCTCTGATAATATTGTGTAAAAAGTCCCTTTCTATCACTATAGCGCGGTGAGGTGATGTCATACGTACTGGGTCTTAAGTGCCCGTATTTCTCAAGGAAAGACTCTCGCAGGTGAGTATTTTTACACGCTAAAGCGAACTCTTGTGCAAATTCTGTAGAAATGGTTTTACATGTGCATTTAAAAAAATCATATCTTTCTTGGCATAAGGCCCCCCTAGCCACGGCAGAGCGTAAGAGGCTTTCGGCCATGAAGGCATGGCGAGCTAGTATGGAAAAGGGGAGGGTTCCTCTATTTTTGCATTCCTCTACCATGCTAATAATACGCCTTAAAGGAGCGGAGCTATCTTGCTTACTTGTAAGGGGTGGGGAAGAGTTTTTGCTTTGTAAGCTGTGTAAATGGGCAATTTGTTCCATGGCCCAAGCATAGTTTGAGCCCTGTTTTATGGAAATGTTTTTATTGGTAAGATTGCGTAATTGTTCTTTATAATGTTCTTTTTCTTCTGCGCTAAGCACATGGGCATAGCGAGATTGCATATGTTCTTCAAAAGAAAAATCTAGTAGGGTTTGTGCCACTTCAAATTCAACTTTGTCGTGAAAATAGGTATGCTTTTGTAATCTTTCAAGCCAAGCGTGAACAAGTTTTTGGGCCACATGTTCCTCAAGGTTTTGCGGTAAAAAAGAGTTGAAACTTAAGCGCACATCAATATAGGGCCTTCCTGCAATGAGTAGCATAAGCTCATCAGGGGGCAGTATTTTATAGCCCATGCGCTCTCTTGCTTGGCTCCAAATACGCTTGGTAATAACTTCTCTATACATGGAGCTAGCTAGAGGCTTTGGCGTAATGCCAATGATTTCAGCAGGGTTCCAGTCGGGCATGACGCCCAAAAATGTTGTATTACCGCACAGCCCTTCTCGAACTTTCATGGTGTCATGAAGAAAATTTGTGATGGTGTTTATATTTTTTTGCACATGATTTTCAGCATCTGCTATCCATTGATGCTGTGTGCAAATGGGCCTAACTTGTAAGAGGTGAAAAACACCATCTTCTGTAACACAAAACTCTATGTCTAAGAATCTGTGATTGCATAGTTTTTCAAGTAAGGCTGCTTTTTCAATGCAAGTGTATACCGTGAGGCTGTCAAAGTCGCTTTCTCTAAAATTGCGGTAAATATAAAGAAGCTTACTTTCCCCTCGGCCTGAGGTGATGCTGTCTGTTTTATTGCTTTTATCGTAATTGATGACATAATAGGGGGATCCATCGTCAGATACATAGGTCATAATGACGCCATTCATCATACTATTTTCAAGCATTAATTGTACTAAAACTTGATCGTGTTCTTGGGCTTCTTTCCCTGCATCTGTATAGGAGTGAAAAACCTCTTCAATGGCTTTGAAGAGGGGCTCAGGGCTGTTTTTTATATAGAGTAGTGTGGTGAATGCGCCTGCGCCGGAATGTTTGCTGTTATCTTCGCGGGAGCAAGAGGAACGCACTGCTAGAGAAATATGTTCTCCATAGGCGGAAAAAAAACTGTGTAGGGAAGATACAAGGTCGTGCGGTTTTTCCTTCCACTCTTTAAAGCTTAAGAACTGCAGAGGCGGAATTGCCAAACATGCATGTTCTTGCAGCTTGTTAAGTGTATTTGCCTTGGAAGAAAAAGAGGGTGACATACGCATATACCTTTATGAGGCCTTTGGAAAATGACAATTTCAGCTAGTAAATATACCTCGTGAGCATCTTGGCTTGTAAGTGTATGCAGATATGTCTGTTTTTGCAAGTTTAGGAATGCAGCATTTGCCATGTTAAAAAAGAGGCCAAAGACCACATGATAAGACAGACAAGGCTATCAAGCACTTTCCAGGCAAAAGGCTTGGTAAAATAAGGGGCAAGAAATTTTCCACACAGGGTAAGGCTAGAAAACCAAAGAATGGAACCGCACACTGCCCCAGCGCCAAAATAATAGCGTCCAAGCCCCTCGTAATTGGTACTAATGGAGCCCAGTAAGACCACGGTATCAAGGTATACATGGGGATTAAGTATGGAAACAGCTAAGGTTGTGAGAATGACAGCCTTTAAAGGGCGCGAGGCATTTTCTAGTTTTATATCCATAGAGTTTTGCTTAAGGGCAGAGCGCAGAGCCCCCAAGCCAAAATAGAAAAGAAAAAGAATACCGCCCCAGGTGACGTACGTTTGAATTTGTGGGTGCGCAACGATAAATCCGCCAAAACCAAGCACCCCAAGGGCTATAAGAAGCGCATCCCATAAAATACAGAGAATACAGACAGGTATATGATGGTTTTGTCGTATGCTTTGTGAAAGCAAAAAAGCATTTTGCGCCCCAATGGCCATAATAAGACTGATACCCATGGCAAAGCCGTGTGTGAAAGGCGCTAAATGCATGTTGTTTCGTAGAATCCGTAGATTTAGTAGGCAAAATTCTTAGATAGTTAAGAAAAATATATGGTAAGGGTGCCGCCGTCTAGAGTAACGTCCTTAGACCCAGAATCTAAATCAGCTTGCGTCACGTCAATAGGGTTTCCTGCAGCATCATACAAATAATCTCTAGAACCATCCCTACCATCTATGTCAAAATCGTGTAGGGTAATCTTGCCATTTTCTACTGCGTCGCTCAGCGTAATATGCGTTGTATCTCCTGCTGTACCAAGATGTATATTGGCAGCATCTTGCGTCGTACTGGTTACAGTAAGAGAAATGCTATCTTCACCGCTATGGGTAAAATAGACATTCCCTTGTAAAAAGCCTTGAATATCTATACTATCCTCACCAAGTCCGCCATATATGACTCCGCCGCTCATATTTTGCACTACTATTTTGTCATCACCTTCTCCACCGTCAATAGTACCGCCTGCAAAAGAGTTTACTTTAATGGTATCGCTTCCATTTTCAGCATAAATAAAAGCATTTTCCCCTAAGGTTCCCACAGTAATAGAATCGTCACCACCGCCAGCATATATGGAGCTCTTCAATTGGTCGCCCTGAGCATTGAAGCCAGAGGCGCTCATACTAAGAACTGTAATGGTATCAGCTCCACCATATTCCGTACTTGTGCTGGAATCTCCATAAATGGTGGTGTGGGCTGTGGTGGCTGTCATATGACCCACAGAAATACTATCATTACCCCATGTGTGCACACTGGCATCACTGACACTAAAGGCATCGCCGGCAATGGTGGTATGAGAAAAATCACCCTGTATAGTGATAGTGTCATGGCCAAATTTTACAATGGCACCATCTTTCACTTCATAAGCATCACCGTAGATACTATTCCCACCGGTTTTAGAAGCCAAAGTTATGGAGTCGCGGCCGGCTTGTACTGTGGTGCTGGCGCCAGATATGCTATATGCATCGCCCACCACGGTGCCAGAACTAATATGGCCACCGCTCATGATATCATTACCGCTTACAATATTTCCGCCGGTAACCGTCTGGGTATCACCGGAAATAACGGAACCTGAAACAATATTTCCCGTGATGGTAAAGGTATTATCTTTAAGTGTATGTGTGCCGTCGGTATAGGCGTCACCATCGGCAAAATAGCTGCTTTCTCCCGATATGGAAGGTATACTGCTACCTGCAGCAGGTATATTATCCGCCAAGGTCACGGTGCCAAGGGCTAAAGCCTTCACAACATGTCCTGCGTTTACTCTTGAGCTAAGAACCATGCCCATATTTGCTTGCGAAATAGCAAAATTAAAAGAAGTATCTGTAGCCCATGAGCTGAGGTTGTTTTGCTCTAAAAGCAAGGAGACGGGCTTTTCGCTCTTGGCATTTTCTTCTTCCCAAAGCTTTCTATGTGCTTCCTCAATATCTATTCTGTCAGTAAGGTCAAAAAGTACACCTAAAAAATCATATATTTCTTCTGGAGTAAAAACGTGAGACTGTATGGCGGGCAGTTCACCTGCGCTAATAAGAGCGCCTTGGCCTGCTCCTGTTAAAGAGAGCGTGTCTCCTTCATGCATTGCCACCACAAGATTATGCCCTTGGTCAATGCTAAAAATGACATAGGATTCGCTCGCATCTGCATTGATCTGGATGCCAAAGTCCGTACCACAAACATTTACTGTGGTTTTTGGTGTAATGAGCTTAAAGGTATCAGGGTTTTGTTCAATGATTTCACCTGTAATAGAACGCATAGTCCCTGCAGTAAGATTAAGCACACAGGAAGAGCCTTCGCTGCTGAAAATAAATTCTTGTACGGTCAGGATAGATTGTGGGCCTAGCAGCACCTTAGAGCCGTCAGTAAAGAGACATTCTATGGAAGCATTTTGCGTATGAATACTGTCAGTGGCATGCAAAGCATCCCCTTGCTGTAAGGTGAGAGTTTGTCCAGCTCGTTCCACTAAAATAGGGCCGCTAGTTTTTGTAATTGTCGCCACCATAGGTGTTTGAGACATGAGGAACCTCATAACTATAAGGAAATAAAAGTAAACAAAGTTTCTACGTATATGTATAAGTAAAAAACGATTTAAACATAGTAAACTAGTTTATAATAAAGAGCGAGTACTTTCTTTTGCCTAAAAGCGGGTTTTTCAGGCATGAATTTTGCTTGTTGTTATGTGGAGTTTGTGTTGCCGTTGCTTTTTTACCTTAAAAAACTAGCTTAATAATTATTTAATAGATGTTTTATCATGATAGAGGATACATGCTTGACAATGAAGGTACTCACTGATAGGGTTTTTACTACGCAGTTATTGCGTGTGAATGTATTTCTTTAAAAGAGCATTCCTTTTTTACATGTTGCCCTATCCTCTTTGTGTAGCATGTGGGTTGCCAAGAATTTACTCTTGCGCGGCCTGAGGCCTAGCCTCGTCGTACGGCATAGCATCGTACGCCTACATAATTCCCCCCAAATTATAGCGACGCCCCCCTTGAGGGAGGTTTTTTTGTACGATGTTTGTGGCAAGCATACTATTTTTGCGTGCCGCGTACCCCATTTGCTCACTAACAAAAGGAAAAGATTATGGCCGACATTTTATTACAAAAGCCAGCAGCAGGAACCACCACCACTTTAACCCCACAAGCTGAAGACCGTTTAGTTTTTGAGTTTGATTCTGCCGAAGCTACGCTTACTCGTGACGGCGAAAACCTTATTATGTCCTTTGAAGATGGTTCCTCTGTAAATCTTGAAAATTTCTATGAGGCTTATACTTCTGAAAATATGCCTACCTTCCTCATTGGCGGCGCAGAAGTAGACGGCGAGTCCTTCTTTGCTGCTCTTG
>CAYJPR010000041.1:0-10877 GCA_964372075.1 uncultured Desulfovibrionaceae bacterium | reverse complement strand
ACCACCATTATTGAGGCGCAAATCCCCACCAACCCCAAGCGCGTGGTAGCCATTGATTACATCACCCCAGACCTGCTGGCTTCTTGGGGTCTTGCAGATCGTATTGTAGCCATGCCCCATGCTAAAACCTTGCCGCACTTACAAGCAGAAATGGATAAAATCCCCTCTACCGGCGGTATGAAGAGCTTTGACGCCAAAGCCATTGCCGCCCTTAAGCCAGATCTTATTACCATCAGTGCTCGCCTTGGCGCTAAATACGCTGAAGCCGCCGCCATTGCCCCCACCATTATCAATGCCGTAGAATACAATATGGATCCCTTTGAAAGTTTCAAAGAAGTGGGCATGCGCAATGCTAAAATTTACGGCATGGAAGCTAAATTTGCCGAGCAATTGGCCCCCCTTGAAAAGCGCATAGCCGCCATTAAAGAAAAGTCCAAAGGCAAGACCATGCTGGGCATTATCATTGTACGTGATGAAGCCATTGTACTGGGTAATAATAGCCGTGCCTCTATGATTCCCGTAAGTTTTGGTTTCACCAATGTGGGCCTTAAAGAGAAAACAGGCCGCAGCACTGCTAAAACCTTAGAAGTCATCAAAAAGCTTGATCCTGATTATATTTTTGTGCTGAGCAAAGATATGGGCACCGGAATGAAAGGCGCTCGCCCAGCCGCAGAAGTGCTCAAAAGCGATATCTTAAGCAACAGCAAAGCCTTTAAAAATGGCAATGTAGGCTACTTAAAGCCCGGCATTTGGTATTTAGCCGAGGGCGGCGTGGAAGCCATGGATATTATGCTACAAGACGTGGAAAAAGTAGTGAATAAATAAAACTTCTTTTCCGCATAGGACAAAGCCATGGCATTACCTTATGCCATGGCTTTTTTTGTGATAGTGAACATATGTTAAGAAATCCAAAAATTTTGTAAATCATCCATAATATTCTTAGGATTATTCTGTAAACGCTGAACATTTACCGCAGCAAAAAGTTCTTCTTTATTGGTCACCTGTAAAACACTAAAACGCATTTCTAAGCCCAAAGCTTGGGCCAAATCCATCCAATACGTCGTAAAATCTTGTGTATCCACCATGCGCAAAATATCTTGCATACATGCTTGCACATGAGCCACGCCGCGCGGATCTTGGCACGTAGCCTCATCCACACGGGTATTGGCGGCAAAAAGATCTATCATGGAAAGAGCCACAGCATGTCCGTGGGGCAAACCGTAGCCTGTGGTGAGTTTATAACACAAAGCATGGGCCGCCGTGGTTTTGGAAATTTGAATGGCTTTACCTGCGAGGTTTGAGGCCAGCGCCATGCCCTCGGCGGCCTGTGCATCTTCGCTATTCACAAAAGGGACTATATGCCTGTGCGCTAGCTGTATGGCTTCTTTGGCATGGGCCCTGCTTTCCTTTGTGGAGGCCACAGCCCAATAGCTTTCCATGGCCTGACAATAGGCATCCATGGCCGTACACGCTTTTACATAGCGAGGTGAGCCACTGAGTAAGGTGCTGTCCACAATGGCGTATTGCGGATAAAGCGAAGTTGCATCCACCGTATGCTTTTCTCCTTCAATATACACAATGGCAAATTGTGTCACTTCACTACCGGTGCCAGCGGTGGTGGGTATGGCCACCAAGGGTAAAGCCGGTGCCGTTAAGGCTCCATCTTCCGCCTTGCCAGAAAAAGGCCCTTCTGCCAAAGCCTCATCTGTCAAAGCCTTTAACGCATAGTATTTATACAGCTTGGCAAAATCCAGCACACTTCCCCCGCCCACGGCAATGAGCATATCATAGCTGTGAGGAGTATGCTCTGCCACGCATTGCAACACTTCATCCAACTTAGGGTTCACCTGAAAATCATTATACACAGCATAGGCACAGGGAATATTTTGTAAAATACTATCTTTATATTTTTCAAAAGAAGCCTTCCCGCTAAAAAGTAAAACTCTTTTAGCCTGAGCTTGGCTAATAATTTGCTTCAAAGCAGATATACTACTTGGCCCTATATATTCTTGTTGCATATGTATCCCCTTCTAAAAAAATAGCGTTGGCATAATCTCACTGGTTTGAACTAACATTTAGTGCAGTAGCTTATACGCCATCCCTTCAGGCATATTAGGCGCAATACCCTGCCTACGCAAGAGGCGCAAAGTTGGATGTTTTGGAAATGCAACCTATGTTAAAAAATATTTTTCTTGCCGCAAATCATTATATAAAAAAGAATGAACTTTTTTACCCCTCAAAACAATACACATTCCCTTATTAGATACGTGTATTTTATGAGGAAAACAGAGAGAAATGCAATAAGCCTAAACTTACTGCATATTCTAGTGAAGTCTTTATATTTAAGGGACATTTCGAAATATTGGAGAATTTTAATGGCGCGCCCGGCGTGAGTCGAACACACGGTCTTTGACGCCGGAGGTTGATTTTGTAGTGTGTTATTTCAAAGTGTTAGAATGAAATAAGGAAGCCTTATCGCACCACTTATCGCACGGAGGAGAGTTTTTATTTTTTGGTGAAATTTTTTTGTGCCATATTTTACTTTACACTCGCCACTTCATCCTACAACAAAAACGTTGCCAACAATTTTGCTGGCACTTGACAGGGCCATCATTAACAATTACAACAAAATCGTTGGCAACAATTTTGTTGTAATTGTTAACACGAGTGAGGGCACTATGAAAAAGCTTGTAGGAAGTGTGGGACCTTGGGTGTCAGACAAACAATTTTGGGGACGTGAGCATGAAAAAATTTTGCTAGCGGAACATATAAAAGAAGGAAACCATGTATCCATTATTGCTCAGCGTCGCATTGGAAAAACAAGCCTTATGCACGAAGTTGGGCGCACCCTTGGGTCAGAGTATATAGTCTTGCATATTGATGTGCAAGACGCCACAAGTATTGCCGATGTGGTGGTCAAAATTGTTTCTGCCACACGATCCTATCAATCCATATGGGGTCGCGTACATGGCATTTTTAACAATATATTTAGCTCAGTAAAGGATAATATCGAAAGCATTTCTATTACTGAAGTTGAAATACTATTACGCGCAGGCATGGCAGGTGATGCTTGGCGCGAGAAAGGCAGTGCGGCTCTGGCTGTGCTTGCCAATGCGGACAAGCCAGTAGTCATATTTATTGATGAATTACCTATTTTAATTAATAAATTACTAGAAAAAGATAAGATAGCAGGCAAAGAGCATGTACATGATTTGTTATCTTGGCTTCGCGCAGAAGCTCTCAAACCGGAGCTTCACAAAAAAGTCAGCATGGTATTCGCCGGTTCCATTGGCCTTGAGCCGGTTTTAAAGAGCGTTGGCCTCACATCAGAAATAAATCATTTACTGCCTTTTATGCTTAGACCGTGGAGCAACGAAGAAGCCTTTGGTTGCTTACAAGCTTTAGCTGCGCACAGAAGTTTAAACCTTTCAAATGATGCTTGTCAGCAAATGCTTACACAGCTTGGTTGTAACATTCCGCATCACGTACAATTATTTTTTGCTAAAGTACGTGAATATGTTGTAAAGCACACGCTTATAACCATTGATACAGCAACAGTAAGTACCATTTTTGAACAAGAAATGCTTGGAACAAGCGGACATGTGGAATTGACACATATGGAAACGCGCCTTGCTATGGTACTCTCTACAGAGGAACTCACATTAGCCACCGAACTACTCACACAAACAGCAATCAAAGGCAGTATAGACCTGAATGCCATGAAAGCTCTTTGGGATAGACACAAAGACAACCGAAATGAAATGACGCAGACATTGCAAGGCTTATTCGAAATATTCGAGCATGATGGATATTTGCAAAAGAATTCAAAAGCTGAATACGTCTTTGTTTCTAACTTGTTGCGTCAATGGTGGAAAGCTCGTCACGAAGCTTTTTTTGAGCCAGTATAGGAGGCATTCATGTCAAAAATCATTAAATATAATCCTTCATTTCTGAACGATGATGAAATCATCAAGTCTTTTGTGGTGCGCCAGCAAGAACTCGCTCTTGTACTAGAAACTATTACCGAAAACACACATCATGCGAATCAACATATGCTCATCATTGGTGCAAGAGGGAGCGGTAAAACCACATTACTTAGGCGTACGGCTGCTGCCATTCGCGAAAACTCACAGCTCAATGAAGCATGGTTCCCTTTGCCCTTTGGAGAAGAATGCTATGAAGTGGCATCGGCAGGGCAATTTTGGCATGAAGCCTTACATTACCTTGGAGTGCAAACGGGCGACCCTAAATGGAACAAAGCCTATATTGAGCTTTTACAAGAGCCTGATGAAATTCGCTTAGGGCAAAGGTCTTTGGCTTTGCTTCTTGACTTTGCCGACAGTCAAAAGAAACGTATTGTGCTTATGGTGGAAAATCTTGACCTTGTACTTGGTGAACAATTAAACACCGATGATGGCTGGGCTTTGCGAAAAATTCTTATGGATGAAAAAAGAATTATGCTTCTAGGCTCTGCTGTAACACGTTTTGATGCCATTACCCAAGAAGACAAGGCCATGTTTGAGCTTTTTCGCATACTAGATTTATCTCGCCTCAGCATCAGTGATTGCCAAGCCATATGGAAAAATATTGCCGGCAAAGATATCCATACAGGACAAGCGCGGGCCATACAAATTTTAACGGGCGGCAGTCCGCGACTTTTAACCATTTTAGCCATTTTTGGGGCAGACCGCTCTTTTCATTGTTTATTGGAAGATTTATCTCTTCTTGTGGATGAACATACAGATTATTTTAAATCTAATTTTGAGCATCTCCCCCCCACAGAAAGAAAGGTTTTTGCCTGCCTTGCCACCCTTTGGCAAGACAGCACAGCGGCAGAGATAGCACAAGCCGCCAGAATGACCACCAATCAAGTAAGCTCCCTACTAAAACGGCTTACGACACGTGGCATAGTAGAAGTTTTAAATGGGAAAAAGAAAAAATATCAACTTTCAGAGCGCTTATATAATATTTACTACCTCATGCGCCGCGGACATGAGAATCACCGCGTCTGTGCTGTGGTCAATTTTATGCTACATTTTTACGGTGACAATGGCGCCTTTGAAGCCTTTAACGACATAGCTCAAGAAGCGTGTGTATTAGAGAGAGGCAAGAGAGATTCAAATTTTACCGCATTGCGCTACCTCACAGAACATTCTGAAATACAAAAACATCTTGCAAAGAATATTTTGCCACAACAGCTTTTTCAATTGGAAGATACTCCGCGTGATTTAAAAGAAACCTTACTAGCATATTTCGATTTTGAAGCAGCGTATAACGAAAACCGTTGGGAAAGTATTATAGAATATTGTCAACGCCATAGAGAACTATATGGCGATACTGCGGAAACACTCTTTCGCCTTGGAGATGCATTGTTCTGGCAACATAAATTTAAAGAATCTATAAGTTTCTTGCAAAAATCTCTTGAGCTTGACCCCAAAAACATATTTTATTGGTCTCAACTCGGACAAGTATATATGCGGTGTATACTAACACAAGAAGAAAATGAGGAGCAATACAAGTATTACTACAACGAAGGAATTCAATGCTTACGTAATGCCGTTGCATTTTCACAAAGACAAAGCCTTATTGTGGCTCTTCTCGCTTCATATTTATCTTTTTTTCACGAACACATTGAAGAAGCACAAATTCTTATTAAAGAGGCGTTAAAAAATACCACTGAAATTTTTATATATGGAATTGCTGCAGATACTTATTCACGATGCCAAAACACACAACAAACATTATACCAGCTTCAACGTTACTTTAGTTCATACGAAAAAGATACACGATTCACCCTTGCATCAGCTAGCCTTTCCTACCTCCTGACCAAAAACTACGGCGAAGAAATTTTGCAAGCCATGGAGCAATCACACTTTGCCAAAAACAATGAGGCTTGGATTGTAGCCATAAAGCTCTATCTTGGGCATGAAGTGCAAGCCCCACAGGAGGTACGAGAAGTGGCAAGTGATATTTTACATGAGCTTAAAGCTCTTACTATATAGCGGCGCTCTATCCAGTACTAACAGTAAGTCAGTTTTAAGGTAGCCTAGCCAAGTAGCCTAGGCTACCGCTTTTCTCATGTTTCTACATACAAAGGAAATCGCTGAATATTTTGAAATTCAATAATGCGTCCTATCAAAGCCCAATCAAGAAATTCTTTATGCCCATGCAGGAATGTAACCTGCTCTTGGGTGCTTTATATCCGCAATTTTAATCAAGCTTTTCTGTAGCGTTGCCTTAATAACAGCATATTGATAACAAGCACGGACTCTTTCGCTTACTGTCATATTGGCAAAAGAGCGGTGCGCCGGGATTGGTCACTTCAAGGCGTGTTTTGAAAAGCTCAATGATAAGTGCCCTGAAAAAGCACAAAATCAGTTTTTCAAAATATGTCTAGGGTGTCAATGAGGAGAGTAGATAAATAGCACCACTTCAAACCTCTTCTAGTTTGCCTAATGGTTCTTAGTAAAAAATCTAATTAGTCACCGCATTTTTTTTCTGTACAATGGATTTTGAGAATTTATTACCCCACAAGGAGTTTTACCATGGCAGACAAACAACGTCCTAATATTCTTTTAATCCAATTTGACCAAATGACAGCACAAGCTTTACCCTCCTATGGGCATAAAGTGGTGCAAGCACCCAATATCACAAAACTCGCAGAAGAAGGCGTGGTTTTTGAAAACGCCTACAGCAACTTCCCCTTATGTGCACCTTCACGCATGTCCATGCTTTCTGGACGCTTTGCCACCAGCATCAAGGTGTGGGACAACGCCACCGAAGCTCTTTCCAGCACGCCAACCCTCATGCACTATTTGCGCGGCATGGACTATGCTACTTGTCTTTGCGGCAAGATGCACTTTGTGGGCCCAGACCAATTACATGGCTATGAAGAGCGCGTAACCACCGATATTTACCCCTCCAACTACGCTTGGGCACCTGATTGGGAAATAGGTCTCGGCGACCGTCCTACGGGCATTAACTTAAGTGGCATCACCGAAGCCGGCGTGGTCAAGCGTAGCTTACAAATTGACTATGACGATGAAGTGGAATACTTCGGCATCCGCAAGCTCTTTGACTTTGCTCGTTATGAAGAACGCCCCTTCTTCTTAACCATCTCCTTCACACAACCTCACTCGCCCTTCATTTGTCGTCCCGAGCACTGGGATTTATATGACCATAACAGCATTGATATGCCTAGCGTTCCTGCCATGAAAGAAGAAGACATGGACGAAATGAGCCGCTGGATTTACTATGCCCATGCTGGTAACTTAGATACCCCCACTGATGACGAAATTCGCAATGCTCGCCATGCCTACTACGGCATGATTAGCGCCCTTGACGACAAAGTGGGTCGCATTAAGCAAACTCTTGAAGATGCAGAACTGCTCGATAATACCATCATCATCATGACTGCTGACCACGGCGACATGCTGGGTGAGCGTGGCCAATGGTACAAGCAGCTCTTCTATGAGTGGTCAGCTACAGTACCCTTTATCTTCTACGGCCCAAAGTTCTTTAAGCCAAACCGTGTGAAAGAAAATGTTTCCTTGGTGGATTTAACTCCCACCGTGCTTGACCTTGTGACTGAAGGTAAAGCCCCAACTCCAGTGCGCCCCTTTGAAGGAAACAGCTTGTATACCTTCTTAACTACGGGTAAAGACGCCAACTGGAGCGACATAGCCATCAGCGAATACACAGGTGAAGGTGCTTGCGCCCCTTGCCGTATGGTGCGTCGTGGTGATATGAAGTATATTTACACACACGGTCATCCCGATATCATGTATGATATGGCTAAAGACCCACTTGAGCTCACCAACGTGGCTGTGGATTCTGCCTATGCCTCTACCTTAGCAGAACTAAAAGCCATTTGTTTGAATAATTGGGACCCTGCTGCCTTAGATGCAGAAATCAAAGAAAGCCAAAAAGACCGCTTGTTCATTAAGGCCAATACCAATTCTGAACCAGTATGGGCTTATAAAGTCTTTGAAGATGATGATAAACGTTATGTGCGCAAAGCCGGCGCTATTCAGACCAAGGCTTTAGCACAACTTCCCAGAAACAGAGAAAGTACAGCTTTCAAATAGCATATACTAGACACCATGCTACAGGGGGAGCCACAGCTCCCCCTTATATTATATAAAGGATACTTATGCACGCCCCTACACTCAATTGCGTTTTAGTAAAACCTGCCGGCCCCCTCTGTAATTTGCGATGTTCTTATTGTTTTTATTGCGATAAAGAAGAACTTTTTGAGGGAGAAGACACAAAACGCATGACAGGGCAATTGCAAGAAATGCTTATTCGTAATGCCCTTGAGAAGACACCGTCTAATCTTGGTACCTTCAGCTTTATCTGGCAAGGTGGCGAACCTACGCTCATGGGGCTACCTTTTTATGAAAGAGCCGTACGCTTGCAAAAAAAACACGCCAAAAACTGCGACGTATCCAATATACTACAAACCAACGGTATGCTCGTGGATGACGCATGGTGTGATTTTTTACAACGTGAAAACTTCCTCGTGGGTATTTCCTTGGATGGAAAAGCTCATGTACACGACACCTACAGACATGGTAAAGTAGGCGGTCAAAAAAGCACCACGCATGCGCAAGTAGAAAAGGCCGCTAAAAGCTTACTCGCCGCTAAAGTAGAATGTAATGCCCTTGCTTGTGTCACTGCTTATAGTGCGCCTTACTTAGTAGAAAGCTACGAATATTTGCGAGATTTAGGTTTTACCTATATGCAATTCATTCCTGTAGTAGAAAAGGATACTCATGGAAACATTGCCGACTTTTCTGTAAGCCCCGAAGCTTATGGCGAAGCCTTATGTAAACTCTTTGATGCGTGGAAAGCAGACTTTACAGACGGTAAACCCACCACGTCTATACGCCTTTTTGAAACCACCTTCTTCACCTTGCTCGGCACTGTTTCCCCCGAATGTGGTAGCCGTAAAACCTGCGGTACGTATGTGACCGTAGAGCACAATGGCGAAGTGTATCCCTGTGACTTCTTTGTAGAAAAAGCACATCTTTTAGGGAATATTCGTGAGCACAATTTACAAGACCTTTTACAAAGTCAAAAACAGCGTGTCTTTGGTAATGCCAAAGCCCGTGTACACGATGATTGTCTCAAATGCCCTTGGCTCAGCCTCTGCGGTGGCGGATGCCTGAAAGATAGGCGCGTAAATCCCGAAGGTTTTGCACGTACTTATTTCTGTAAAGCTTTGCAAAAATTCTATGCTCATGCCGTGCCTACGTTAAAAAACTTAGCGCAAAAATGGCAGGGCTAAAATGAGTTTTATTGCTTTCCTGTGGACAGGATGTACCTTCTGTGCCAATGTCTGCCTATATTTTCACTTATAGGTAGTTTTTAATTCAGTATTCTTCAGAGAGTTTTTATGGAATGGCAATACTTAAAAGGTTTTTATACCATAGCCAAATTGGGCAGTGTAACTCGGGCTGCCGATGCTCTTTTTCGCACCCAGTCTGCCTTAAGTCAGCAAGTGTCTAAATTAGAGCAAAGCTTAGAATGTACTCTTTTTCAGCGAGTAGGCAAAAATTCCTTACAGCTAACCACCGAAGGCAAAGAAGTGTATGCCTTTGCTGAAAAAATTTTTCTACAAGAACGCTCCCTCACGGAAAAACTCAAAGCCTTAAGCAAGAACTATGAAGGCTACGTTTACCTTTCCGCTCCCTATGCCGTGCATCAATATATTTTGTCTAAAATACTTTGTGCTTTTACGCAGCAACATCCCAATATATTACTCCATATTTTTGATTACACACCGCATCGCTGCATCGAAAGTGTGCAGAAGGGGCAAGCAAATTTTTGCATTGTGCATGAATCTTCCGTTACCAATAGCATGCACGTTACCCCTTGGCTACGTGGACAGTATATGGTGGTCGTACCCAAAGGACACCCCCTTGAAAAACTTGAGCGTATTGAATTGGAAGATCTTGTACAATATCCGCTGAATCTACCTCGACCCAATGTAAAAGCTTCAGCCCGCGACAAATTGGACAGAGCTTGCGAGCTCGCGGGTTTAAGCTTTCACACCATCGTAGAATCTCCCAATGCTGCCATTAATATAACCTATGCTACCAAGGGCGTGGGGATTGCGGTACAATTATGCTACACTCATACCATAGCCCATTTCAAAGATAGAGCCGCTTTTTTACCCTTATCGCATATTTTTCCCGATGAAAATCTTGTCATCGCCATGCGTAAAGAAAGCGAAGCTAGTGCCCAAAAGGATGAATTCTTCCGCTTTCTTTTTAAAGAGGGTATGGATATTTTAGAAAAAAGCATAGCTTAGATATAATTTCACCCTAAAAAGCGCTTTCTTTATAATAAAGAAAGCGCTTTTACATTGAGGACCCTCCAGCTCGCTGAAGGGGCATATAATAAAAGGAAGTTTATGAGATTTCCCTTTATAACATGGAACGTATTTTACCGACAAGCCATTCTCAGCAGAAGTGATAATATAGAGCATAGAAGGAAAAGTATAATAAGAAAAACTAATATATAGTATAAGAAAGCATCCACACTTGCACATGCAAGTAATCTATCGTTTTTACTTGACTTTACGTAGAATACATAATGTAAAAATTTGCTTATAGCTCATAGTAGTATTTCTAACTGTTCCTTATGCCTTTCTCCGCATATGGTTTGCGAAATTGCACATGTAAGATGCAAATTCTCACAACCATTACGATTAAGGAGTACATCATGACAACATCATCAACCCGTATGCCGCTCTGTAAACTTGGCACTTGCCTTGCGGGGCTTTCTTCAAAAAACTTAAGCTACTCTTTTGTTATGTTGCACGATGCACTATCTAACCATAAAGGAGAGAAATAATGTACGATGAGTTTCTC
>CAYJPR010000040.1:0-11138 GCA_964372075.1 uncultured Desulfovibrionaceae bacterium | reverse complement strand
GATATATTACTATTTTAGACCCTGACACTACCGATGATACTTTTACAGATCAAAGTGTACGTATTGATAATGTGCTTTTGCCTAAGACCGGGGAGATGACCTTTCATGGTGAATACGGCAGGCTTACTGTAGATGGCGCCACAGGGGAATATACCTATACTTTATACACGCCAAAAGATGGCGATGTGTATAACAAGCTTGCGGCTCTTAGTGATGAAGATGTCATGACAGAAAGTTTTTCTGTGCTCACAAAAGATGCGCAAGGTGCCAGCGATGCGAAAAATCTCTCCTTTACCATTCAGGGTACTGATAATGGCGTGACGGTAAAGCCTACAGACCCTGATACGCCCTCAGATCCCAATGCGCCGCATATATTTGAACATAGCTTTGATGAAGATGATTTAAGCACAGGCTCCGATGCGGAAAAAGAAAGTCTTACGGTGACAAAAGCTTTGAGCGTACAAGCTCCTGATGGTCTTACGGAAGTGCTTGTGGATGGCATTGTAGTGGCGCAATGGGATGAAGAAAGCTCTGCATGGACTTATCCCAATAGTGCCCATACTGCGCAAGGTACCGTGTCTGTTATGGTAAGCGGTAATATAGCAAGTGGCTATACCGTGCAATATACCTATACCTTTACCACTCGTGTGGACCATACAGAAGATGGCGAAGACAGCGCCCATACCTCCTTTGAGCTCACTTTTAAGGATGTGGACGGCACGGCAGGCAGCGCTGAGGTGGGCATTAGCATAGTGGATGATGTGCCTACAGCCACGGTAAAAGTGCTGGATATAACACTTGATGATGCGCGCACTGACGCTGTGGAATTTAGTCAAAGCGGCGTGGCTTCAGATGTTTTTGTACGCGGCGCCGATGGTGTAGACAGTCTTGGCAATGAGCTGGGCACATATAGCATAGAAGGCATGATTCCTGATGCAGACGGCACCTATGCCTTTGCTTGGGGCACGGTAAAACTTAATGCCAACACAGGTGAGTATACCATTACCGCCAAGGATGGCGTGGCTGATAAGGCTATCTTTGATATTACTTATACCGATAAGGACAATGATAGCGCCAAGGTGACCATTTCTGCGGACATCAACAATAGCCTCAGCGTGACCAATGGTAAACCCAATACTACTAGTAAAACCTTGGTGGTGCATGAGTCTAATTTGGAAGGCGGCACCCAAGAAGATGCTGCTAAATTGAGCACCACAGGTAAATTTACCATAGATTCTGTGGACGGCGTGCAAAGTATTACCATGGGGGATGTGACCCTGGCCGTATATGAAAATGGCACATGGACTTTTAATGAAGCCGCCACAGATGCCGGCCTGTACGGTGATATAAAAATTACCGGCATCTCCTCAAGTGCGGCAGAGGGGGGTAATACAGGAAAGCTCACGGTAAATTTTGAATATACTCTCACAGATAAGGCGCAAAATGCAGAAGGTACAGAAAGCGATGCCAGCGTGTTTGATTCCTTCCATGTAAGCGTTAATGAAAAAGATTCTTCTGAGCAGGCCAACATCACCGTGCAAGTGGTGGACGATCAACCTCTGATAATGGATGCAGACCCTGCTACCCATGCGGTGGATAATCCCCACATGGGCGAAATGAACACAGGCACCAAGAGCCTTAGTTATGATTTAGATACTATCATAGACTTTGGCGCCGATGGTAAGGCCAGTAGCAATGCCATTACCTTTTTTGTGACCGATACCGATGCTAATGCCGGCACGGGCTATCACTTAGATGGTTCAACCCTGTATTATAACGGTGTGCTTTTAGGCACGGTAACTTTGAATGCTGACACCCATGAAGTAAGTATTACTCAAGATGCCGAGGCCGCCACTCATTTTAATGGTCAAGAATTGCCCACGCTAAACCTTGGTTTCACCATTACCGACGGCGATGGCGATACCGCCACGGGCGCCCTCAATGCCGATTTTGATTTTGATTATGGCACCCTTAATCCCGGCGGAACTCCGGATGTGGTCGTGCAAATCACCAGTGATGCCAATGATGATAGAGTTCTCAATGCCGCAGAATTTGCTGAAGGCACCCTCTCAGCCAAGGTAGAATTTGGCGGAGATGTTTCCCTGGGGGATACGGTATATGTAAGTATTGAAGGTAAGGGAATTGGGCATGTAAGCTATAGCTATACGGATAGCTTTGGTAAAGAGCAGCTTATTACGCCACAAATTGACGGTAGTATTATTCTTACGCCTGATATGATTAACAGCGGCATTACGATAACCTTCCCCGGTGATGCCACTGCCAAAGATGTGGTGGTAAGTGCCACCGTTACGGATAAAGACGGCAACTCTGCTTCTGCCAAGGATGATGCTTCTATCATTACCAGCTTTACGCCGGATACCAATAATGAAAACAATGTGGTGAAAACAGATGATGACACTTTTGCCAACCATAAAGTCGTGGAAGGCGTAACCCTTGGTGAGGGCGTAAGTTATACCTTTGGTGAAAAATTTACCGTTATGGTGGGGGAAGGGGAAGCTACTTATGAACTGGGCTACTTCACTAAAGATGTAGACGGTAATATCTTCTTTACCCAAACGGCTCCTTATATACATGCCGATAGCGTGGGCAATGTGGAAGAACAAGCCGAGGTGAAGGTGCAATTACCTGTACAAGACGAACATGGCAATGAAGGCTCTTTAGAAGTGACCATTACCGTGGGCGATAGTATTGTGGATATTTCTTCAGATATAACTACCATCCACGATAGTTTGGAAGGATCTAGCCTAGAAACAGATAGCGCCATTATTACCTCCAAGGGCTCTGTGGAAGCTACGCTAGCCATGGACAGTGCAGACAGCATTACCGAACTTACCTTACATGGTCAAAGTGTCACTTTGGAGCATGGTCTGCCTAAAAAGGGCAGCAGTATAAACCTTGAGGGTATAGGTACGGTAACCTTTGGAGAAAAGGGCGCCTATACTTTTGTGCCCCATGCAGAGTTTGACGGCACGGCAGAGCTCACTTTCACTGCCACCGATAAAGATGGCGATACTCAAAGCGTTACCGAAAGCATTACTGTGAAGGGCACGCGCATAGAAGCCACCGATGTTGCCGTGGCAGAATCCGGCCTTGTGGATGATTCCGGCGCGCATATAGGTACAGGCACCGTGAAAATTACCACCCCCACGGCCTTTACAGAAGTAAAAGTAGGGGATGAAGTGCTTGCCACGTGGGATGCAAGCTCGGGAACGTGGCTTTTCACCGCCGGCGCCCATGTGAGCATCTCCGGTATTAGTGGTTCTGTGACTGAGGGCTTTGTGGTGGACTATACCTATACGCTCACAGAAGCTGTGGATGGTGACCTTGGTAAGGAAACATCTCATACCGCCTTAGAGGCCGCCAACCAAACGCAGCATGAAAGCTCTTTTGAAATGTCCTTTGATGATGAGCATAGTGTTACCATTGATGTAAGCATAGCCGATGATACTCCCGCTGTGGAAACTATGTATCATGTGGGCTCTGTTTCCGGAGATGGCACCACGGCTACGGGTCTTGTGGAGCTTGATTTTGGCGCCGATAAAGGCGCAGGCTGTAGCATGAGCCTTAATGGTGTGACAGCCACCTTTAACGGTACTTCTTGGTCCATAGACGGTACACAAATAAGCCCTGATGCAGATGGTAGCCTGACCTTACGTTTTGGTGATGTGTCTTTAACCACCACCAACCAAGAAGATTGGTTACTTACAGCCCCTGCCGGCAAGGAAGATACAAAGCTTACCTTAACCGATGCTGATGGAGACGTGAGCACAGGAACCATTACTTTCACACCTAAAGAAGATATGAGCGGACATGAAGGGCAAGGCGGCAGTTTAGCCACGTGGATACCCGGTAGTGATTACAATGTGTCTGTGTTTATAGATGTTTCTACCAATGCAGGGCAAAGTTATTATGATGGAATGCCTGCCGGAACGCCTGTAGACTCTAGTATCATTAAGGCCGATGTGCAAAATGCTTTGGAAAGCTTCATCAATGAAACTCTCTTTGAACATGCACAAAAAGGCGCAGAAGATGGCACCACAGTGAACTTTCAGCTCACCACCTACTCTTCTGTGGGGGCGGTGACGCATGAATTTTCCATTGTGGGTGAGGAAATTTACCAAGGCGATACCAAAATCTATCCTAGTCCTGACTATACAGACGCTGCTGATGCCATTTTGAAAAATATGGGCGAAGCCACCAATGAAAATGGAGATTTTTTGGTGAAAGGAAATTCACCTTTAAGCTCCATTGGCAATGACACCTATCAAGATGTGGCAGATTTTTTCCATGCTCATGCAGGGGCAGAAAATAAATTGTTCTTCATGTCTGCCGGTGCCATTGGTACCTTGCTGGAAGGCGGATCTGCACTTGTAGAGCAAGATGCGCAGACAGTCGTTGTTTTAGATGTACAAAATGACGCGTACAGAGATGGTCAAGTGGCTGATATTTTAGAACATGCCATTCAATTTGATATAAGCGGCTATAAAGCGGGCGACATATGGCAGGCCAAAGGTACCTTTATTAATGAATTTTCCTATGTGGAAAAAGGGGAAATTGTTTTAGGTGCGCAAACAGAAGATACCTATCTTTTACGCTTGCAAGAAGGCCCTGACGGTAAGCTGTATTTGTCGGCTGTGTCCTTAACCACAGCTGAGAAAAATGGCTATGGAAATATGATTGAAGCCTTGGGTGATGGCAGCATTACAGCGGCGGCCTTCACAGCTCTTTCTTATAATGAAGACACATACTTTAAGAGCATGGAAGAGCATTATGGAGGTGTCACACAAGATATTAAAGTGTGTACCCCAGAAGACGCCAATGGCTTATTCACTCCAGCCACGGGACATTATGAAGGTAATGCCCTTGGGGGAAGTTTTGCCAGCAC
Organism: uncultured Desulfovibrionaceae bacterium; assembly: GCA_964372075.1. Classification (GTDB taxonomy): domain Bacteria; phylum Desulfobacterota; class Desulfovibrionia; order Desulfovibrionales; family Desulfovibrionaceae; genus CAYJAD01. The sequence continues at coordinate 6,232 of CAYJPR010000040.1, read as the reverse complement.
GGGAGAGGGCAAGGATGTTATCTTCGGCGGTATGAGTCAGGAAGAAATCATTGCCGCAGTGGCTGCAAAAACAGGTATTGACGCAGATTTACTGAACTTTGAAATTGCTTATGACTATGTCATCTCCAATCCCTTATGGTTTGAAAGCTTGCAAAGCGATGATACTACCGACGGCGATATCATTCTTTCCGGTCAAGGGGCAGACCTTATCTTTGGGCAAGGTGGTAATGATGTGTTGCTGGGCGATGGTTCTTCTGAGACGGTGAAAAATCTTGCCAATTCCTTGGGGCTTCATGGCGATGCCTATAAACATGCTTTGGATACGGCAGGTGCTGAGAGCTCTGATGTGACGCCGGAAGAGGTGAGTAAGCTGTTAACAGACTTAAGCGAGGCTTTGCAAGATGTAAATAATCATGCAGGCATAGAAAATACGCTCCATTCATTGGAAAGTAGCTTTGACAGCGCAGATACGCTCTTTGGCGGCGCAGGGCATGATGTGCTTGTGGGCCTTGGCGGCAATGATGTGCTGCATGGCGGTGAGGGTAATGATATTCTCTTTGGTGGTAGCGGTGATGATTATCTCTTGGGTGGCATGGGGCAGGATAGCCTCTTTGGTGGTCAAGGCAGTGACCTTATGCACTTGGCTGATTTAAGCCTAGAAGATGTCATTCATGATAATGGCACTGATGACGAACTAGATTTATTGCTCACCACTGCCCATAAGCATGAGCTGGAAACTGCCAAGACCATGCTGGGTAATGGCTCCATTAATGGCGTCGAAGTGCTGGTCTTTAGTAATTCTGCCGCGGGTGGTGACGTGAAAGGCGTGTTGGAAAGCTTAGGCATTTCGCAAGAAGGTTCCATTTTTAAGGCAGATGAGGTCTGGACTAAGGGCGCTACCAATAATGGCTATACCGAATACACCAATGGTGATGATACCATTTTGATTCAGCAAAAGTTTCAATTGGAAACCATGTAATAGGATAGCTTGTATATAGATGAAAAGCTCTGCTTCTCTTGAGATGTAGGGCTTTTTTTTAAAATTAAAACAGTCGCTCAAAATGGGTAAGATGTGAGAAAGGCAAAGTTTTTTGCGGAAGGAGTGTATAAATAATACATGACTGGAGACCGACCCAACGGGCGCACAAAGTGCGTTTATGTTAGGTGAGTCCGCGAACCTTACATAAATCGAGAGCAACACAAAAAGCAAGCTTAACGAAGCAGACGGTGCTTTTGAACAGCCTGCTAAGGGCAGCTGAGCAGCCCCTCCGCCCAAAGACACCCACCACAACAAGGCTTAGCATTTCCACAACAATCGTGCAAATTGGATTCTGTATCTTCACAGTGCCCACAATGCACACAAGGGGAAAAGGGAAAGTCTACCACCTTTTGCCTAAAGGCCACGTACTGTGGTGAATTCCAAATACTATCTAGGCCAAGCTCTGCCACCTGTCCAAAGGTGTGGCGGTGTATGGTTCTGTCGGTGCGTCCCAAGGCTGTTTTGCCATTGTGCAAAAGTTCCATGCAAGGGCTCACTAAGCCATCACTGCGCACAAAGGTCATGCCCTCATGTATAAATTTACAGTATTGGGTTTTACGATGGGCAGGCATATGCCCTATATGGGGCGTGAAGTTCATATGGGCAAAAAGGCCGCTGAGGGCATCTTGCACATCGGCTCGGTGAAAATCCATATAAGGAATATTTACTATGGGGCGCTGTGCTGTGTGCGAGCCTATGTTCATATTCAGCGTCGTATCATATAAAGTGCTGGAGGCTTGTGAGCTACTTTCCATTTTCATATGGGAAACGTTCACATGGTCCACGTAGTATTTAGCTATAAAAGAAGGAAGATCTTTTAATTGAGCTAAGTTTTCTTCGCAAAGCACAAAGGCAATGCCCAGCGCCATGGTGGGTATACCATGCCCATGGGCGCCGCGCTTATGATTAAGCAGGGTGATGGCCTTTAAGGTTTGCCCCATATGCGGATGCCCCGCAAGGGAATGCGCTTGGGCCTCATGCATACGCAAAGAGTCGAGGGAAATCCAAAGTTTGTCCAGCTTACAGTGTAAAAGCTTGGCTATGCTTTCTTCTTGTAATAAAGCGCCATTGGTAATGAGTTCTACCTTATGGCCCTGAGCTTTACAGGCATTGATCATGTCAAAAATACGTGCATGCAAAAGAGGCTCGCCCATGCCGCCAAACATAATGCTTTGTACGTTACGGGGCATGGTGGCAAGGATTTTAGTGAATATATCATAAGGCATATCCATGAATTCTTCGTCAAACCACGAATTACGAAAGCACATATGGCAAGAAAAATTACACTTGGTGGTAGGCTCTATATACACTTTGCGTAAAACGTTATGTGAAGAAGAGGGAAAATCCATGGGCTTGTGTGCTCCTAAAAACTCTTTGGGCTTATGTGTGAAATTTGTGTCTTGCCATTTGCGTCTTGTTAGAGGTTTTTTCTGTAAAGAAGGCATGGGAAGTATCTATTTTACGGTTAAAAGTCAAGAATTGTGCCATTTTGCCACGATGTGAAGCGTGCAATGTGTAGGTTCTTTTCTTGGGCGAAACATTGACAAGTGAGTCTATACTTCTTAGATTGTCGCATGGTAAGGCTTAACATCCTGCTAATTTTATAAAGAGGTAAGAGAGTATGTCGGCTAAAGATACTGCGCCAGAAGAAATGCTTGGTGAAAGAATGCACAATCGCTTGCATTCCTATAATATTGAATGTCCTCAGTGTGGAAAAAATCATAAATATTCCACAGACAAAGTGTATGAGGTTGCCACAACGCCCAGAAATCCTGCCAACCCCGTGGTTTCTGTACAGGAAGCCTTAAAGGATGAAGAGCTCAGCGACAGAATGCATCAGCGTTTGCATTCTTATAACATAGAGTGCAAACAATGCGGCCAAGAGCACGCCCCTTTTAAGCTGGATACCTCCGTTATGGAGCATATTTTTGGCGGTGATTCCACTCCTGAAGATGAAATGGGCGATAAAATGCATAATCGCTTGCATTCTTATAATATTGAATGTCCTCAATGTGGAAAAAATCATAAATATTCCACAGAAAAAGTGCATAAAGTTGCCACTACACCTAGAAATCCTGCAAATCCTACGCTTTCTGTAGATGAAGCCTTAAAGGACGAAGAGATGAGCGCTAAAATGCATGAGCGTTTACATTCCTATAATATTGAGTGTAAGGAATGCGGCGAAAAGCATGCACCTTTTAGCTTGGATACATCTGTCATTGCACATATTTTTGGCGATGATAACACTCCCGAAGAAGAAATGGGCCAGAAGATGCACAATCGCTTACACTCCTATAATATAGAATGTACGCAATGCGCAGGTAAAGATCCCAAGTGTGATTGCAAGAAATAAGCTTTTTCTATGTAAAATTAAAAGCCATGTCCCCCCAAAGGAACATGGCTTTTTTTGTGTAAGAATGTATTTTTCTAGTACTCGGCTGAAGCAAAAAATGAATCTAACGAAGTAGATTGCTCTGTTTCAAATATATACTATTAAAGGAATACATTTTCAGCGAACTGTTATAAAGCGTTTTTTACCGCGAGAAGCAGCCCATCCGCCTCCTCCATGCTGGTGCCCCAAGAGGTGACAAAGCGTATGGTATGGGTGCTTTCTTGGCGAGACCACGTTTCAAAAGCATGGCTTTGGGCCAAAGTGTGTACGGCCTGCACAGGAAGTATGGGGAATATTTGATTGGTGCAAGTGGGCGTGAGCAGGGGAATGTGTAAGCTTTGCAAACCTGCGTCTATGTGCTGAGCCACGGCATTGCCATGTCTGGCTAAATCCATATAGACATTATTTTGCAAAAGGGCCTCAAATTGCGCCGCTACCAACCAGCCTTTGGCCAGCATGGCGCCGCGTTGTTTGCAAATATAACGAAAATCTTCATGCACATGAGGGTGGACAAGCACCAAAGCTTCACCAAATAAAGCGCCATTTTTGGTACCGCCAATGTAAAAAGCATCACATAAGCCGGCTATGTCTGCAAGGCTTAGGTCGGCATCTTTTTGCGTAAGAGCGCAGCCTAAACGAGCCCCGTCCATAAAGAGATAGAGGCCTAATTTTTTACAACAGGCCGCAAGGGCAGTCACTTCAGCCTTACTATACACTGTGCCTAGTTCTGTGGCCTGAGAAATGTACACAAGGCGCGCTTGTACCATATGTTCATTGTCATGTTCTGCACACAGGGTCTCAATATGCTCAGGGCGTAATTTACCGTCGCTTGTTTGGGCTGTAAGGACTTTATGGCCTGTGGCTTCAATGGCGCCTGTTTCATGCACATTAATATGCCCACTTTGCGCCGCAATGACCGCTTGATGGGGGCGTAAAAAGGCCGCAATGGTGAGCAAATTGGTAAGGGTGCCCCCTGCTAAAAAATGCACCTGAGCGCTAGGGCAGTGGCAAAGCTCTTGTATAAGCGCTGCCGTTTTTAGGCTTACAGGGTCTTGTCCATAGCCGGCATATTGGGCCGAGGTGGTACGGCTTAAAGCTTCTAAGATGCTGGGGTGGCAGGTTTGATTATAGTCATTTTTAAATTTTTGAACGATGGATGCAGACATATTCTTTCCTTTACTTTCCTTTATGGGGGGCTTGGGCTTGCCTTATGCGCTGTTTATGGCTAAAGTGCAACTACTTTATATGTATGGGAAGTGTATGCCTAGTCTTGACATAGCAAAAATATTGACTTTTTTACGTCATGCAGAAAATTTGAAAAACACCTTACGCTCTGCCACGACCTCTCAAGGAAGGGCAGAAAGTAGCGCCGAGCACTCTTGGCGTGTGGCTCTTATGGTGCTTTTGTCTCGTCAGGTATATCCTGAGGCCAATGTGGAGAAAATGCTCAGCATGGCTCTTGTGCATGATCTTGCCGAGGCCATTTGTGGCGATACACCGGCTCCGCAAATACAAAATAAAGATCATAAACATCATGTAGAAAGACAAGGCATGTTGGCTTTATGCAAAGCTTTGCCTGAGGCTTTATGTGATGAGTTGCTTGCTGTGTGGGATGAATATGAAGAAGGGCGTAGCGTAGAAGCTCAATGGGTGAAAGCATTTGATAAGCTTGAAACCATGTTGCAGCACAGCCAAGGGCGTAATGGTGAAGATTTTGATTATGCCTTTAGCCTAAGCTATGGGCGTGAATATACAGACGTACATCCCTTTTTACAGGAAATACGCGCTCAAATTGACAAAGAAACGCAAAAGCGTATGCATGTATAATAAAAAAGGCCCTAGAGGGCCTTTTTTGTGGCATTATAAAAATGCTATTTAAAGCTATCTCTAGCGGCTATACACAACTCTTTATACTGTTCATGCGCACTTTTGCCATGGGTTATGCGTAATATTTTGGCATATTCAGGGCCTAAAATGCATTTGATATGAATGAGGTTGTTATGCTTTAAGCCAGAAATGTAAAAAGTATTTTCTTCAGGCTTAGTAATGGTTTCGGAGACAGTATCAAGCTCTTTATGCATATCTAAAACGGCATCTTCAAAGCTTTTTTCAAATACGGCAAAAGAGGTGGTGGTATAAGTGAGCAAGGTAAAACCTTTGCCGTCCTTAATACTAAAACCATCGTCTGTATCTTTTGTTTTATAATCACCGGGGGGAAGAGACACTGAGAGGCCATAGCCATCGTGGCTATAGTTGAAGTTTTGCGTAGAATCTGCTTTTTCTGCTGCGTAGGTACTAAGGATACCTGGAGCGCTGAGGCTTACCAAAAGGCCAAGTAGACAGATAAATAGACGTTTTTTCATATGCCATCCTTGTGAGTTATAAGTAAACTTACATAAAATATAGTATGCAAATTGGCTAGAGTCAAGATGCCCTTGTGTAAATATGGCTCTTTAGTGCCTTAGTCTAAGCATTGCCAAAGAGTATAGTGTGTAGTATTTTACTAGTATATTACAAATGATGAGGAAAATATGTCTAAAAAATATACCCTGCCCTTATGGGGTGGTTTGTGCTTAACGTCTTTACTATGCACCGCTGAACCTGTTAAGGCTAATGTGGTACAAGAAGTCACTGAAGAAGTGGGAAAGGTTTTGGAAGACGGCGTTCGTCAAGTGGAAAGAGGCGTGCGTCAGCAGGTGCGCGATGTGCAAAACTATCGTCCATTTGGTGGCTCTGAAGGTGATGATGACGATGATCGTGATGACGATGACGATCGTTATGACCGCGACGACGATGATGAC
>CAYJPR010000039.1:0-11907 GCA_964372075.1 uncultured Desulfovibrionaceae bacterium | reverse complement strand
TTAGGTGTATAGAAGTATTCACCTGTCTCAGGATTAATGCTTAAAGTACCATACGTACCTACGCTTTCTGTACCGAAGTTATCATCAGGATCTAAATCAGTAAGCGTTTCACTATCAAACGGCAACTGCCCAGAGGCACTAATATTTTCTACAATAGCTGCAAAAGCTTCTTCTAAACTAACACTTTCTTTCAAGCCCTCGAGTATAGGCTCAATGGTAAAGCTGAAGAACGGAATATTCATTTCTTGCAACAGTAAAATCAGCTGATCTACGGTTTGCCCCAAAAGCTCATCGCCTAAACTGTCTTGTAAGCTTTCCAAAATGGTAGTGCTATCTGGTCCTACAGTATAGGTAAGTTTATACCTATTATCCACATCATCTGCTTTTACCTGTTGAGTAAGTGATGCAGTGTCATCTTCACTGAGTATGATATTTCCAACATGGTTAATAACAGGCGCATCATTAGCACCTTCAATGGTTACAGAAACCTCTTCTTCTCGCACATTGCCGTAAATGTCATAAGATTTTACAGTAAATGTATCGTATTCTTTTTCACCTAATGCCAAGTGATTAGTCAATTCTGGATCACCAAGAGTATAGGTATAAGAACCGTCTTGACCCAGCACAAAGGTTCCGTACTCACCTTGAACAGTCAAGGTAATAGAGCTTTGTAAGAGACCAAGAAGCGCGTCTAAACTAGCGCCGTCATCAAAAAGGCCTAGAATAGCATCAGCATCGGGTAAATCAGCTATTAACTCTTGTAAATCTTCTAATTGGAAACCGCCAGAAATCATTTCTGGCAATTTACCAAGGGCAGACAAGCTAGTTGTTAGCTCTGTGATAAGTGCTAAGTCTTCTAAAGAGAAGCTAAACACGCCAGAAGTTAAGACTTCCTCTAAGCTTGGCATATCAAAGCCTAATTTTGCATTGGTACCATCATGGCTTAAACCAAAACGTAAGAAGCCTTCAGCATCATCGTCCTTTACAGATATCTTACCAGTGGCACTGCCGCCTTCATTGGCTTTATTGGGTAAGTAGTAGTCGCTATTCATTGTTTGCGCGAGCCATGTGGTTAGGCTTTCTTTGATGTCTTCTACAAAGTCAAAGCCCGTCAAAGTATCACCCAATTGACCAAAGATAGCGTCCACAGCCTCAACTGCTAAAGCCTCTCCGGCAGTGGTGCCCACACCGGCTTCAGTTACGACTATTTCTGGCACGCTGATAGTAGGCGCATCATTATAGCCCTGCACTTCTACAGTGATGTTTTGATAATCCCAAGCGCCGTTTTCATCCTTCACAGAAATGGTGAAGTTTTCGGTAGGCAAGGCGTCATCATCGTCACGTCTTTGCAGGGCCACATAGGCAAGCATGGTGTCTACGTTGTCTTTGGCTTCGTCCCAAGTGTAGAGGGAGTAGGTGTACTCGCCCGTAGGAGTGCCGTTAGCATCAAGAGGGAGAACCATCTTTCCGTAAAGGCCGTATACTACCATATTTTGCACAACTGGATTTGTGCCAAGTTCAATGACACCTGTTTCGCCGTATTTAATACCATCAAGATTGCTGATTTTATCAAGGATAGGCGTATCGGTGCTGTCACCAAGCACATTGTAGATTTTAGCAAAAACATCACTATTCACAATGTCATACAAGGGGCTGTCCTTAGAAACACCTTTAGCGTCTAAGAAAGCATTGGCAAGAGCTTCTAAGGTTTCATTACCAAGCTCAGGTCTGGTAACATTTACGGCAAATTCTAAAGTTTCCGTTTCGCCCTTATCCACATCATAGGCTGTGAAAGAACCACTTACGGAGTTGGCTACTTCACCGGTATTTTCAGTGATAGTTAAACGACCATCCGCGTCAAGGTCATCACCTGTGGCGTTGAGGTTGAGCGTAGGCTTATCATTGGTGCCTTCGATGTTTACAGTAATTTCTCTTTCTACAGTTTCTGTACCATCACTTACAGTAATGGTAAATTTAGGTGCAGCAGGTTCACCATCATTCAAAGCTTGAGTGGCATCTGCATCATTATCCAGCACAAAAACATACGTACCCGTAGTAGAGTTCATATATAATGTGCCGTAGTCATTTTTTGAAGACACATCATAAGGGAAGACATCAGTATTAGCGACATCACCCAATAGCTCACTTAAAAGCTTATGGTCGCCCACAAAATCTTCGAGCTCTAACATGCTAGAATCTTTAATGCCACCTTCAATACCAAAGGTCAGCTTTTCTACATCAATGTCAGTGGCAATCATTTGGCCAACGGCAAAGGCTTTACCGGCATCAGGTAGACTTTCTAGATTACCGTGACCGTGACCAGCTTCGGTAACGTCAAGATCTTTGGTATATGTGTGAATTACAGGAGCATCATTTTTACCATCAATACTTACGGTAATAGTTTCATAATTCCAAGCGCCTTGAGCATCTTTTACATAAATAGTGAAAGTTTCGTCATACTGATCATTATCATCCATATGTTGCATGGCGTCTGTGTCATAAAGTTTGTATGTATACTCGCCATCAGAGTCGATGGAAAGATAGCCATACTTGCCTACTGCTGTGGTGCCATTGGTAAGATCGAATTGACCAAGACTGTCAAGTAAATCACCGCCGGTGAGTAAATCAAAGTTTTCTAAAGACTCTTTGGTAATCTCGTTAGGCACAAGCTTATCAACAGCGCCAATGATATTTGCAGCGCTTCCTGCACCCACAAAGAATTCTAGGTTACCCACATCATCCGAATCTTTATCTGTGGCAAGGGCAGTGCCAGTCTCAGAAGCTGTGTCTTCTGTCAAAGTCAAATCTTTGGCTTCGACTTCTGGTCTGTCGTTGGTGCCTTCAATGGTAAAAGTAAGATTAGTATCAGCAGTACTTAACTCATCACCATCGATTTCTTCAGTAATGCCAGAATCATCATTCACCTTTACAGAAAGCTTTAGTTCAAACTTCTCTTTATCATCAAGACCTTGAATAAAATCACTCTCATCATTGAGCGTGAATTCATAATTTACTTCACGGTTAGCGCCGCCAGTAAATATAATTGTCCCCACATAGTCAGCTGGCGCAGTTTCAGACAAATTACCATCTGTATCCACATAGAATGGCCCTGCATTAAAAATATCAGCGCCGTCTTGCTCTTGAGATATAACCTGACCGCCAATGGTTAAAGTCAGCATATCACTTCTGTCTACATCTGCAAAAGCAATCTTACCAGAAGCAGTGGCGTCTGCATCAGGATTTTCTGCATTGGGCATATCCACAGTGGGTCTAAAGAAACCAAGATTAAGTTGAGTTTCATCACCTACACCGGCCTCTTTTAAAACAGAATCAGTTTCGGTAATGTCAATAGTTGGCTTATCGTTAGTACCCGCTACAGTTACGGTAATAGCTTTATAGTCCCACGCGCCTTGAGCATCCTTTGCATAAATAGTGAAAGTTTCATGACGGTCTTCACCATGAGCCATAAATTGCATGGCGTCGGTGTCATAAAGTTTGTATGTATACTCGCCATCAGAGTCGATGGAAAGATAGCCATACTTACCTACTGCTGTAGTGCCATTGGTAAGATCAAATTGACCAAGACTGTCAAGTAAATCACCGCCGGTGAGTAAGTCAAAGTTTTCTAAAGACTCTTTGGTAATGAAATCAGGTACAAGCTTATCAACAGCGCCAATGATATTTGCAGCATTTCCTGCACCCACAAAGAACTCTAGGTTACCCACATCGTCCAAATCTTTATCTGTGGCAACGGCAGTGCCAGTCTCAGAAGCTGTGTCTTCGGTCAAAGTCAAATTTTCAGCTTCGACTTCTGGTCTGTCGTTGGTGCCTTCAATGGTTAAAGTAAGATTGGTTTCAAGAGTATTTAACTCACTACCATTGCTCTCTTGAGTAATGGTAGAATCATCACTCACCTTTACAGGAAGTTTAAGTTCAAATTTTTCTTTATCATCAAGACCTTGAATAAAGCCACTCTCATCATTGAGCGTAAATTCATAACTTACTTCATGGTTAGCGTCGCCAGTAAATATAATTGTGCCCACATAGTCATCTGGCGCCGTTTCAGACAAATTACCATCTTTATCTACATAGAATGGCCCGGCATTAAAAATATCAGCGCCGTCTTGCTCTTGAGATATAACCTGGCCACCAATGGTTAAAGTCAACATATCACTTCTGTCTACATCTGCAAAAGCAATCTTACCAGAAGCAGTGGCGTCTGCATCAGGATTTTCTGCATTGGGCATATCTACAGTGGGTTTACCCAAAAATCCAAAATTCAAAGTAGTTTCGCTACCAACACCTGCTTCTTTAAGGTTACCCTCTGTCTCAGAAATGGTAATGGTGGGCGTATCATTAGAACCAATTACATTCATGGTCACTTCTTGCGCAGCCCAAGATCCATGCTCATCTTTTACATACAAGACAAATACATCAGATTCACTTTGTCCATCAAAAAGAGCTTGAACATTATCATAACCCTCTTCACCTTCTTGGTACAAGGTATAGGTATATCTGCCAGAATCCACGTCCATTTCAAGCTTACCATAGGTACCAAACACGGTGCTGCCCACAGAATCAGCATCGGCCACAGGGGCAATGTCTAAAGCCAAATCGTTATTTGCGCCGGCGCCATTATCGAAATAGTCAAAAGTATCCTTTAAGCTGGCATAGTACGTGAGTTCAGGGTCAGAATCTACGTCACTACCGTTAACTTGGCCGCCAATGCTATTGCTTAAGGAAGCTTCACTACCAGATTGACTTGTTCCATCTGCATCTTCTTTTACATCAGACTGGGCAGGAAAAGCATATTCTTGCAAAGCCTGCTCAGGCGTAAAGTCAGGGTACTTTTCAGGATTTGCTTCATAATCAGCTAAGAATTGTTGATACGCTTCCAACTGATTATCGGTCATGACAAAAAGCTCAGGCTGATCATTGCTACCATAAACATTAATGGCGATGGTAGCACCTATGGTGTTAGCCCCGTCGCTTACTTGAATGCCAAAAAATTCTGTATGCACTTCACCAAGAGCCAAGGCTTCTGTATCTGAATCAGCATTATCTAAAAAGAAAGTAAAGGTACCATCAGCATTAAACTCTAATCTGCCGGTAAGGCCATTGGGGCTACTCACAAGAGTAAAGGTCAGTTCAAGACCGTTGGGGTCTGTGGCAAGAACACTACCTGTGAGCACCGATTGTCCAGCGTATTCTGCATTGGGGCGTGAAGAATCAAAACCTACGCCAGATTCAATGGCAAGACCATCAAAAACAATACCATTCAAAACAGGAGGAAGATTAACTTCATTATTTACGGTAGCAGTGGAAGGAACAAAAGTATCAGGAAAAGATTGACTAAGACCACCCAAAGCATCGCCAAGACCAGCATAAAGCTCACCAGCAATGGTATCAACAGAATTACCACTGCCTTGCGGGCCAGCTGCAGGACCAGCGGCCGGCATGAGATTTTCAAAAGCAGCAAAGAATTGTTCACCAGGCACAATTTCCTCACCAATAACAAATTCAGGCATATTTTCAGAAGTATATGCTATATAAAAATCTGTAAGAGTAAGAATAGCGCCGTCGTCAAAAGTCATAACAAGGTTATCGCCATCACGAGTGAGCACAGGCTCAGCAGATTCAAAAGTAAAAACTAAACGATCTTCAGCATTAGGGGTAATGGAAGTAGTAAGACCTGCTTCGGGTCTTTGTAATTGAATATCGGCCATGGTTCACTCCTTGTTATTTCGCACGCGCAAAAAAATATGCCTTGGGGCACAGTAAAAAAAACGCCAACAGCATACGCTGCACGTAAGTATAATGGGGGGTATAGGCATTAACGAATGTGTTAATGACGAGGATATCGTATCCTCAGGCTGTAAAGCCCCAAGGCAATGCTAAAAAGCGAGTGCATACCTTGCAAATTATAGGAGTGATACCGTACCACTCACACGCACAATAAGTACGTACCTAGAAAACTATCAAAGTGCCACTCTTCGGTCAAGAAAGAAAAAACATTTTTTTACAAAAAAAAGATAATTTTATTGCAAAAATGCTTTTTAAGCTCTATTAGGAATCAATATTGATATATTTCTTACTTTTTTACTACACTATAAAAACAGCGCTCACCTTTTACACCATCTCCACAAGATCTTGCTTTAGAAGCCAATATATATGCGCCAGCAATTCTTCTGCACTATAATTTGCGCCATAACCTGCGCTTAGTCCCACCTGCAAAAGCGCTTGCACGCTTTGCCCATGCCCCTGCTCTACTCCCTGCATTTCATTACCCCCCTCATGAGTATGCTGTGCGCATTGGTCTAAAAGGGCATGCACAAGAGCTTCCACCACATGCACTGAGGCAAGGGCAAAATTATTCCACGGGGCGCGCTTTTCTCGGCAAGCTTGCCCAAGCTCTGTACAGCACAAGCGAGTATGTTTATGCACATGTTCTGAGGCATAAACAGAAAAAACTTTACCGTACTCTAAGGCTATAGGGTGCTGCGCCCCCCGTAGCTCAGCTTCTTGTTCGGCACAAATGGGCGTCTTAGCAAGCTGTTGCCAATAGTCTAACCACCTGTCCAATACAGCATCAAAAGTATAGAGCTGGGCCGCCCTTTGCGCGGCTTTTTGCCCCATATCTTGGCGTAAGGTTTCATCTTGCATAAGTCGTAGCAAGGCTTGCTCTAAGCTTGGTATATGTATAGATGTTTGTTGCGCGCGCAGAAGCTGATGTATTTTGTTGTGATACACACTAGCAAGGCTATCTAAGTGCGGTGTATGTAGCGGAGCTAAGGTAGGGACAAGTAAGCCTGTTTCTTCATGCACAACAATATCCCTATAGCCATCCCAATTACTGGCTATAACAGGTAAAGCAGATTGCGCCGCTTCCACCAAGGTTAGGCCAAACGTTTCTTGTATATTATCCACAGGGGAAACAAAAATATCTGCCGCGGCAAAAAGCTCTTTTTTCATGTCGCGCGGAGGGTTTGGCACCAACATAAAGGGAATGTCCCATACCTTAGCCAACTGTAATAAGGCGTCTTTTAAGCCATCATGTGCATCCATGGAGCCAGCTATGCACAAACGAAAATCCACATGGGCAGCTCTTCCCCGTACGCGACGTAGCGCCGCAAAAAGTGGGCGCAAATCCATTTTATCCGCCACACTTATGCGCCCATAGACCAAAATTAAGATTGTATTTGGGGGCAAGTTCACACGTTCACGAAATTTGACAGCTAAAGCCTCACTCTGGCCCAAAGTCGGATTTGGTACCCCCAAGGGAATGACCGTACTTTGCGGCTGAGCCCAAGTATTTGGCAAAGCATACGCAGATCTTGCTTGATTATATAAAGCCTGCATAATGTTCTCACTGGCTTGAGAGGTGCAAGCAATGGCATCACGCGGGCTACATCCTGCCCATATATGCCCCAAGGCTTTTGCCCCATATTCTGTATAGCTTAAGGTATGGTTTACCGCAGTCACGGGGAAAATATACGGCGCCAAAAGATTACGCGCGCGGCACAAAAAAGGAAATTCCGTCATGGGATCAGAAAAATGACACACAGAATACGGAGTATTCTTTAATTTATTTTCCAATTCCGTACGCGGGAAAGCTTGTAAGGCGCCACGGGCCAATAAAGGCACGGCGCTTGGCTCCTCCTGCCAAAACTGTATAAGTTCCGGTGGATTTTCTACAATAAAATGATACGCATCAAAAGGATCCTTACGGAAAAGCGCTGTAATAAAGCCCTTATTGGCCTCTTTGCGCCCCATAATAGAGCCTCCCTCAAAAAAAGGATGCAAAGAAAGAAAAATTCCCGGCATGTGCATTCCTCTACATATAAATCTTATAATTTACTGACCTTGGTACCAGCGTAAGTAAAAGCATTTTTTACCATACTATAGAAAGTCCCCTTATCAATACCCAGCACTTTACCGCACAGGCACCAAATCTTGCCGTCTTTTTCTGTAAATTCATAAGCTTTACTGATACGCTCTTTATGACAACGGAGCACTTCCCCCTTGCCAAGCTTATTGTATTTCCACAGTTTTCGGCGACACGCCGCACATTTTATAGTTAACATACTCTCAGTATACGACACATTTATTTTTTGCACAATGATGCAAAGCCCCAAAGGAGGCACCTTCAAAATAATGAATTCACAGAAAACAAAACTTTTTACACAACGAATATAGAGAGAGACACATGACTGACGCAAGAAAGCTGTCTAACGAAGACAACTGCTCCCTTTAAGCGAACGGGTAAAGCATTTTCCCCTTGGCACTGACGCTCAAGTTTTTTATATTACAGTATGTCTAACAACCTTAACCCTCCATGCACTATGAATACACAAACAAAACAGCATACATCCGCAGAAGATCCTCACGACGCATTACTCTTTTTTTGGGGTGAAGAACTTTGGTTTGACTATCTTTCACGTCCTGACATGCCGGCCCTACGCGCCTCCTTGCGTCAAGATATGGATGCCGTCTCCCTAGCCTATATAGATAAACACGAAGCCTTACTGGCCCTTGTGCCTCTAAAAGATAAGCTTCTTATAAAACGCTCTTATTTACTAACAGCACGGGATTTTGAAGATGCCCAGCTTGCCAGTCAATACACAGCCCCCTATCCTCTTAGCCTTCAAGAGCTTTTCCTCTATGCTAACAAGTATGGCATGCGAGATGTTCCTTGCGAAATACTGACCTCCATTAATGGCAAGTTGATTATTGATGGCGGCGCCTATACCGGCGATACCATGCTTTTATTTCACAGACTGTTTCCACAATCCAAGATTTTTTCTTTAGAGCCGCAACACAGCGCCCTTCAAACATTGCAGGATAAAATACAAAAGCATGATATTGGCAAGCTTTGCCTTGCCATCCAACGAGGCCTCAGCCAAGGACAGGAAAAAATCCCGCTCTATGCACGTTTTGCCAATGACTCTGCTGCCTCTTGTCAAAAAGCCTTGGCTCCAGAACAAGCCCATGTGGAATATATTCACACCACAAGCATAGATATTTTATGTAAGCACAATCCCCAAGCTGTGGGGCTTATCAAATTAGATATAGAAGGATTTGAAAAAAGAGCTTTAGAAGGGGCGGAGCATACCATCCGTAAACATAAGCCTGTAGTAGTGGCCGCAATTTACCACAATCCTGTAGATTTTTTTGAAATAAAAAGTCTTCTACTAAGCTATAATTCTGAATACAAATTTATGATTCGACGCAGTGAAGTTGTTATGGCCATGGCCGACTTGGTGCTCATAGCTTATTAATAATAATTCCTGTTAAGTAGAGTGATTACTTGATAAAATCTACTTGAAAAGGGCGTGCTAACATGCTAGACGCTAGCTAGTAGGACAAGGGCAAAAATTTGGATGGCCACATTTTTTTGCCGTATAACAAAACTTTTGGCCACATACTGGAAGGGGTTTTAGTATGACTAATTTACTTGGCGAATTTATGGGCACCATGATTTTGCTCTGCTTTGGTGCTGGCGTAGTTGCCTGCTGCATTTTAAAAGACTCAAAAGCTTATGGCGGCGGCTGGATTTGCATCACCGCAGGTTGGGCTTTTGGTGTTATGATGGGTGTCTACACAGCTGTAGCCCTTGGCGCACCACAAGCAGACCTTAACCCTGCTGTTACCTTAGCCAAAACCATTCTTGGTGTATATACCGTAGGCCAAGCTCTTGCCACCATGGTGGCCCAAACTGCCGGCGCCTTCATGGGCGGCGTCATTGTATGGCTTGCCTACTTGCCCCACTGGGAGCGTACCGAAGATGCTGGCGCTAAGCTCGCCGTATTCAGCACAGGCCCTGCCATTCGCAATACCCCTGCCAACTTCCTTTGCGAAGTTATCGGCACTTTCTTGCTCATTTTTGGTATCTTTATGATTTTCCACAAAAACAATGGTCAACTTCCTGCTGGTTACGGTCCTTATATGGTAGCCGTTTTAGTGTGGGCTTTGGGTCTTTCTTTCGGCGGCCCCACCGGCTATGCCATTAACCCAGCCCGTGACCTTGGTCCTCGTTTAGCTCACCTTGTCTTGCCCATTAAAGGCAAAGGCGGTTGCGATTGGGGTTATGCGTGGATTCCTGTGGTAGCTCCGCTGGTAGGCGCTGTTGTGGCTGTTGTTGTAGCTAAGATGGCAGGCGCTCTCTAGCAGGCTGTTGAAAAAGGGCTGCCTGCAAGCACAGTAGAAAAGAAATTTGACTCATTTTACTGTGAGAGTTCCTTTCAATAAAACACGTTATTTTTTAAAACTATAAGGAGATTTTATGAGCGCTAAATACATCCTAGCCTTAGATCAAGGCACAACTTCTTCGCGTGCCATTTTATTTGACCGTAAATCTAACATTGTTCAAGTAGAACAAAAAGAATTTACCCAAATATACCCCCAACCAGGCTGGGTAGAACATAGCCCCACAGAAATCTTTGACACCCAAAGCCATGTGGCCCGCGATTGCGTTAAAGCCGCCGGTATCAGTGGCAACGATATTGCCGCCATCGGTATTACCAACCAACGTGAAACCACCGTTGTATGGGATAAAACCACCGGTGAGCCCGTATACAATGCCATTGTATGGCAAGACCGTCGTACTGCTGGTTTTTGCGATCAATTGCGCGCTGAAGGTAAAGCCGATGTTATTCGTCAAAAAACCGGTCTTGTACTGGACGCTTACTTCTCCGGCACCAAGGTTCGCTGGATTTTAGATAACGTACCCGGCGCTCGTGCTAAAGCAGAAGCTGGTGAACTCCTTTTTGGTACCATTGACACTTGGCTCATTTGGAACTTAAGCAAAAAAACTTCCCATGTGACCGACCCTTCCAATGCAAGCCGCACCTTGCTCTTTAACATCCACACCGGTCAGTGGGATGATGAACTCTTAGAAATCCTTGGTGTGCCCCGTAAAATGTTACCAGAAGTACAACCTTCTTCCAGCGTTATGGCGCAAACTCACCCAGAATTCTTTGGTAAGGCTGTACCCATTTCCGGTGTAGCTGGCGACCAACAAGCCGCCACTTACGGTAATGCTTGCGTAAAAGAAGGCATGGCTAAAAACACCTACGGTACAGGTTGCTTCTTGCTCATGAACACCGGTACCAAGGCCAAAGAAAGCAACAACAACATGCTCACCACCGTGGGCTGGCAAAACCCCACCGGCACCTACTATGCTCTTGAAGGTAGCGTATTTGTGGGCGGCGCTGTGGTACAATGGCTCAGAGATGGCTTACAAATCATTAAAGATTCTTCCGATATGGAAGGCCTTGCTTCCACCGTACCCGACAATGGCGGCGTATTCTTTGTACCTGCTTTCGTAGGTCTTGGCGCTCCTTATTGGGACCAATACGCTCGTGGTACCATGGTAGGCATTACCCGCGGTACTTCCCGCGGTCACATTGCCAGAGCTACCTTAGAAAGTATTGCTCTACAAACCTTAGATATCATTGATGCCATGCAAAAAGACGCCGGCGTACCTTTAACCACCTTACGTGTGGACGGTGGCGCCAGCCGTAACAGTATGCTTATGCAATACCAAGCCGACCTCACCGGCGTTGTGGTAGAACGTCCCACCGTGACCGAAACCACCGCCCTTGGCGCAGCCTACTTGGCCGGCCTTGCTGTGGGCTTCTGGGAAACAGAAGAAGAAGTGGCCGCCAACTGGCAACTTGATCGTCGCTTTGAGCCCAAAATGGCCGCCGATAAGCGCGAAGAATTGCTCTATCAATGGCACCGCGCTGTGGAACGCAGCCGCGCTTGGATTGAAGAAGACAAATAAGCTTTTTTCATAAAAGCATAGGTAAGGGTGGGGATTTTCCTCACCCTTTTTTTGTTGTGATTATAAATATTTTTTGTGGGGGGGGGGGGGGGGGGGGGGGGGGGGGGGGGGGGGGGGGGGGG
>CAYJPR010000038.1:0-12092 GCA_964372075.1 uncultured Desulfovibrionaceae bacterium | reverse complement strand
CGCGTTTCTGCCGCTTGCGGTAACACAAAACGGGCATCTTCATTGGCCTTAGCTTCGCGTCCATCAGCCGTAAGCAAGGCATGAATATCTGCATAAGCTGAGCCCACTTCTGCCATGAAGGTTTCAAAACGTTCCAACGCAGCAGGACTTTTGGCAATGGCCGGAGGAATAATATAATTGCACTGAGCGCCATTCACATAGCGCTGGCTTTGCTGTGAATACGAAGCAATGCGATGACGCACCAATTGATGCGATAGCGCGCGAGAAATACCATCTATGGCAAAGGTAAAACTTACATGCTCAATGGTGCTGGCATGACCTGAGTTCATGATTTTTTCTATGAGCGCCCCTTGTTTGGCGCTATCCACATATTCCGCGCTATCAGAATCTGTGAGATTTTGCCATATATCACCCACAAAGCCGTCAAAATAACATTGACGACATGCGGCATATATGACCGATAAAGGCTCTGGCGTATGGCTAAGAAGTTGCACTGTGGCTGTCACTGCTGGCATGATAATTCCTTTTTCTTTGGTAAATACTTACTCTTTTTTGCCCTTCATAAGCCGCCACGTAACTTTCACCACGGTGGCCATTTCATTGAGGCGCGGAAAGGCAGAAAAAAGCTCTACGCCCAAATCATCTTCTCCCAAGGGTTCCAAAACAGCATCGTCAAAATCAGACCTGTCATCAAGATTTTCTTTGCTTCTTTGCTCCTGAATAAGCGTGGGCATACCGGGGATAACGCCGGTAACGTCTCCCTTATAGCCGCGATAGCTCTCAGGGTCATAAGCAGCTGCCTCTAGATTTAGACGCTTTTGCAAAGCCAGCACAGAGTCATGCATGGGCATGGCCTTGGCTTGTGCTTTAAGAAGTTCTAAGTCTTCGCGATACTGCTGTGTATTGGCATCATGTATATCGCTTAGCCTTTGTACTTCGGCAGGTAGAGCCTGCACCAAGTCTTGCAGCTCTTCTGCTGTAAAAATTTTTTCAATTTGCGCTAAGGTGAAAGGAGGATTTTCTGTATACAAACAAGCTTTGGCAAGACGCGTTACAGCGCTCTCTCCCTGCCCCAAATGCAAGCCCAGCACCAGCACTCCGGCGGCGGCCTTAAATTCTTGGGCCTTAATATGGCTTTCTGCTAGGCGTATAAAGGGATTTTCTGCCGTGGGCAAAACACGTAAAAGCTGAGTATAGGCTAGGCGGGCTCGAGCCCATTTTTGCGTACGCACAAAGGTGGTGCAAGCTTCGCTTAAATAATAGCGCTGCTTTTCCATATTGCGCTTACCTTGCCACGCCGCCGCCAAGGCATATTCTGCCTCGCCTTTAACAATTTTATGATACAAAGCCTTGGTAAGGGCTTGGATGGCCGCGTCCCAATGCTTTTCCTTCACTTGGCGCAGACCTTCGCGAAAATTCATTTCCGCCTTAGATCCTTCCCCTTGATAACTTTCCAATTGCTTTAAAATGGCGCTAAATTCTGCTTGCCCCTGCGCACCTTGAGGCACCACGCGAGGGCGAAAAGTATCTTGTACATGCCCCAGCAATTTGCGCACATCATCTTGCGCATAGGGGCGTAAGAGCACTCCATCAAAACCGTCTTTCAGGTTTTGTAAAATCTCAGCTTCTTGCGCATTACTACTAATGACTATCACAGGAATGTTTACCAAGAGTGGATGCTGGCGCACCAATTCCATCCACTGCACAGCCGACATATCATCAAGACGCGGGGTGCAAAAAACACAATCTATGCCCTCATTATCTTCCGCGTGCTTTTCTGCCTGCATGGCTAAAAAGCGTGCCGCCAACATGCCGGAAGTAAGAACCTGCACATGAGAAATGCCCGCGGCGCGCAAGGCATTTTTATCCACGGTGGCATGGCTATCCACTTCCACCAAGAGCATGGCCTGACTATATCCATGAAATACAATATTTTGCGAGTTAATTTTAGTACGCACAATATGTTTTACAGGCTCTCTAGCTTTCACGGCAGGAGCTGTGGGTTCATAAGGCGCGTCCTTACTGGTAGATAAGACCTTGGCATAATTAACGCCAGGATATTGGGCCGCAGGAGAGAATACCCCGCCCAAGGGCTTAGGCGCTTTGGTTAAGGCGGTGCTTGGCTGTGTGTCAGGAGACTGGTCTGGAGCCTGTTTGGGGGCCTGTTCTGAAGTCAAAGCGCCCGCAGGCGCATGTGACGCCTTAGGCTCTTTGCTTATGGGCGGCATTAGAACTTCCTTGCAGTAAAAGGAATAAGTGTGGCAGTGCGAGGTTTGGGCAAATGCATATTTTGCCCTACAGCATGTGCATTAAAAGCATATACAGAGGAGCAACATTGACAATATAAAGCATTCTCTTGCATACGCAAGCGAAAAAGCGTGCCGTCTCCCTCATAGCAATGGGGGCAGTAGGGGCCTTTGGCATAGTCATCAGAACGCAACCAATAGAATTCATTGTCAAAATATAAAGCTTTAGAAAGCAGTAAAATATCTTCAAATTCTTGAATACGAGCATGCAATACATCCACGCGGTCCTGCAAAGCAATTTTATCTGCTTGCACCTGCATCAATAAGCGCAGGGCTAGGTCAGATTTTCCTTGCGTGAAAAATTCATGTATTTTTTGAAATTGCTCATAATCGTGCATACTGTTTCATCCTGCTTGCTAATCTACTACATCAAGGCCTTTAACGCCGGCCTATAAGTACATATCGCCCCTAAATTATTTTTCTTTAGAGGGCACAAAAGAATAAAACAAGGAGAAAAAGAGCATTCCCCTTGTTTTATTCTCTTATTTTCTTACATTTTTGTCTTGCAAACAGGATCAAGATTTTTCAGCAAATTCTCATATTCATGCTCCCTGGGAGCATCGTTCATACCTTCAATGAGGGTGTGTACATGGGCCTTTGGCTGCACAAAAACGGTGATATGATTGGTAGTCTGCTTAGGCTTGCTTTTGCTCACAGTAACCTTAGGGCCTCTTTTAATAAAGGGAGGCAAGGCTTTTGCCCGCGCTTCAAATTCTGCATCTTTTTCTTTTGGTTTTGTAGCAGAATTTTCATCTGTCTCTTGCTGATCCGAGGTAGCATGAGGAGAAGCACCATGGAAAGAAGGCTTGAGAGTAATCTTGCCCGTAGAGACTTGAACTTTTTGTTCTGAAGCTACATCAGCATTGGTCTCGTTACGCTCTGCTTGAAATATCTTCAAAGCTTTCAGCTCTTCTTCGCGAAACATATGATACGAAGCCGCGTCTTGGCGCTGCTCTGCATGCATGGCAATTTCCAGCACTTCAGGATGCACATAAATAGGAATACTCAGCTTTACTGCCAAGGTAATACCGTCAGAGGGGCGACAATCTACCCTGTGCAAGGTTTGGCCTTGACGCATAACAAGCTCCGCATAAAAAGTCCCATTGCTAAAATTCGTAATTTCCAAAGACTCTATATGCGCTCCCACAGTGTCCAACAATATCAATGTCAAATCGTGGGTTAATGGGCGCGGACTACTTTTTCCGCTTAAAGCCAAAGAAATATTCATGGCTTCCATGGACCCAATCCAAATGGGTAATACGCGACCATCCCCCTCTTCTTGTAAAAGCAAGATGGGGGTTTTAGCCGTTGTATCTACACTTAAGCCAAGAATACGCATGACTACCATGGTGCACCTGCCTGCTCACCCATAAGGGTATGCCTTTTAGCGCTTACAAGCTGCACAGGCAGCATAAGGCCACATTTACCCAAGCCCTGCGGCAGGGAAACATTTACCGTAACCCCATGAGGGTCACGCCCTTGCCAAAAGACTTCGCCGTCACTGCTTTCAGATTTTTTACTCATATCTTCCAAGAGCAGCACAGATTTTTGCCCCGGACGCTGTTGCAACCACTGAGCCGTAAGGGCATCTTGCTTTTCTTGTAAACGGTGCAAACGCTCCAGCATAACCTCTTGCGGCACCTTTACGGGCAAGGTTGAGGCCTTGGTGCCTGGACGGTCGGAATAACAAAAGGAAAAAGAAGCCCTAAAATGCACTTTTTCCATCATATCTAAAGTGCATAAGAAATCTTCTTCACTTTCACCGGGAAAGCCCACAATAATATCTGAAGAAAAGCTCATATCTGGGCGCACTTTGCGCATTTCATCTACCAAGTACAAAAAACGCTCGCTGGTATATTTACGGCCCATGGCCGCCAAAACAGCGTCAGATCCGGCTTGCAAGGGCAAGTGGACATGGGGGCATAAATTTTCTAGCTCCCCAAAGGCACGAATCACTTCTGGAGAAAAATCTTTGGGGTGCGGCGTCATAAAGCGCAAGCGCTCAAGGCCGGGCAAGGCGGCAATTTTATATAAAAGGCTGGCAAAGCTGGTGCCATCGCCACTGCTATCTTGCCCAAAAGAATTTACATTTTGCCCAAGCAAACAAATTTCTCTGGTGCCATGGGCTATAAGGTCTTGGCATTCTTCCAGCACAGCCCCTGTGGCACGCGACTTTTGCGGCCCGCGCGTAAAAGGCACAATGCAATAAGCGCAGTAATTATCACAGCCTTGCATGATATTTACATAGGTAATGGGAGAAGTGCTGCCCGATTGTAAAGCCGCATCCCTTTCCGGATAACTTTCGGAAAAATCCACCAAGGAAATTTTTAGCCCAGGCTCTGCAAAAAGCTTTTCTACGCTGGCAGGAATATCTTTAAGACCATCACCGCCGCATACAAGGCGCACTTGCTCAAATTTTTCAAAAAAGCCTTGGCCTATTTGCTGGGCCACGCAACCGGCCACCACGGCAAAAGCGCCGGGAGTGTTGCGTGTTTCATGGCGTACTTTACGCAAAGTATTATACACTTTTTGCTCCGGTTTTTCACGCACAGAACAGGTATTTATAATGACTACGGTGGCTTCTTCTAAAGGCGCTTTAACAAAACCACGCTGACCAAGGGCACGCTCAAGCCACGCAGAATCATTGACATTCATCTGGCAGCCAAAGGTTAATATATGGAAACTTTGTTGCATTTATTGCTCTATTCCTGTGTCATCATCCATGAAAAGACTGGATTCGTCCATTTCAAGGCTTTCTATTTTTTCTTCCAGCCAAGCCATCACAGCCAAGGCCGAGCGATGGTTTAACAAAATTTTGCTATGTATGGTACGGGTAATGTGGCGAACATCTTCATCATCTGCCACCATTTCCGGCCCAAGGCTACCATCTTCTTCCACAAGGCGCTCAGAATAGGTGGGCGCTGTATCACTTTCTGTATAAAAATTAAGCTCAATTTCCCCATGGGGGTTAATACCGCCCCACACGCCATGGGCCGTGTGTAATTGTGCCTTGGGGTCTTCTTTATAGGCATAGCGCAAACGCGCGGGAAAAGGTCTATCTTGCGACATATATTTCTTCCTCTTATTCTAGCATACCCGAAGTTTAACTAAAGTTTAGCTACGGGTACTCACAATATGGCCTGTATGTTGTTCGGGAGAGCTCGGCACAGCTGTTTGCGTTAAATTATGAAGCAAAAAAGGTGAGCCCTCTTTAATGCCTTGAGCCAAATGCCCTTCTCGGGCCAAGGTCTTTTGCGTAGCCTCGGCAGAGTCGGCAGAAAGCAATTTAGCATCGTCTAAATGCGAAGTATAAGGGGGCTTGGTATAAATCATCTGCACACGCGGCATTATTCTTGCCACTATGGATTCAACTTGTTCTCTTGTGGGCATGATTTCCCTCCCTTATACCGTGGTACCGTACTCTCAAAGGTCAAAAACAAAGCATCTCCCCTTGGGAAATACGGAAGACTGCATTTTTAATCAAGCCTTATTCTTGCCAGAAGCCATTTTATGCTTACCTTTTCCCCATTGCCCTCGTATCTACCCTTGACGTATGTCTTTATATACGCCAAAAAGAGGGAGCTTTATCCTCTATATAAGGATGAAATAACTAAAGACAATATCCATAAGGACATTTAGGACAAAATATGAATACGTATACCCTAGAAAAAATTTCTGCAAACCCCTATTTTGATTTAGAACTCATCATGCGTAACAGCCAAGAAACACGCATTGGCGGACAAATGTTTGAACGCTTCATGAATTTATGGGAACAGTGGAAAAATGAATTACAAATGTACACCGTAGATACGGGTAAAGTAAAATATTTGGTAACTTGGTTGCCGGAATCTGTAGAAGAAAGCATTGATGGCGCTTGGGCTGATTCTGCCTCTCAAGCCTATGCCGACAATGCCCTTGCACAAACCTTGTGTATGGCCGCCGTGCACGACCTTTTACCCGATGTGGAAAGCGCCGGCTGTGCTCCTGCACCGCGCCCCACAGACACCTTGCGCGCCGCCTTGGAAGAGCTAGGTATGCCTTATAAAGATGAAGGCCCAAGCCTTACCCGCCGCTTTGCCGTGGTAACGCACTTCCCCTTTAAGGGCGCCTGCGAAATTTGTTATTTACAGAAAAACTGTCCCAAAGGCCAAGGCCAGTCGGGAGCTTCTTCCCTTTTACTTCCCGGATATGAGCGTGACTAAAGGCCTTCTTTCCGATGAGCATGGGCGCGTTGCGCGTTATTTGCGTCTATCGGTAACAGATCATTGCAACTTTCGTTGTAATTATTGCCGTGGTGGCGTGGAGGATAATTTCATCCCCCACGCTTCCATTTTGCGTTATGAAGAAATGCTCACCATTGTGGCAGCTTCTTTGCGCATGGGTATACAGAAAATACGCCTCACAGGCGGAGAACCCTTTGTGCGTAGGGGGTTCATGGATTTTTTAGACACCTTGCACACTTTGCATCCACAGGTAGATTTACGCATTACCACCAATGGCACCTTGGTGCGCCCCCATGTGAAAAAACTGCAAGAACTTGGCATTAAAGTCATTAATATTTCCCTGGATTCTTTTAATAAAGAAACCTTTGCCCGCATCACCGGTAAAGACATGCTTGAAGAGGTCTTACTTACCATTAAGGCTTTACTAGCCGCCGGCATTGGGGTGAAAATCAATGCTGTGGCCATGCGCGGCGTAAGTGATGTAGAAATGGAAGACTTTGTAAACTTTGCCCTGCAAAACCGTGTGGATGTGCGCTTCATTGAATTTATGCCCATGGGCGCAGAAACCACCTGGACAAAAGAGCTGTACTTACCGGCCGATGAAATTCTCTATAGAGCCGGAAGTTTTACAGAGCTTACGCCTGTGGACTATTCCTCCCCAAAGGAGTCAGCACAGGAACAGGTACAAGAGCAGGCGCAAGATCAAGCGGACGATGTTGTCAGCAAAGTACGCACAGCCAAGCACCAAGGCCCTGCCCGCATGTATAATCTTGCCGGTGGACAAGGGCGCTTAGGCATTATTTCCGCTTTATCCAATCATTTTTGCCATTCGTGCAATCGCATGCGCGTCACCTCCGATGGACAATTACGCACCTGCCTTTTTGCCGATACAGAATACGATTTGCGCTCTATTTTGCGTGATGAAAGTTTGTGCAATGCCACCGACCCTGCGCAAAAAGAGCGATGTATGGAAGAGCGTATTTGCCAAATTTTTGAAAAAGCCATGACAGATAAACCCCTAGGGGAAGCCTTGCTCAAGGCCAAACAAGCCCAAGCCGTGGCCCAGAAGAAAATGGTTTCCATAGGAGGATAGCATGATAGCGCGTATTGAAGGAAGAATTGGCGAATTGTGGGGCAGTAATTGCCTTATTGTTACGGACAGCGGCCTTGGCTATGCCGTGGCTCTGCCCAATCACACCCTCAGCCATTTACCCGCCAAAGGCGAGTTTGTTACCTTTTATACCAGCTTTCAAGTGCGCGAAGACTCTCAAGACCTTTTTGGTTTTGAAACATGGGACGAACGCCAAACCTTTGAAATTTTGGTGAGTATTTCAAAAGTAGGCGCACGTACTGCCCTTGCCATTCTCTCTTTATACCGCCCCGATGATTTACGCCGCATGGTGCTGGAAGACGATATGGTGGCCTTAACCCGTGTTTCAGGCATTGGCAAAAAAACAGGCCAGCATATTTTTCTGGAATTAAAATATAAACTTAAAGTGGACGATGTGCCAAGCTTTGCCGGTGCTACGCCTTCTACCGGCTCCATTTTGCGCGATGTGCTGGATGGCCTGAGCAATCTTGGCTACAGCGAAGAAGAAACAGCGCCGCTGGCTCGCAGTATTTTGCAAGAAGAACCGGACTTAGACGTTTCCGGCGCTTTGCGTGCCGTCCTTAAGGCCCTTGCCAAGGCAGGAAATAAATAATGACCACGCCCCCTTCTTCTTCCTTTATGCAACATGATGAAGCCTTGCAAGGCGGCGCCGAAGAATCCGTTCGCCCGCGCTCGCTGGATGATTTCATAGGCCAAGAAGAATTGCGCGCCAATATGCGCGTGTACCTTGGCGCGGCTAAAGAACGCCATAAGGCGCTGGATCATACGCTTTTTTGCGGTAACCCCGGCCTTGGCAAAACTACGCTGGCTCAAATTATAGCCGCAGAAATGGGCGTGAATATTGTCTGCACTTCCGGCCCTGTGCTGGAACGTAGCGGAGATTTAGCCGCCATTTTAACCAATCTTTCTCGCCATGACATTCTCTTTGTAGATGAAATTCACCGCATGCCCATTACGGTGGAAGAAGTGCTCTATCCGGCCATGGAAGATTTTAAGCTAGACCTTATCATAGGCCAAGGCCCCGCCGCCCGCACGGTGAAAATTGATTTGGAACCCTTCACCTTGGTGGGGGCCACCACGCGTATGGGTATGCTTTCATCGCCCTTGCGTGACCGCTTTGGCATTGTGACGCGTCTAGAATTTTACAGCCCCGAAGAGCTGGCCCGCATTGTGAGCCGCACGGCAAAAATTTTGGGCATTGCCATAGATAGTGGCGGCGCTTTAGAAATTGGCCGTCGCTCTCGCGGTACACCGCGTATTGCCAATAGACTCTTGCGCCGCGTGCGCGACTTTGCCTTGGTACAAGGGGAAAATGGCATTACCGAACCCCAAGCCGCCGCCGCCATGCAACGTATGGATGTGGATAAGCACGGTCTTGACCAAATGGACAGAAAACTTTTGGAAGTGCTCATAAAAATTTATGACGGCGGCCCTGTGGGTATTAAAACCCTGGCTGTGGCTTGTTCTGAAGAAGTGCGCACCATTGAAGATATTTACGAGCCTTACCTTATTCAATGCGGCTTTTTGAAGCGCACCTCACGCGGACGCATGGCCACTAGTAAGGCTTATGCGCATATGAAAATGCTGCTCAGTTAGCAGGCTGTTGAAAAAGAGCAAATTGCGTCGTCAGACTTGTTTTGAATCATTGCGCATTTCAACAGGCCCATAACCCCATGCACCAAGTGACTTTACAAGGCAAGGTGCATGCCGTATGTATGCAAAAGCAACATATCTAGATTTTCTAAATTCCCCTTTGTTGCATCTTGTAAGGAATGATTATGAAAAAAATATTGTATAGCACTCTTTTTCTGGCACTCTTTGGCACTGCCTTAAGCTCTGCCGCCTTAGCCATGCCCGGCATGGATGGCAAAGCCCCCGGTAAAGCCGCAGAAGGCATAAGCAATGCCTCTGAAAAATATACTAAAATGGACAGCAATGCCGACAAAAGCGTAAGCGCCGAAGAATTTAAGGCCGCTTACCCACAAATGACCGACGCTGTTTTTGGTATCATTGATAAAGACAGCAAAGATGGCATTAGCTTAGAAGAGTGGATGACCTTTCAAAGCGACCACATGCAGGGCATGAAAGAAGAGCAAGCGCCCAAGAGCAAGCCCAATCTTATCATCACCCCACCCAAAAAAGATTAATCACCTCTGTGCCCTTATATATATGGTATAGGGGCACAGATTTTACCTAGCTTTTCACCGTTTTTCACAGTTTTCACCACAGTGAGCCACAGGACTTCTATGACAATACAAGGCCAAGCCCAGCCTCCTTTTTTACCCATGAGCAAGGCAGAAATGCACAGCCTTGGCTGGGATGCTTTGGACATTCTTTTCATTACCGGCGATGCCTATGTGGACCATCCTGCCTTTGGCGTGGCCCTGCTGGGGCGCTGGCTTGTATCCCATGGCTATAGAGTGGGCATTTGTGCCCAGCCTCAATGGCAAGATACAGAGCAAATTTCCTGCATGGGCACACCGCGTCTTTATGTAGGCATTACCGCCGGTGCCTTGGATTCGCAATTGGCCCACTACACGGCCTTTCGTAAAAAGCGCTCCGAAGACAGCTATACCCCCGGCGGCAAGGCCGGTGCACGGCCCAATAGAGCCAGTATTATCTATGCCAATTTAGCACGTAGAGCCTTTCCCGGTATACCGCTGGTACTGGGCGGCATAGAAGCTTCTTTACGCCGCTTTACTCACTATGATTTTTGGTCCGACTCCTTACGCCGCTCCTTATTGCTCGATGCCAAAGCCCATGTGCTGGTATACGGTATGGGAGAGCGCGCCGTGCTGGACATTGCCCGCCATTGCGAGGCCGGCCTTCCCTTAGAATATATTAAGGGCACAGCATGGATGCAAAAAAGCGAAGAAGTGGATTATGAGCACAGCTATTTAGACTTACCCAGCCACGAAGACATGCTGGCAGAAGCCTCTTTGCTTATGGATGCCACCTTGGCCCTAGAAAAGCATGTTCATAGCGGTAAGGATCACATTCGTCAAAATTTCGGCTCTCGTGAGCTACTCATAGCGCCCCCTGCCGCGCCCTTATCTGCGGAAGAAATGGATGAGCTCTATGCTCTGCCCTTTCAGCGTAAGGCACATCCCAGCTACAAAGAAGCCATACCTGCCGAAGAAATGTTGCGCACCAGCATAACTTCACACCGCGGTTGCGGCGGCGGCTGTGCTTTTTGTTCCTTGGCTTTACATCAAGGGCGGCGCTTATCTTCGCGCTCAGCCGAGTCCCTTTTGGATGAAGCCTATAACATGACGTGTCAAAAAGGCTTTACGGGCAGTATCTCCGATGTGGGCGGCCCCACAGCCAATATGTGGCAAGGCTCGTGTACCAATCCTAAACCTTGCGTGCGTCATTCTTGCTGTCACCCCAAGGTATGTCCATTTTTCCGCACACCGCAAATGCAACACGTGCATATGTTGCGAGATATAAAAGACTTACCGGGCATTAAGCATGTGCGCGTGGCTTCGGGTATTCGCGCCGACATAGCCATGGATGAACCCCATGCCGTGCATGCCTATACCGAAGAATTTACCGGTGGACAGCTAAAAATTGCCCCCGAGCACAGCGAAAGCGAAGTTCTCAACCTTATGCGCAAACCGCCGCTCAAGGTCTTTGAAACTTTCTTAGCTTCTTTTCAAGCTCATTGCCGCAAGGTGGGGCGTGAGCAATATATTGTGCCCTATCTTATGAGCGCCTACCCCGGCTGTACCAATGAGCATATGCAAGAACTGGCGCAGTGGCTGGCCCAAAAAAATTGGAAGCCACAACAAGTGCAATGTTTTATCCCCACACCGGGTACCGTGGCCACAGCCATGTTTTATACCGGCTTAGATACGCAAAAAGAGCCTATCTATGTGGCCCGCACCGACGCGGAGCGTTTGCGCCAACACCGCATCCTCTTACCGGAATTGGGCCGCCCTCCCGTAAAAGGTGGGCATAAGCACGGCAAGGGCGGACAAGGTAAACAAGCTCACTCCCAAAAATCACGGGATAAAGATACAAGAGAAACTCGCTACGCTGGGGATGGTAAAAATAAGCACAAGTCCTCTCAAGGGCATTCCAAACAACACCCTTCTACTTCTGCGAGGAAAAAGCATGGCAGATCATGAACACCGTCTAGCCCTTCTGGAAGAAGGTCTGTACTTTCAGGAAAAGCTTCTCAAAGATCTCGATGAAGCTTTGCAAGAGCAACAAAAAGAAATTTCCTTTTTAACAAAGAAATTAGCTCAAGCGGAAGAAAAAATTGCCAATCTTACGGCGCAACAAGATGGTGGTTTTGTTCATGCTGTGCCGCCGCACAGTGTGAAATGGTAAATATAAAGGCGCCCCAACCAAGGGCGAAGCTCTTTACGTTTTCGAACTTGTGAGATTTACATACATCGAGAGCAAGAAAGGCAAGCTTAACGAAGTATCCACTACTTTTTCAAACCT
>CAYJPR010000037.1:0-12216 GCA_964372075.1 uncultured Desulfovibrionaceae bacterium | reverse complement strand
CATAATACGCTCCTTATTGCTTGTGCTTACTAAAATGATTGTAAGCAAAGGTTCCTAGGGCCAAGCCCATACTCGCCGTCACTCCGCACACAATGGCCAGAGCAGAGGCCTTAAACACCACAAAGGCTACATATAAAACTGCGGCGGCTAGCGCCAGTCGAAAACCAGTTCGTATGAGGAGGAGAAAAAGCAAGCCCCCTGAGAACTTTGTAAGGGAAAGACCCAGTACTTGTCCAGAAATTCCCCAAAAAATATTGGCAAAAATGGCACATCCCACAGAAAAGGTGACCACATGCTCAGTCCATGGCAAAGCCATGAATCCCACAAGTAAGGCAAAAAGAAAGAAAAGCACCTGAACTTTCAACATAAAGCGCACTAAAGGATTATAAAATCCTCGGCGCCAAAGCCATGCGTCTAAACCGTGTACCGCTCTTGCGAGCACGTTTTCTTGTTTAAGCACGGTCAGTATCCACAGTTTTTTCTGTTTTTACTGCAGGCTCTTCTGCCTTACCTTGGCCGGTGGGGCCTTCTTTTTGCATTTTGCGTAGTAGGTTTTGGCTGTCACGGTGTACATTCAAAAAACCTGCGCCAATGCCTATGAGAAAGAAAGCCAGCTTACCCCAAGGATGAATGCCAAGCCACTTATCCAAACCATAGCCTATGGCAAAACCCACAATGGGGCCGCTAACCATATGCATACCGATGGTGCCGGCGGTGGCAAAAACTTCCATGGTCTTGCTTTTCTTTTTTACTCTTTCGCTTAAATTCATGGGTGCCTCATGGTGTGCCCACATATTAGCAAGCACATTTTCGCAAGGCGTATACCGCACTTGCCAAAGAAAATTGCCCGTGGGCTGTGAGGTTTGTACCCCATTTCACAAAGCTTGTTATATATAGCATAGTGGCCCGTGGGCGTCAAGATACTATTGCCTGTGGAAAGAGTCTTTTTTACCGTACGCCCTGTGAAATGTGCGTGCGCCATCCCATATAAAGGCCCACATCCAATGAAGGATATGGGCTCATATTTTTATTTTTTTACTAACAAAACACAGCTTTCCACGTGTGGTGTTTGCGGGAAGAAGTCCAGAGGGATAAGTTCTTTAAGGCTATACTCCTCAGAAAGTAATGCCATATCACGAGCCAAGGTGGCAGGATTACACGAAATATAAATGATGCGCAGGGCTTGGCTCTTCACAAGGGCCTGTGTCACTTCGGGGGATAAGCCCGTACGCGGTGGGTCCACAAGCACCACATGCGGTGTGGGCCATGAGGAAATGGCTCTTTTGGCGTCACTGGCCACATAGGTCACGTGCTCAAATTCCAAAGCCTCGGCATTGCGTTTTGCCATGGCAATGGCTTTGGTATTGATTTCCACGCCATAAAGCTGACACTCTTGGTGACCTTGTTGACGTAAATGTTGGCTTAAATTTAAACCGGGGGCGCCAACACCGCAATATAAATCCCAAATGCACAGCGGGCCATCGCTTTCCACATCTTGCGCCATGCGTTGTATATGTTGGCATAAAACTTCCGCGGCGGCGGTGTTAATTTGAAAGAAAGCATCATGGCCCATGGTGTAGGTGACAGAACCAAGGGTTTCCACAAGTTTGCACGGCCCCAATTGCGTGATGGTGTGTTCACCTTGCGCTATCATGCTGGCACTGCGACGCTCTTCCAGCACAAAACCGGTCACTGCGGCATTTTGTTGCATGAGCTCTTTGCCAAGGCGAGAAAGACGCAAGCGCGCATTATTGCCTCCGGGGGCGGTGATAAGATTTACCACCAGTTGTGCTTTATCATCGGGCCCAAGGGTATGCGGGCGACGTATCACAAGGTGACGTAAAATACCTTGAGTATCTTCTGGACCTGCCCAAGCTTTAAAGCGTGCATCTTGGCAAAGGGCATGAACCTGTTGCACCACCTGCATACAGCCTTGCGGCATGAGCATACAGTGCTCCACCATGTGCACTTCGTGCGAGCCTTTACCGCGTAATCCCAACACCAACTTACCCTCTGCATCTTGCCCAAAGGCAAATTCCATTTTATTGCGATAACCCCAAGGTTGAGGCGAAGGTATTAAAGGGCGAATACATTCCATTTGTTCGGGCGAAAGCTTGGCAATGCGCGCCATGGCCTCGTGCACAATGCGCTCTTTCCAATGTATTTGCGTGGTGGCTGGCATGCTTTGCAAAGCACAGCCCCCGCAAGTCCCTGCATGCGGACAGGGTGGCGTAATGCTGTCTGGTGCTTCTTGCAAGACCTCAACGCATGTGGCTTCGGCAAAGCTTTTCTTGCTCTTGGTAATGGCAATGCGTGCACGCTGTCCTGGTAAAGCATTTTCCACAAAGACCACCTGTGTGCCTTTGTCTGTATGTAAACGCCCCACGGCGCGCCCGTCGTGGGAGAGAGATGTCAATTCTATTTCATGGTGTTCTGTTTTCATAGGGAACCCTTTGTAATGAGGTGATGGTCGTGTGCCCAAGGGGAGCTTTGTACATATCCCCTTTTTGTATAAGCGTATTCTACTCGCCGCTGAGAAGCTTTTTTTGTCGGAATAACATCTAAATCAATAGGACTATTTTTTTAATAATGCCTGAGCATAGCGTTCCACCGGCGCAAATTCATCGCGCAGGGGAGGCACCATTTGAGCCACCATATGCGGTACTCGTGCCGCAAGGATTTTTTGTATATTTTGCGAATAATCACCATGTGTTGCCTTGTGTTCTAGAACATTCTGAACCCTCGCATTAGTTGTGGGTAACGCCAAAGCCATGAAGTTTTGTACTTCCCCCAAAGGTTGCTGAGGATCCACGGCAAAAATATATACGTGTTCAAAACTACTCTGTAATGCTTCGTAAATACTTTGTAATATATAACTGTCTGGCCCTTCAAAGGCTGAGATAATATTCATGAGTACGGCACCATCGTCGGTGACAGCGCGGCGTAAGGCGGCGGCAGCTTCCACCGTGCCCATATGAAAGGGAACGGAGTAATGGGAGTTAAACACATCCACAAATACCAATTCATATTTCTCGGTATTGGTGGTGAGGTGACGGCGTGCATCTTCGTGGAAAATACGCATGCGTGTATCTTCTGGCAATCCAAAGAGTTCCTTGGCCAATTGCGTCATTCCTGGGTCCAGTTCCACCACATCAAGGCGCAATTTTTCGCCATCTAAGCCACCATGTCCTGCCAAGAGCCATTTGGGTATGGAGTAACCCCCACCGCCCAGCATAAGTACCTTCTCAGCTTTGGGAAAAAGCACCGTGCCCAAGGCATAGTACTTGGTATAGTCAAAAAGCAGCTCCGAAGGCTTATCCAAATAGGTGCCCGACTGCGCATAGCCGGGATCTGTGGCCATGAGACGTACGGGGCGTCCTTCTTCATTATC
Organism: uncultured Desulfovibrionaceae bacterium; assembly: GCA_964372075.1. Lineage (GTDB taxonomy): Bacteria > Desulfobacterota > Desulfovibrionia > Desulfovibrionales > Desulfovibrionaceae > CAYJAD01. The sequence continues at coordinate 8,825 of CAYJPR010000037.1, read as the reverse complement.
TCCTTGGCTTATGCGAATGCTATTATAAGGTGTTTCCACTGGGGGCGGCGTGCCGTTGGCGTACATGGCGTATTCCATTTCGGCATTGATGAAAGCAATGGCAGGAATACAAAGCAATAACAGCATGGTAGATATGCTTTGACTACGGCTCTTCTTGCCCGTGAGGCCCACCATGAGCGAAAGCAACAGCATGGCAGCGGCCGTTCCCAGCAGTATATGTGTGCTGGAAAAATACGAAATAAGCACAAAGCCACCCAAAAATGTTCCCACAATGCTCCCCGTTGTGGAAAGTGCGTACAAACGCCCCACGGTGGCTCCCGAGGTGGAAATATCCGCCAATCTCAAACGAATAATATATGGGGATATCATGCCAAAGGCCAAGGCCGGAATGGCAAAAAGGCATATGGCCGCCACCACAGCTGCCAAATAAATATTGTCTATGCCGGTGCTCACGCTCATGCCAACAAAGCGGTGCCCAAGGGCCGTTAAAGCTGAGCCGAGCCCTGCACCGGAAAGTATACGCGCCAGCATGGTGGGGGAAAGTTTTTTATCGGCCAAACGGCCACCCAAAAAAGCACCAAGGGCAAGGCATGCCAGCACCACGCCTATGAGGCTGGTCCACACAATGACAGATGTGCCAAGATGGGGTGCCATAACGCGCGCGCCCACCATCTCCAATACCATGATCAATGCCCCAGAGGCAAAAATAACAAATTCTAACATGAAACAATTTCCTTTTTATGAACTACTGGTGGGAAACCTTTTGTGAACAAAAGGTTCTCCCCCCAGACCCCCTTTCCAAAAAACTTTAATGGCGATTTAATATGGGCTTTGTATGAAAATAGCGTCCGCACAGGGAGGGTGAGGAAGAGATAAAATAGCGCGTTTTGAAAGGGAAGGGGGTGTGGGGGAAGGGAACACTTTTTGGCGCTAGCAAAAGTTTTCCCTTCCCCCACAAAAGAATTATATATTAAAATAATCCAGATACTTTGCCTGTGTTCACATCCACATCTATATTGCGGAAGGAAGGGGCGGAGCCTGTACCTGGCATGAGCATAATATCTCCTGCCACGGGCGCTACTAATCCCGCACCGCCAAAGTGCAGCATGTCGCGCACATAGAGCTTCCAGCGTTCGGGAACGCCTTTCTTGCTGGGAATGTCAGACAGGGAGTATTGGGTTTTTACCATACACACACCCAGCTCTTTGGCTTCGGGCAGGGCTTGTATTGCTGTGAGCTTGTTACGGGCTTCTTGTGAATATTCTACACCTTCAGCGCCGTATACTTCCCAAGCAATGCGTTCAATGCGCTCAAAGAAGGAAGTGGTATCGTCATAGAGGTAGCGGAAGTTTTTAGGCTCATTGCAAGCTTCTATAACGGCATCGGTGAGCTCAAGGGCACCTTCTCCGCCATGTTGCCAATGGGTGGAAACAGCCACTTTAGCACCAGCTTTTTCGCACACTTCGCGTACTTTGGCAATTTCGGCTGGGGTGTCTGTGGCGAAGGCATTGATGCAGACCACAGCAGGCACGCCGGAACTTTTCACAATATTAATATGGTGTAAAAGGTTGGAGCAGCCGCGTTCAACGGCGCCTACGTCTTCCTTTTTATAGGCTTCGGGTAGGGGTCGTCCCGGTGCGGGGGAGGGGATACCACCGTGATTTTTCAGGGCACGAATGGTGGCCACAATGACGGCGGCGTCAGGGGTAAGACCACTGGCGCGGCACTTTAAATTCCAGAATTTTTCATAACCAATATCTGAGCCAAAGCCGGCTTCAGTAATATGGTACTCAGAGCACTTTACACCAATATAGTCTGCAATAACAGAACTTTGGCCTAGGGCAATGTTGGCAAAAGGCCCGGCGTGAACGAGAACAGGCTGACCTTCCATGGTTTGGATTAAGTTAGGCTTAATGGCTTCTACCATCCAAGCTGTCATGGCACCGGCTACGCGTAAATCTTCGGCGGTGATGGGTTTACCAGAGCGATCATAGGCCATGATGATTTTGCCCATACGTGTGCGTAAATCGGCTAAGTCTTTACTGATGGATAGGATGGCCATAACTTCTGAGGCCACAGCAATGTCAAAGTGGGATTGCATGGTAAAGCCATTGCTTTGGCTACCATTATCTAAACCAATGATGATATGACGTAGGGCTTGGCAACAAAAATCCATGACCCAACCTTGGCTTATGCGGGTGGGGTCAATGTTGAGGCGCTTCATGCCGGACAGTCTTTCCAGCTTTTCATCGTCATAATTGCGCTCATGTTGCATACGCGCTGTAAGGGCTGTCATGGAAAGGTTATGCGCATTCATAACGGCGTTAATATCGCCGGTGAATCCAAGGGAGTAGGGAGTCAGCGGAATGCACTGAGAAAGACCGCCTCCTGCGGCAGATCCCTTCACGCCCATGGTAGGACCACCTGAAGGCTGACGGATGGCAGCGGAGGCTTTTTTGCCTCTTTTGCCAAAGCCTTGGGTGAGGCCAATGGTAGTGGTGGACTTGCCTTCGCCCAGAGGCGTAGGGGTAATGGCAGTGACGATGATATATTTACCTGAAGGGCTGTTTTCTAAGCGTTGTAAGGCTTTTTGAAAATCGATTTTTCCCATATGATGCCCATAAGGCAAGAGTTCTTGCGCTTCAAGGCCCATGTCTTGTGCTATTTTAGTAATGGGGGCCATGCCTTTTTCAGCATGAGCCGCCAATTCCCAATCAGCATGTTGCGTCGGGTCAAGGCTCATAAATTCCCTCATTTCAAAACGTTAAAATGTTATCCAAATTGGTCTGTTTTAATGGCCAGTAGAATTTTTGCACTATACATTTTATCAAAATGAGCATCATCGCCCACAAGTTCAATGGCAGCTTTTTCCAGCGGTTTAATGGCAGAGTGCGGGCGCTCGGCAATCATGGAGCTAAAAGCATCTACCACGGCGCACATTCTGCCCATTTTGCTTATTTGGTTAGCTTTTAGGCCTTGGGGGTAGCCGGAACCGTCCAATCTTTCATGGTGTTCCATGATGCATTGCCCCATTTCATCATAGGTAATGCCAAGCTTATGCATGGTTTTATAGCCAAAAGCAGGGTGGGCGCGTACTTTATTTACATCATCGGGGGAAAGCTTAGAAGCCCTTTGCAATATGAAGAAAGGAATTCTTGCCATGCCTACATCGTGTAAGAGGAAGGCTAAGGCTACTTTGTCCAAAGCACGCTTGCTAATATTGCCTTCGCTTTCGCTTTCAAACCACAGCCAGCACCCCACAGCCATGGAAGTAAAGGCGTGGTTAGCGTGGGAATAGCCCACAGGCAAGCGGCGAATGATGGATTTAATTCTGTATTTATCTTGCCAAATCCATTCTGTAAGGGCCATAAGGGCCTCATACAAAAGGTTAAAGGTCGGTTTTACAGGACTATCGCTAAAGTTGGTAAAATGTTGCGTAATAGAGCGGATGCAAAGATCCGCCACTTCGGCATTATTTAAGTTTGGGTCTTGCAATATAAGGTCGAGTTGTTTGACTATATGCTCAGAATACACAGGGAAGTCTGAGCGAGATACAAAGAGTCTGCCTTCATTGCATAAGGTATGAATTTCTTCTACTTGTTCGTTACTCAGCCTTTGATCTGGGCGGCTGTAAGGCTGCAGCACAGCAATCTCTTCGTTAAAAACAAAGAGATTGATGGGCAGTCTATATTTGGGAAAAGAGTCCAATACTTCAAGACTAATTTGATAGTATTGCTCTGTAATATTTTGCGGAACCTGAGAAGATTTCTTTCTTGCCATTGTTTATTTCCAAAATACTTTTACAAGGTTAGTACCACGAGATCTGCCACCCTTTTGCTGGGGTTGACCGGCAGTAATAACCATGCGCTCATCGGGGTGGAACACAGAGTTATTTAAAATGAAGTTCTCGCAGCGAGCGGTATGGCCTTGGTCGGCATGGGGGTCTTCAATGAAGACAGGGGTTACGCCCCAAGAGAAGTTAAGGGCCTTAAGGGCTTCTTTTTCTGGCGTTAAACCATAAACTTGTTGCGGCGGACGGCATGCAGAAATTTGGCGGGCAGAAGAGCCGCTCATACTATGCGAAACAATGGCCACAGCATTGGATTTTTGTGCCAAGAGGCATGCAGAATAGGCTAAAAACTCGGCAATGCCCTTTTCTGCAGAAGGCTCTTTTAATTTATGTCTTTCAGAAATGAGTTCTTCAGCTTGCTTTGTGATTTCTCGCATATAACTCACAGTTTCTACGGGGTAGCTACCCATGGCTGTCTCTTCAGAAAGCATAACGCAATCTGCGCCGTCAAGTACGGCATTGGCCACGTCGGTGGTTTCTGCGCGGGTGGGGGCTGGGCTGTGTACCATGGAAAGAAGCATTTGCGTGGCCACAATAACGGGCTTAGCCGCTTTATTGCACGCACGGATAATGCGTTTTTGAATGCTGGGTAGCATGGGCAGTGGGCATTCTACGCCAAGGTCACCGCGCGCTACCATAACAATATCTGCTTCCCGTAAAATCTCGTCAAGCCTATCTACCGCGCCTTGACGCTCAAGCTTTACTACTACGGGAATGCTTTTGCCGGCGGCTAAGATAATATTCTTTGTTTCAATAACATCTTCAGGTGTTTGAACATAAGAAATGGCCACAGCATCCACACCAAGAATAAGCCCTTGGGCAAGGTCCTTACGGTCTTTTTCGGTAAGGGCAGGCACCTTGGTGGCTTTTCCGGGTAGGGCAAGGCCCTTGCGAGAAGTGATAATACCTTCGTTATTGGCCTCTAAAATGACTAAATCATCGGGGCGTCTTTCCAGCACGTGGAATTGTAGGCCGCCATCGGCGAGGACCAATCGGTCACCCGGCACAAGGCTTTCTAAAATAACCTGATGATCAAAGGGCAGGTAAGGCATGTCGAGGCAATATTTTTCCGTGGGTCCCAGTAAAAGGTGCATGCCTTTTACAACGCTAATGCTGGGTTCGCCTTGTAAGGTTCCAAGACGAATTTTAGGACCGGAAAGGTCTTGCATAATGGTGAGCGGTATTTTTGTTTCTACTTCTACTTCTCTAATAAATTTGATGATATCTATAAATTTAGAGGCGTCTCCATGGGAGAAGTTTAAGCGAAAAATACGCACTCCGGCCAGGGCCAATTCCATGATTTTTTCTTTGGAGTTAGAAGCGGGACCAATGGTAGCAATAATCTTAGTTTTCATGCTTAATCCTTACGTATGTGCCCTGTTTTATGGTGAGCTTTGCTTATTTGAAAAAAATGGCTTTAGGTTCATAAGACGCTAGCCTTACCGCCGCAGACTATCTTGAATACATGCTCTTATCAAGGAAATTGTGAAAACATGTATCAATTTTCTTTGCCAAAGGGGTGTAAAGAGTGGGGGGGCGCCCATTTTGTTACGAAAGGGCAAAGTGGGCCCATTTACCACAAGGAACCACTTTTACCTATGACTTTTCTTCATCTCTTTTCTAATAGCAAAAAATAATTACTTTATTTGCTTCTGGCAAGGGGGGCAAAGCAAGTATTTTTCCTTTATATTTGGTTTCACTTGTGTTGACAGGTGGTAATTTGTGGGGCATAAGGGAAAAAACGTGGTAAACGGTGGTAGAACGTGGAAGTGACAGACTTCAAGTCTTCTTATCGCAGCCTTGATGCCAAAGGCCGATTGATGCTCCCTGTAGAATACAGGGAGACTCTTGCCGCATGTTCTGCTTCTGGGGGCTTTGTTCTCACTCTCATCTACGGTCGTCTTGTGGCTTTTATGCCAGACAGGTGGCAAACTCTTCGTAATCAGCTCGCCTCTATCAAAAGTCCCAATGTTAAGCTTGGCAATTTTATCACGAAAACTCTTGGTCTTGCAGAAGAACTTGTGCCGGATGCGCAAGGGCGCGTGCGTATACCACAACCGCTTATGCGTGCGGGAAAGCTGCATAAGGACATAGTCCTTGTGGGGCTTGATGGCAAGTTTGAGGTATGGGATCAAGTAGAGTTTGAAGCTTTGATTACTGAAGATGTTTCCGAAGATCTCGCTGCCCATGATATTTCTTTCTAAATAGTTTTTACGTGTTTTTTTTAATTGTTATAAAGGGTATGAATCATGGCTGATATTGCATCCAAAACTCATGACGAGGCGCATGTACCTGTTCTTGTGGAAGAGGTCTTAGAAGCGCTTAATCCTCAGGTAGGGGGCCGTTATCTTGATGGTACCTTGGGTCTTGGGGGGCATAGTCTTGCTCTTTTGCAAAAAGTTGAGGCCCAAGGGGGCACGGCAGAGCTTTGCGGCCTTGATAGAGATACCAACGCTTTAGAAAGAGCCAAGCTAACGTTAGCTCCTTTTGGGGATAAAGTGCATTATTTTCACACTCGTTATAGCCAATTTGAAGAAGCGCTGGATGCACTTGGTTGGGATAAAATTGACGGCGCCCTTATAGATATTGGTGTTTCTTCCATGCAAATAGATATGGCAGAACGCGGTTTTAGTTTTAATGCCGATGGTCCCCTTGATATGCGCATGAACCAAGAAGCCCACGAATCTGCCTGGCATTTGGTTAATAGAGAACGCTTTGAAGTGCTCAAAGAGCATTTGCAGCGTCTTAGTGAAGACCCGCAAGCCGGACGCATTGCCAGAGCCATAGTGGATGCGCGTCAAAAAAAGACCATTGATACCACGGCGGAGCTGGCCAATATTGTTTACAATGCCTATCCCCCTGCATGGCGTGCCAAATCTCGTAATCATCCTGCCACACGCACTTTTCAGGCTTTGCGCATGGTGGTTAATGATGAACTTGGCGAATTGCAAAGATTTTTAGATGCCGTTTTAGCGCGCCTTCGTGTGGGCGGTCGCTTGGCGGTTATTTGTTTCCATTCTTTAGAAGATCGCATGGTGAAGCAAAGTATGCGCTATTGGGCCGAGTCTTGTCGTTGCCCAAGGCATGTATTGCGTTGCCGTTGTGGGCATACGCCGGAAGTGCGCATTATTCACAAAAAACCGGTCACCGCAACGCCGGAAGAATTACAAAGAAACTCTCGCTCCAGCAGTGCTAAGTTACGCGCTGTGGAGAAAATTGCTGAGGCGCACTAATGCTGCAAGGAGAGAGAAATGGATGGTTGCTTTGCGTTGTTGTAGGCGTACTTGCTGCCATGATTATGACCCTCGTTTTAGTGTGGGTTAATATTGAACGTACAGATACTCGTTATTTTATGACAAGTTTACAGGTGGATGTACGAGAAAAACAAGCGCATAAGGCCAAGCTTGAGGTGGAACGCGAATATTTGCTTTCCCCGAGGGAGCTGGGCCGCAGGGCGGGGAAGCTTGGCTTGCATCCCCCTGAGCCTGGGCAAATACGCTGGCGCGAAGATATATAGGTGTTGGCATGGTATTATTTAAACGAAAAGTGAAAAATAAGCGCGAAAGCTCGCGTGAAAAAGGGCGTGAAACTTCGCGCTCGTCTTTCGTGCCGTCCGCCACGTCCTCTGCAAAAGAGTCAAGGCAAAGCCGTAGCTCTTCTGCGGCCCTTGGACAACGTTCCAAGCCAGCACGCAGTAACAAAAGCAGCGTTTCTTCTAAAAATACAGCTAAATCTTCTTCCGGACCCAGCACTTTTGCGCAAATAAAAGCCTATTTGTCCACGGTGAATTGGGGCTTTTTCCGCATTAAATTGGTGGTGGCCTGTTTTGCCCTTTTCTGGTTTGGTCTGTGGTGCAGAGCTTGGTATGTGCAAGTGCTTGAAGGTCCTCGTTTAGCCGATAAAGCTTCTCAACAATATATGAGTTCCGTGCTGGTTTCCGGTAAGCGTGGCACCATTACTGACCGCAATGGGCAGGTACTAGCCCGCTCTGTGGAAAGCCGTTCCATTTTTATACGTCCGCAAGATGTGCGTGATGTGGAAAAAACTACGGCTGTATTGGCATCTCTTCTTCCCATACCCGCAGAGAAGATTGCAGAGCAACTCAATAAAAAATCTCGTAAATTTATTTGGTTAGCCCGTAAGGTGGATGATCGCACCGCAGAAGCTGTGCAGGCCGCCAAGCTAGAAGGCATTGGTCTTTCCAAAGAATATAATCGTGTGTACCCCTTCAAGCAAATGGCGGGGCACCTTATTGGTTTTGTGGGCGTGGATGATCAAGGCCTTGAAGGCATTGAAAGATCCTACGATGACGTCTTAGCCGCAGCGCCCACACGGCGTACCATGCAAAGGGATGCCCTTGGGCGACGTTTCTTCTTACAAGCAGAAGGCCAAGAAGAACCCACAGGTAAGACCATTCAGCTTACGCTGGATTCGCAGATGCAATTTATTGCTGAGGAGGCCATTACCAAGGCTGTAGATACCTATGGCGCCGCTTGGGGCGGTGTTTTGGTGGTGGATGTGGAAAATGGCGACATTCTTGCTTGGGCGCAGTATCCCTTCTTTAACCCCAATGCGTATAGAACGTATGCTCCCAGTCAGTATAGAAATCGTTTAGCCACCGACGCTTTGGAGCCTGGATCAACGCTCAAGCCTTTCTTGGTGGCGGCGGCATTGCAACAAGGCATAGTGACGCCTAAGTCGGTTTTTGATTGCGAAAATGGTCGCTGGCAAACAAAAAATATTACTATCCGTGATACTTCCGTTCGCGGAGAACTCACAGTTTCTGAAATTTTACGCTATTCCAGTAATATTGGCGTGGCAAAAATTGGGCAAATTTTAGGCGCAGACACCTATCACCGCTACTTAACCAAGCTTGGTTTTGGAGAGCGCACCGTGGTGCCTGTGGCAGAACATAAGGGGATTTTACGTAGTCCTTCGCAATGGGCTGAGGCAGATTTATTAAGTACCTCCTTTG
>CAYJPR010000036.1:0-12478 GCA_964372075.1 uncultured Desulfovibrionaceae bacterium | reverse complement strand
GAAAAAGGCATTCGCAAGCAAAAGCTGTTCACCCATGAAGATAAACTTCTTGTGGCCCTTTCTGGCGGCAAAGATTCTTTAGCGCTTATGCTGGAGCTGTCACGTCAAGGATATGATGTGACGGGCCTGCACATAGATTTAGCCATACCCAATAGTTCTGCCGCCACACGTGCCGTAGTGGAGCGCTTTTGCAAAGAGCATGGCTTTAAGCTCATTGTGAAAGATATGGCTGAAGAAGGCCTTGCCATTCCAGATGTAAAGGCCAAGCTAAAGCGCCCCATTTGCTCTGCTTGCGGCAAGATTAAGCGTTATTTCTTCAATAAAGTAGCCATGGACGAAGGCTATACAGCCCTTGCCACAGGCCATAATTTGGATGATGAAGTGGCGAGACTGTTTAGCAATACCATTCGCTGGGATTTAGCCTACCTTTCGGACCAAGGGCCCAAGCTAGAAGCCGAAGACGGCTTTGCTTGTAAGGTAAAACCCTTATGGCGCCTAACGGAATTTGAAACAGCCAACTACGCTTTCCTTATGGGCATTGAAAATCATTACGAGTCTTGCCCTTATAGCCAAGGGGCTAGCTTTACCCAGCATAAGCATTTATGGCAACAGCTAGAAGAAGCCATGCCGGGGCGTAAAATAGACTTTTATCAAGGCTTTTTAAAGCGCGGTAGACCTATTTTCTCCAAGCATGAAGAAGAAGCCGGCGTGGAAGTGAGCCCTTGTGTGCGTTGTGGGTATCCCACATCGGCCGAGGTGTGCGGCGTGTGTCGTATTAAAGAAGTTGTGTCCGGAGAATAGATTTTTACTGCGGATTTTTTCTATAAAAAAGGCCCCAATCTGATTTGGGGCCTTTTTTGTAGCGAGAACAAAGTTCTTTTAATCATTAGTAAGCAAAGGATTTTCAGGGAAAATACCTTCTTCTCTCTCTTGAATAAGAGCCAATGCACGGCGGGCCAAGTAGGTAACTTCCGGCTTGGAAACCTGATCGTCGGCGCCCACGGTTTCACCCTTGTGGCGCAATTTATCTGTAATGAGAGAAGAAAAGAGAATAACAGGTAATACGCTGAGAAATTTATCTTCTTTAATTTGCTTGGTGAGGTTATGGCCGTCCATCATGGGCATTTCAATGTCAGAAACTACCACTTGCACAAAGTCCGTAATGGGGCGATCTTCGGCCTGTGCTTTGGCTTTATAAGAACAAAGCTTATCCCAAGCTTCGGCGCCGTGGGAACAGATGGTCACTTCGAAATTGGCTTTTTCTAAAAGGTCACGCAGCATTTCGCGAATGAGGGCAGAGTCATCTACCACCATGGCGCGGCGGCGTACATCTTGGCTCCATTCTTCTTCCATATCTTCAAAGCGAAGGCCAAGGGCAGGATTTAACGAAGCCACAATCTTTTCAAGGTCCAGCAAGAAAACAATACGGTTTTCTAAGTGTACCACGCCAATAACGGTATTATTGGATATTTTAGACACATAGGGGCTGGGGGCTTCTACTTCTTCCCAAGAAATACGGTGAATGCGATTAACACCGGAAACCTTAAAAGCCGTGGTGACAGAGTTAAATTCTGTAACAATGGTTTTAGGCTCTTCAGAAGGGTTTGCAGGCTCTTTATCTAACCACATGGCAAGGTCTACCAAGGGAATAATATGTGAGCGCAAGTTAAAAGCACCGAGTACGCAAGGGTGCTGAACTTCAGGAAGTTCTGTGGCCTTGGGCATGCGAATGATTTCGAGAACTTTAGCAACGTTCACGCCATAATAGCCGCGATAGCCATTGGGGATGGGGGAACCATCGTCATCCATAGCTTTTTCGTCTATATAAAATTCTACAATTTCAAGCTCGTTGGTACCGGCTTCAAGAAGGATATTGGTTTGTGCCATACGCTCTCCCAGGTGGGGTGTAATATTTAGCAAAAAGGTAAATGGTAAAGTTTTATGGAGCTAGAGGCTTTCCAAAAAACTTTGCACATCATCTATAAGTCTTTTCGGCGTAGATGCGCCAGCCGTTAGACCTGTACGCGAAAAAAGTGAAAAATTTTCTTTTTGTAACTCTTCAGCCGTCTCAACATGCCATGTGGGAACGCCTTTGGCGGCGGCCACATCGGCTAATCTGCAAGTATTGCCACTGGCCTTTCCGCCCACTACCACCACGGCGTCCACCGTGTCCGCAATGCGCATAATGTCTTCTTGCCTTTCATGGGTGGCATGACAAATGGTAGATAGTACCGGAATATGCTCTAAAATACCTTTAAGATATTCTATCATTTCGGCAAAAATTTTCCCCTCTTGCGTTGTTTGGGAAGCTAGCACGTAAGTACTGGCAGGAGCAAGTTTTATTGTGCGTAATTTTTCAAAAGAATCAAAAACCACAGCTTCATGGGCCGCGTAGGAAATGAGTCCTCGCACTTCTGGGTGATCTTCTTCGCCAAAAAGAAGTAAAGTATGTCCTTTTTGTGTGGCTTTGGCTATGGCCAGCTGCGCTTTTTTTACTTTTGGGCAGGTGGCATCAATAATGCGTGCACCGCTTTGCACAAGGCGCGCCTCTTCATCTTTAGGAATGCCATGGGCGCGTACTATAACACAATCATGGCTGTGCACTTTTTCTTCAGGTTTAAGACAGTATACACCAAGGCTGGCATAATGTTCTAGTACTTGCGGATTGTGTATGATGGGGCCATGGGTGCAAATGCGCCCTTCGCAGCCTTGCTCTATGGCTGTATCTAATTTTTTTAGAGCCAAAGAGACTCCCATACAAAAACCTGCCGTGTTGGCGCGTATCACCTGCATGTATGCTCCTAACTTTATTACTAATGGGCTTGCTACTAGGCTAGTAATTGGGCTACTAACTGTCTTGTGTTGCTTTTTGCTCTGTATAAGCGAAAAATCTTTGTAAAAGGTCTTGTAGCTCTTCAAAATTAGCGCAAGTAGCCATCTCTTGGCGCAGGCGCTTTACTCCGGGGAAATGATGCACGTAGCGCGGTACAAAGGTGCGCATTTTTAGCAAGGCTACCCGTTCAGAGCTGTAGGCGCGGGCCAGCTCCATATGTCTTTTGATAAGGGTAAAGAGCTTTTCTGCCTGAACCGTAGGCTCAATGCCGTGTTGCCACAGGGCCATGTGTTGATCAAAAATTTGCGGATTTTGCATGGCACCACGAGCGTACATGACGGTATGAACATTTGTTTCTTTAAGACAACGCACGCCGTCTTGCGGGGTAAATAAATCTCCGCTGGCAATGACAGGAATGCGCACAAGCTGGCGTAAGCTGGCTAAATGCTCCCATGCGGCTTCGCCGCTAAAGCCTTGTCTGGCGGTGCGCGGATGCAGGGTAATCCAGCCGGCGCCCAGCTCTTCTAAGCCTTGAGCCACTTCTTGCCACACATGGCTCTCGTCTGTCCAGCCTAAACGAATCTTAAAACCCATGGCGCCCTTACCTACAAGATTAATCATGCTTTTAGCCACGGCAAGGCTATTTTCCAAATCTTTTAGCATGGCAGAGCCGCAACCGGTTTTGTTCACCTTGGGCACAGAGCAACCCATGTTTAGGTCAAAGTACTGAAAACCTTGACGTAAAAGCTCTTCAAGGGCCTGCTCCACAAAGGGGATTTCATTGCCAAAAAGTTGCACCACCAAAAAATTTCCTTGGCTGGCGTCGGAGTCTTGCGGCGTGGTGGCTAAAAGGTCTTGAGTGCCATTGCTTTTATATACAAGGCCCTTGGCGCTGACCATTTCCGTGCAGGCTATGCGGGCGCCGTGTTCGCGGCAAAGCAAGCGAAAGGTTAAGTCGGAGTAACCGGCAAGGGGTGCTAACCAAGGATGAGCGGCGTCAAAAGGAAGGGGCAAAAGTTCTTGTGTCATGGTGTCATCTTAGGAAAGAGAGTTAGGAAAAGTAAGGCGCTTGGCTTCTTTTTTTGAGAAATAGGGAATTTTGAGCGTCGCGCTGAACTTCAAAGCCCACACTGGGTAAAAATATATGCAAAGGGCGCCCCAAGAGGCAAGGCAAATACTTGGGGTCTATGTTACCTTTCTCCACACAAAGCTCACGGAAAGCTAAATCATAGCGTAGGCTTTGTAAAAGAGCAGTGTGCAAATGTTGCGCTTCTTCAGCGCTTTCATGGCTTTCAAAATAAAGGCGCTGAGCGTGCTCGGCTACGGGGCGTAGGGGGCATTGCTCTTCATGGGCTTCGGCCAGTTCAAGCCAGCCTTGTTTTTGCGAAAATATATCTGCTCGCTGGGCCCTGTCTTCATGATACATAAGGGCCAGCTCTGTGGTGTCTGCACAAAAAAGGGCTTTGCACTGGGCTGGGCGCAAGGGGTGCAAGCCGCAGCCCTGAGATCTCTGAGATTTTTGGGCGTTTTGGTAGTTGTGATACACGCAATGCCAAGGATGCGCGGCCTCATGGGTGCCTTGTATTTTTACGGCCTCTTCCTCTAAAGGGATAAGCTTATTATATACAGGGTCAAAGGCCAGTTCTCCTGCTCGTAAAGTCACAAGATGTACTAGGTCCATATGGCCCTGATGAATAAGAGTCATATCTGCTTTGTGGAGTAGGGGGCCGCCTTTTTGACAGCAAATGCCGCATTGTTTGCAGTGAAGTTCTTGCATGGTTTGTTACATAAGGAAAAAGGGGCTTAGCGTCAACAAGTACCAAGGCCGCAGGACGCGGCCTAGCCCCGCTAGATTCTAGGGCATATAAAAAAATCCAAGCCACCCATGCGGCTTGGATTTATAAAGCAAGAAAAAAGTAGCGGCTTAGCCTTTTTTGCTAATGCCCACTTTGGCAGGACGAATAAGGCGTCCTTTGAGTTTGTAGCCGCGTTGCATAACATTGCTCACGTGATTTTCTTCCATATCATCACGGGTTTCAAAAATGAGACCTTCGTGCAATTCTGGCGTAAAGGCTTCGCCCACTTCACCCACAGGCTCAAGGCCATGGGTTTTCACAGCTTCTAGAAGAAGCTTACGGGTCATTTCAATGCCCATGAGCATATCTTTACAAGCTTCGTTTTGACCGCCGTATTGTAAGGCTAGGTCAAGATTATCTAAGCTGGGTAAAAGGCTGGAAAGCACTTTTTCTGCCGCATAGGTGAGTTGCTCTTCATGCTCTCTACCGAGGCGTTTTTTATAATTTTCCATTTCTGCCAGAGCGCGTAGACGTGTTTGGTCGGCTTCTTCCTTCACGCTACAGCTGGGGCAAATATGCTCAAGGCAGAGTTCATTTAAATTTTCAGGAATCTGAGGAATAATACATTCTTCAGGGGCTTGGTCAAAAAGTTCGTGGTCCATATCTTGCTGGGCCGCTTTATATGCATCGTGTTGTTTTTTGGATGACATGAAAGACTCCTTCGTAGGCTCTATTTTTAAGCAAGCCTTGCCCACCTGTCAAGACCCTTTGTGGTAAATTTTATTTTAAGGTAGTAAAATGTTAAATGAAAATTTCATGACTTTACTGCCTTTTTCATGGTGTAAAAAAGAGCCCTTCTGCGGCCTAACTACACAAAAGTGTTACTTTCGTTTCTTTGGCTGTGCGGACTAAAGGAAGGCATAAAAGCTCGACTTTTTAGAACACTTCCTGTAACATGCCAAAGCTATATATGAGATGTAGGTCAAATAGAGAGATTTTGGACGCATCTTTAAGGAGAATATATGTCCTGTCGTATTATTACATGCGCCTCAGAAAAGGACTGGCCCGCCCTTGAGGCTATTCTGAAAGGCCGTGAAGATACTGGCGAAAGCGTCGATGGCATTGTGCAAGATATTTTGCACAATGTACAAACACGTGGCGATGACGCCTTATTAGAATATACTAAACGCTTTGATTGCCCCGAGGCCGATGAAAGTTTTAGTTTGCGCTTAGACGCTGCTGAAATTGCCAAGGGAGCTGCGCAAGTTTCCGGTGAAGATTTAGCTATCATTGCCGAAGCTGCCTTGAATATACGCACTTTCCATGAAGCTCAGCTGGAAAAGTCGTGGTTTTTAACCCGCGAAGACGGCACCATCTTGGGGCAACAAGTGACTCCGGTGGACCGTGCAGGCTTGTATGTGCCCGGCGGTAAGGGCGGCGATACGCCTTTGCTTTCCAGCTTGCTTATGAATGCCATTCCTGCCCAAGTGGCTGGGGTAAATCAATTGGCAGTGGTTACACCGCCGCGCCCCGATGGCAGTATTAATCCACATATTTTAGCTGTGGCGCATTTGCTGGACATTGATGAAGTGTACCGCATGGGCTCCGCTTGGGCCATTGCGGCCTTGGCTTTTGGTTCCGGTTCCTTGGCTCCCGTAGATGTTATTGTGGGCCCAGGAAATATTTATGTGACCACCGCCAAGCGCATGGTGCAAGGGCGTGTGGGCATTGATATGATAGCCGGCCCCAGCGAAGTTTTAGTCATTGCTGATGGTTCTGCCAATCCTGCTTGGGTGGCGGCAGATTTGCTTTCGCAAGCTGAGCACGACGCGCTGGCTTCTGCCGTGTGCATTACCGACACCCAATTTATGGCCGAAGCCATTCAGCGAGAGCTGGAAGTGCAATGCGCCGCTTTGCCCCGTGCAGAGCTGGCAGCCAAGGCGCTCAAAGATTGGAGCGCCCTTGTGGTGGTTCCTAATATGCGTGTGGGTATTGCCCTTGCCAATAAGGTGGCTCCGGAGCATTTGGAACTTTGCGTGAAAGAGCCGTGGGCCATGTTGCCGCATATTAAACATGCCGGCGCTATTTTTATGGGCTCGCATTCTCCTGAAGCCGTGGGCGATTATTTTGCCGGGCCAAACCATGTGCTTCCTACCATGGGTACAGCACGGTTTTCTTCGGCCCTTTCCGTACAGACCTTTTGTAAGCGCTCTTCTGTGGTGGCGGCATCGCCTTCCTTTGTGCAAAAACATGCCACATCCATTGCGCGCTTGGCTCGACTCGAAGGCCTTGAAGCTCACGCCCGTTCCATGGAGTGCCGCATCAAGAAAGGTTCAAGCTAAGGTTTTCCATGAAAGTTTTACTAGGCTGTGTAAATAGCGCCGTATCCTTAGTGGGATACGATACAGAACAAAAGGCGCCTTTTTGGTATTGCCCAGGTAATGTATTACGCGTGTGTGGTATTCATGCTGATGACAAGGCTCTTTGGATTGCGTCAGATAATACCTTAACCAGCCTTGACGGAGAAGATGTGCGCACTGTGCTTTTGCCCGGTCCGCATGAAAATTTGGCGCATAGCGTTAAGGCCTTGGGGCAGACCATGCTGGGCATTGTAGACACAGGTAATTCTCGTGTTTTATTGCACAGCAAGGGCAGTGATGCTATATTAACCTCTTCTCCGCTGGAATCATGGTTGGAAGCAGGTCAAGACTTGCCTCCAGATGCCATTCATTGTAATGACATATTGCCTTGGCGCGAGGGCTTTTTGCTCTCGGCTTTTTCGCACCAACCTTTTCGCGTAGTGCAAAAGCATTGGGCCGGCTGGAAAGAAGCAGGTCTTGGCGTTATCTTTTACCTGCGTCGCCAAAAAGGAAAAACCCTCACTTCTGTGGTGGCATCGGGCTTAAATTGTCCGCATTCCATGGTGGAGCATGAGGGGCATATATATTGTTGTTCCTCTTCTACCGGAGATTTTTACCGCTTTGCGCCAACAGCTCATGGCGGCTTGAACTTTGAACAACAATGGAAAGTTACCGACAGCCACTTTTTACGCGGCGCATTGCGCGTGGAAGATGGTTGGCTCTTGGGCGGTTCTTCGCGCCGAGAGGCCCATGCCAAAGGCAGTGGGATGGTTCTTTTTCATCTTGATGATACTGGCAACGTGACCACCTTTGATGTGGCCGGAGCCGGAGAAATATACGATATTATTCCGTGGAATGAATCCGTCATGCGCAAGGTAGCCAAGCAATGCTTAAGCTTGCCTCAGTTGGATTTACCCGGAGAGTTTCCTGCGCGTTGCGCCTTGGAAACGTTAGATTCTTAACATTGCTCTTTATAAGGAGATATAAAAATGAAAGTTGTTATGCAAACCACAGTGACTGCATTTCCTTTAATTGCACGTGGTAAAGTGCGTGATATGTATGAAATTGACGAAAACACCTTACTTATTGTGACCACAGACCGCATGTCTGCCTTTGACGTTATCATGAGTGAGCCTGTGCCTTATAAGGGTGTTATCTTAAATAAGATTACTTTATTCTGGATGGATAAATTCAAAGATATTATCCCCAATCACCTCATTGAAAGTGATGTGAATAAATATCCCGAAGCTTTGCAACCCTGGAAAGATGAATTGGAAGGCCGCTCTGTGCTGGTGAAAAAAGCTAAGCCTTTACCTGTAGAATGTATCGTACGTGGTTGCTTAACCGGTTCCGGCTGGAAAGATTACAAGGCCACCGGCTCCCTTTGCGGTTATGAT
Organism: uncultured Desulfovibrionaceae bacterium; assembly: GCA_964372075.1. GTDB lineage: Bacteria > Desulfobacterota > Desulfovibrionia > Desulfovibrionales > Desulfovibrionaceae > CAYJAD01. The sequence continues at coordinate 4,092 of CAYJPR010000036.1, read as the reverse complement.
TTGCCAGCTGACATGAAAGAATCTGCCAAGATTGAACCCGCTATTTTTACTCCTTCCACCAAGGCAGAACTGGGCGAGCATGATGAAAACATCACCGTAGCTCAGGCCACAGCTCTTTTAGGTGAAGAAATTGCCAAGAAAGTGCAAGAAACTTCCTTGCGTATTTTTGAAGCAGGTCGCGAATATGCCGCTACCCGTGGCATTCTTATGGCCGACACCAAGTTTGAATTTGGTATGGTCGATGGCGAGCTCGTGCTTATTGACGAAGTTATGACCCCAGACTCTTCGCGTTTTTGGCCTGCTGACCAATACGAAGAAGGCCGCGGTCAACCTAGCTTTGACAAACAATACCTGCGTGACTGGCTCTCAGCGCAACCTTGGGATAAAACTCCTCCTGCGCCTGCATTGCCTCAAGAGATTATTGATGCCACCGCAGGCCGCTATGCAGAAGCGTATAAAATCCTTACCGGTAAATCTTTTGACGAAGAATAAGAGGTAGATATGTTACTTAAAGGAAAAAGAGCTCTCATTCTTGGCCTAGCCAACAATAAAAGTATTGCCTATGGCGTGGCTGAAGCTTTCAAAGAACAAGGCGCCCGTTTGGCTTTCTCCTATGTGGGTGATGCCATTAAAAAACGTGTGGAACCCATTAGCGAAGAAATGGGCGGTGAGTACACCTTTGCTTTAGACGTGTGCGACGATGCGCAAATTGCCGCCGCTGTGGAAACCGTGAAGGAAAAATGGGGCGGCGTGGATATTCTTATTCACTCTGTGGCATTTGCCAATCGCGAAGATTTGCAAGGGCGATACTTAGATACCGGTCGTGATGGTTATAGACTGGCGCAAGACGTGTCCTCCTATTCCCTCACTGCCGTATGTCAGGCCTTTGAGCCCTTATTAACCGACGGCGCTTCTGTTATTACCATGACCTACAATGGTTCTCAGCGTGTATTGCCGGGCTACAATGTTATGGGCGTGGCTAAAGCTTCTTTAGAATGTTCCATGCGCTATTTGGCAGTGGATTTGGGCGCCAAAAATGTGCGCATCAATGCCATTAGCGCCGGCCCCATTAAGACTTTAGCCGCTTCTGCTGTGGCAAGCCTTAAAAATATCTTCACCCATATAGAAGATCACGCTCCCTTGCGCCGCAATGTGACCCCCGCAGATGTGGGCGGCTCTGCAGTGTATTTAGCTTCGGATTTATCCACAGCGGTAACAGGGCAAATTATTTATGTGGATGCCGGTTATAATATAATGGGTATTTAGAGTTGGTAAAAACAATAAATACAGAATTATTCTGATAAAAAAATGACATTTACTACGGTAAATGTCATTTTTTTTATATTTTTTTTGTATTCATATAGACAGTGGTACTGCAAGGATATATATGTAGGGTATCTTTGCCGTATATGGTCCTAATATCTAAGCGTCACATATAGTATAGTTTTTTACTATGTTACCCATAAATCGTAGTCTTTTGTTTTGTGTAATGACTGAGAGGAGGGAAAAAGTCATATGAAATTGCAATTAAAATTGTTGTTACCTATTGTTACTTTGATCGTGATTTTGTTAGCTGCCAGTGGTTATATCACCTATAATGATACTGAAAAGGCCTTGAGCGCAAACATTGTCAGAACCTTTGAGCGTGAAGCTTCTGCTCTTGTGGGGGCGGCAGATCAATTTGCTGAAAGAGCTTTGGAAGATGTACATCGCATTGCCCAAAATCCTGCTGTGGCGGAATTTTTAAGTCTAGATAACCCTACGGCGGAAGAAATCACTGCCATTACGCAGGTCATGCGCCAAGAGCAAGGTCTTTACAAAGATGTGGATCGTGTGGTGCTTTTGGATGAAGAAGGGGTGGTACGGGCTAATTCCATGGAAGGCTACGAAAAAATCGGCGCTTCTTACAGGCAGCGTGTGTATTATACCGAAGCTATGGCCGGTCGCGCTTCTGTGTCTTCCATTTATAAAAGCAGCACCGATGGAGTGCATACCATTTCTGTGGGCGTGCCCATTAAAAAAGATGGTAAGATTATTGGCCTTCTCCGTGCAGCGTATTCTGTAGAGTTTTTAGGGCAAGCCCTTAAAGAACTGGCTCTTCCTGCTGGGGGTTCTGCTTTCATTCTTAACGATAAAGGCCTCATTGCTGTAGCAGATAATCCCTCCTGGCTTTTCAATGAAAATTTAGGACCCATTCAAACTTTTAAAAAGTGGGCTAAAGAGAAAAGCGTTGGCGAGGAAAAAATGGCAACAGATGCGGGTGATATAGCGCTTTTTTATCATGCTCCCATGAAGTATGGTGAAATGACCGCCGTTGTTCGAGCCGTGGAAAGCGAAGCCTATGCCATTTTAGATGAAATTTTCCTTCACACCATCATGTGTATTGTAGGAGCCATGCTTTTGGGCATAGTAACGGTATATCTCTTACTCATGCCTGTGGTACGTTCCCTTAAAAAGGGAGTAGACTTTGCGAGTGAAATCGCTAAAGGCAATCTAAGCGGGCAGTTGGATGTACAGCGTAAGGACGAAATTGGTGAATTAGCAGATGCTTTACGCACCATTCCTACATCCTTGAAAGATGTTATGCTAGAGTATCGCCGCTTGGAAGGTCAAGTGGAGCAAGGCGATATTGCCGCTCGTGGAGATGCTAAAAAATTTGAAGGTGATTTTGCCAATCTTATTAATGGCACTAATGGTGTATTAAGTCGCTTGCTGGCTATTATCCATGGCTTACCTTCTCCCGTAGTCGTATTGGATAATAATTTACGCGCTCAATATATCAATGGAGTAGCTTTAAACGATTTAGGTTCAAATTTTAAGGGCAAAACCCCTAATGAGCTTTTTGCTCTTGATGACTCAGGAACGGAATCCGATGCCATACAAAAGGTTTTGCGCACCAAAAAGCCTGCCAGCAATGAAACCGTTGCCAGACCTGGCGGAGCCCATATCGATATTGCTTATACAGCCATGCCTATGTTGGCCAAAAATGGAGATCTGGTATCCATTGTATTGCTGGTAACCAACTTAACTTCCATTAAACAAGCGCAACGCACCATATTAGACGTAGCTGCAACAGTAACAGAAGTAGCTGATAGAGTAGCCACCGCTTCAGAGCAGCTTTCCGCTCAGGTGGAACAAGTCACCGAAGGCTGCGAGGCCCAGCGTGATCGCACCACATCTTCAGCGGCGGCCATTGAAGAGATGAATGCTACCGTGCTGGAAGTTGCCAATAATGCAGAGCAAGCGCGGGTGCAAGCCGGTGAAACGCAAGAAAGAGCCGGGCAAGGGGCAAACTTAGTTTCTCAAGTGGTCACGGCCATGAGTGAAGTGAATGCCGTTTCCATGCAGCTTTCTGAAGATATCAAATCCCTTGGTGGGCAGGTGGAAGCCATTGGTTCTGTTATGGGCGTTATCTCTGATATTGCCGATCAAACTAACCTCCTTGCCTTGAATGCCGCCATTGAAGCCGCAAGAGCAGGGGATGCCGGTCGAGGTTTTGCCGTTGTAGCAGATGAAGTACGTAAGCTGGCAGAAAAAACCATGTCTGCCACCACAGAAGTGGGTACCAGTATTACAGGCATTCAGCGTTCTACGGCTGCCAATATAGCGCAATTTGAAAAAGCTGTGAAAATTATTGGCGACGCCACAGCTTTGACCAATACCTCCGGTGAAGCTTTGGCTGAGATTCAACACCTTGCCGAGCACAATGCTTCGCTCATTACAGGCATTGCCACAGCGGCAGAGCAGCAATCCGCCACTTCTGAAGAGTTGAGTCAAATGTCTTCGGCTGTAAGTGAAATTGCCACGGAAATTAGTTCCGGCATGAATGAAGCTTCTGCTGCGGTGCGTGATCTGGCGCAATTGGCAGTGGAGCTCAAGGAACATCTGCGTAAATTGCAAGCCTAAGAGTGGCTATGGGAATAAAATAGTATCAGTAAACGTAAGTAAAGGGGCTAGCTCATGGGCTGACCCCTTTTTTTTGTAAATAAATTTTATACTAAAACAGGGGTTTAAAAATAATGTTACAAAAAAGTGAAAATAGTGCTTGACCAGGAGGGGCTTTTAGCTCATATTCCGCTTCCGCCGTTTGGA
>CAYJPR010000035.1:0-12623 GCA_964372075.1 uncultured Desulfovibrionaceae bacterium | reverse complement strand
CCTTAACTATTACGTAAAACTATTGAGCCATCAGCGAGTCCAAATATCCTTGGTTTACAATTTTCACTTCTGCCTTGGAGGACAAAGCAGAGAGGAAAAGTTGGAACATTTTATCGCCACGTTGACTAGAAAGTGCCGTGGCTAAAATTTCTTCTAAAGGCTTCCATACATCGGCAGAAGAAGTACCAATGCTTTCTACACGAGCAAGCACAGCACCGGCGGCGCCATTCATGGTTACGGCATAAGCTTCAGGCAACCATGCGCCCTTAGCGGCGGCAAAAAGCGCTACGCCAAGCTCTGGAGCATTACCAAGCTCGCCCAAGGGTTGACCGCGCATGGCACCGCTAATTTGCTTAATGCTGTCCGCTTGTGGAGCTGTTGCATCATAGCCTTTGCGGGCTTCATTGGCGGCGGCAAGAGCTTTATTTTGCGCTTCTTGCTTGGTGAGTATGCTTATAATATCTGCCTTCACTTCCTCAAAAGGACGTACAGAGGCTTCTTCTTTTTTGCTCACACGGGCAACCACATAGCCAAGATCGGAAGTTTCCAAAGCTGTATCTAAAGGAACGCCTTCACCTACTGCAAAAATCTTAGCCACTTGAGCTGCAGGCATAAATAATTCTTTTTCTAATTCAGCAGAGGTTTTTAGACCGGACTGAGCCACTTCAAGCCCCTGTGCCTTGGCAGCTGCGGCCAAATCTTTACCAAGAACATTGGCTTCGATGAGGGCGTCTACCACTTCGCGGATTTTAGCAAGCCCGGCATCTCTAGCCAAATTGGTGCGAATTTGCTCTTCTACTTGAGCTAAAGGTTGCACCGTGGCTTCTTGAATTTCGTCTACCTTAATAATATGCAAACCAAAGTTGGTACGTACAATTTCAGAAACTTGCCCTGGTTGCATGCTTATAAGCATATCATTGAAAGCAGGTACCGTTTCGCCTTCACCTACCCAATTGAGGCTCCCGCCATTTTCCTTGGTGCCGGTATCGCCGGAATGCTCTTTAGCCATGGCGGCAAAGTCGGCGCCATTTTTAATTTCAGCTAAGATACCTTGTAAGGTTGCTGTGGTCTTTTGCACTTCTTCTTCAGCAGCATTCTCTGCCAAGGGTAGTAAAATATGACTGGCCTTAAACTTTTTAGCTACGCTAAATTCATCTTGCTTAGCATCATAATAGGCCTTCACAGCGTCAGCATCAAAACCAGCAGGATTACCAATGGCTATGGGATTTATTGTAACATAGCTCACATCAGCCTTGGCAGGCAAGGTATAATTGGCGCGATGGCTTTCGTAATAGGCCTTCACACTATCTTCTGCAGGAGCTTCTACGGAACTTAAATAATCAGCGGCAGGGAAAAAAACATAATCAATGTCGCGTTCTTCATAGGTATAGCCCATGAAAGCAGATGTTTCTGAACCAAAACCCTGTGCGGTGAGGGTAAGATCTTGGCGCAAATTATCCTGAGCCATTTGCTGATCCACCATCTTTTCAAAATTACCGGCGCCTAAAAAGCGTGCTTCTACAATACTTTTATATAAAGCAGGGTCAAATTGCCCTTCAGCATTGTGGAAGATAGGCATGGCCACAATGGCTTGACGTAAGGTTTGCGCAGAAACACCCAATTGCAAACGCTTCACTTCTTCGGTGAGCAGTGCATTGAGCACAAGCTGTTGCATAACTTGCTGAGGCAATTGCATTTGCTTAAGCTGCTCTGAAGTAATTTGGGGATTTTGGGCACGTACAGATTCACGAGCTTGCTGATAGGCCTGCTCAAAATCTATCACGGTGATGGCTTCTCCATTGACCGTAGCCACTGTGGTGGAGTTATTGATACTTTGCACTGAGCCAAGGCCCCAAAATACAAACACCAAGATGATAATACCAAAGGCCACCTTAACAGCCACAGACTGGGAATTGTTGCGAATTAAATCTAGCATAGACTCTCCAAAAAAAATTTTGACATAACAAAGCAAGAAATTACTTTGCCATACCAAAGAAAATATATCCTTCCTCCTTATGAGAGAAAGAAAAAACTACTCTATTTCAATGCCCATTGCTCTATATTCATTCAGCTTATTGCGTAATGTACGTACTGAAATGCCTAAAAGCTCTGCGGCTTGGGTACGATTGCCCGAAGTATTTTCGAGGCCCTTCATGATCATGATGCGCTCCATTTCATGCAATGGAATGACAGCGTCACCAAAAAGTTGTTGCGATTGCGTTCCTGCGTCGGCTGGCTGAGCAGAAACGGCATTGCCTTGTGTTGCCGGCGCCGTGCCCACACCAGTTCCCGCCCCCGTACTTGGAGTTTCATCCAACATGCCAAGACCACCTTGGGCATTGAGCATGGATGAATCCAAAAGAGAACCCTCGGTGGCATTTGTAGCAGAATCAGCCCCTGTGGTATCTTCTGCAAAAAGAGGCCAAGCGTCGGGATCTAGTAAAAAATGCCCCGGTTCAATGGGATTGCCATTGGCAAGTAAGGTGGCGCGCTCCATAAGGTTTTGTAATTCACGCACATTACCAGGAAAATCATATTGACGTAGCCATTGCACCGCCGCCGCAGAAAGGGAACTCTTGCTTAAGCCATATTCCTTGGAATAATTGGTCATGAAAAATTGCGCCAAGGTCAGCACATCATTTTCTCTTTCACGTAAGGAGGGCAAGCGCAAAGGAATGACATTGAGGCGGAAAAATAAGTCTTGGCGGAATTTTCCTTCCTTGACCCATTCTTCCAAATTTCTGTTGGTGGTGGCCAGCACGCGTACGTCTACGCTTAAGGTATCCGTACCGCCCACTCTATCCACTTCGCCCTCTTGCAAAACACGTAAGAGCTTAGCCTGCAAAGCTAAGTCCATTTCGGAAATTTCGTCCAGCAATATGGTGCCGCCGGAAGCTAATTCAAACTTACCGGGTTTGCGCGCTATGGCGCCGGTAAAGGCACCTTTTTCGTGACCGAAAAGCTCACTTTCCAATAAATGTTCTGGCAATGCCGCGCAGTTAACGGCAATAAAAGGGCCTGAAGCTCTATTACTCCAGGCATGCAAAGCGCGAGAGAAAAGTTCTTTACCTGTGCCGGACTCTCCATTGATGAGCACGGTGGCTTTAGAAGGGGCTATTTGTTTTGCCAGCGCCATAACTCTGGACATGGCCGGATGTTCACCCACAATATTGGGGCCACCCACATAGCTTGGGGTGCGTCCGCCAAGAGAAGAGGAAGCTGGAGCCTCCATTTTCTTTTTCCGGGTGCGCGTAGCAGCAACAATCTTATCAAAATCTAGCGGTTCCAACCAATAGTCTGCGGCGCCAAGCTCTAAAAAGCGCTGAGCCTCTTCGGCATTGCCTTTATCTGTGATGATAATAACAGGAGGAAAAGCCGGATCGTCCTGCCCAACACTGAGCAGATCTTCAGCTTTAAAGCCTGGCAAACTTGGGCGCGCAAAAATAACCCCAGGCCCTGACTTGCGAATAAACACAGAAGCGCCTTGGAGGTTTTCGGCAATACCTATTTCATATCCTGCCTCACGTAAAGGCGGAAAAATACGAGTTACGGCATGCGCCGGTGCCAAAAATAGAATACGATGTGCTGACATACTCCAAAGGTTTTACCCTCTTGTGCCTATAATGGCAAGTATCTCTTTTCATTGAAAGGAAAAAATTTTCGCCTTTTTTATTGCCTTAAGAAAATTTGCAAGCTATCCTTAGGACCTTCCTTTTCATATCGCACTAAAATAATAGAGAATACCATGAACACTTCCTATATTGAAAATCTTTTGCAAAAAGTTGCCTCTGGGGCGCTTTCCGTGTCACAAGCCTTGCAAAGCCTGCCTAAAAATCAAGATTTGCAAGATACACAAAGCGCATCTTGTGCATCTGCACCAAGTGCATTGTGCGGCTCTGTACAAGACACTTTATGTGGTCTTACCTTAGATACCAGCCGCAGCGCTCGCACAGGACTTGGAGAAGTGGTCTTTGCCCCCAATAAAAGCCCAGCGCAAATTGTTTCTGCCATTAAACACCTACGCCCAAGCGGCCCCGTGCTCACCACTCGCTTAAGCACCGAGCAAAGCACCTTATTAGCCAGTGAATTTCCCGAAGGGCATAGCCTAGAAGAAGGACGCCTCTTTAGCCTTGGCGCGCCCCTGCCAGCACCGTCAAGCCTTGAACAACCTTGGGCCAGTGAAGGTGAGGTCATTGTTATTTCAGCCGGCGGCGCAGATCGACCTGTGGCCTTAGAGGCGTACGGTTCCCTTATATTTTGGGGCATAGAGGCAGGATTTATTGCCGACGTTGGCGTAGCAGGTTTGCATAGACTCACACCGCATGTACCGGCTTTACAAAAAGCACGCTGTATCATTGCTGTGGCCGGCATGGAAGGAGCGCTGCCCGGCATCATTGCGGGTTTTGTGCGCTGTCCTGTGGTGGCGGTGCCCACCTCTGTGGGCTATGGCGTAGGGGCTCATGGCAAAGCGGCGCTGTCTAGCATGCTTTGCTCTTGCGTGCCGGGCATTGCCGTATGCAATATTGATAATGGCTTTGGCGCGGCGGCCTTTGCAGCTAAAATGGTGCTGGAGTAATCAAAAAGACCTTAATTGGCAGGCGCTGAAACATTTTTATGCTGATTTTTTAATGCTTCAGGATGATTACTTAAGGGAGCATCGCTTGGCTGTGTATCTTTAGGCTTTAGGGCATCTTGATCTTGCGCCCGGTCTTGCGCTAGTCGCAAGGCCGTCATAACTTCGGGCGAAGCAAGAGCATCAAAATATTCACTCACCGTGACAAAATATTTACAGCCTATAGCACGCAAGGTTTGCACTATTTCCTTTGCATCTTGCGCTGTAACGAGCTTGGTATCGTGAAATAAGTAGATGCCGCGTTGCGTCTCAGTAGTCATAACTTCTCGCAACATATTAGGCATATTGGCATAATCAGGCCGTCCCTGCCAGTCATAACTATCTGTTGACCACAACACCACATCCATCTCTAATTTACGGGCAATGCGGGCCACTTTTTTGTCATAGGCTCCCAAAGGGGGACGTAAAAAACGCGGCTTAGGCACGCCTAAATCACGCAAAAGTCCATTGGTGGAGCTGATTTCTTTATGCACGTCCTCAGGGGAAAGAGAAGTTAAAGCTGTATGACTAAAGGCATGATTGGCTATCTCATGCCCTTCGTTGTGAATGCGAGTAATGACATAGGGCAAGTATTGAACATTTTCCCCCAAAACAAAAAATGTGGCACGTACATTCTCTTCTTTAAGGGCGTCTAGCACTTTATGCGTGCGAGGATGCGGTCCATCATCAAAGGTAAGAGCGCACATATTATTCATGACAGGATCCATTATGTCTGTGGCTCCATACACTTTTGCCTTGGCTGACTGAACAGCACCAAGCACCAAAAGAGCCCCTAAGAAAAAAACTTGTCCTGCAATTTTCATGTATGCATACACCAATAACGAGATAGATAAAATTTATTAAAAAAAAGCCTCAAATGTAGTAGCCCTACACTTGAGGCCCAAAACTCTGGCCAAAAAACTTACTTGGCAAAGCCTACAGCACGTCTTTCGCGTATGACAGTTACCCGAATTTGACCGGGATATGTCATATTTTTTTCAATTTTTTCAGCAATATCTTTGCAAAGCACGTAGGTGGTATCATCATCTACGTTTTCAGAATTTACCATCACACGAATTTCGCGTCCGGCTTGTATAGCATAAGCTTTTGCCACACCTTCAAAAGAAGTGGCAATGCCTTCTAAATCTTCTAAACGCTTTACATAGTTCTCTAAAAGCTCTTTACGTGCTCCAGGACGTGCACCAGACAAAGAATCCGCGGCCTGCACCAGCACAGCTAAAGCTGTGGAAGGACGAATGTCCTCATGGTGAGCGCCAATGGCATGAATGATATCTTTAGATTCATTGTATTTTTTAGCAATATCTGCACCAATAAGCGCATGCGAACCTTCCACTTCATGGTCCACAGCCTTACCAATATCATGCAACAAACCAGCTCTTTTGGCCTTTTTAATATCCATACCCAGTTCTGCCGCCATCATGCCGCACAAAGCCGAAACTTCTAGGGAGTGCTTAAGCACATTTTGGGTAAAAGACGTACGATATTTTAACTGACCCAAAAGGCGCACAATTTCCGGATGGATACCGTGCACACCAGCATCGAAAGTAGCTTGCTCGCCTGCTTCACGTACCTGCGCATCCAGCTCTTGCTCACATTTTTGCACAATATCTTCAATGCGTGCTGGGTGAATACGTCCATCTTGAATAAGACGCTCTAAGGCCATGCGCGCCACTTGACGACGCAAAGGACTGTAAGCCGATAAGATGACCGTTTCTGGCGTATCGTCAATGATTAAATCCACGCCTGTGGCGGCTTCCAAAGCACGAATATTGCGCCCTTCACGGCCAATAATGCGCCCTTTCATATCTTCGCTAGGCAAGGTTACGGCAGTTACCGTTTGCTCACATACATAGTCACCGGCATAGCGCTGAATGGCATTACACAACACTTCTTTAGCCTTGCGGTCTGCCGTTTCTTTAGCTTCGGTTTCAATAACACGAATCATACGAGCCGCTTCGTGGCGAGTGCGAGATTCCACTTCTTCAAAAAGACGTGCTTTAGCTTCTTCAGCCGTTAAGCCCGAAATTTCTTGTAAGTCTTTTTCTTGCTTATCTATTTGAATTTGTAAAAATTCTTCTGTTTCTGCCAAGGCACGCTCTTTTCTGGCTAAGTCTTTCTCTATGCCCAAAATATCACGTTCACGGCTGGTGGCTAATTCTAATTTTTCTTCAAGACGGCCACTCATCTCGTCCATTTTACGTTCACGAGCCTTAAGTTCGCGTTCACGTTCTTTAAAATCGCCTTCCATTTCACGCTTTTGCTGAAAAAGATCATCTTGCCCTTGTAAAAGCATTTCCTTTTTCTGCGCCTGCGCTTCTTTGCGGGCTTCTTCCACTATGCGATTTGCCAGCACATTGGCATCACCAAGGCGCTTAGCTGTAAGTGTTCGTTGAACCATCATACCGATGGCGAGGAAAATAATAGCATCTGCCGCTATTATACCCCAAGTCATTGCATCCATTCCCAAATCCTCCTATAAAAACAGGTCATAACCCGATAAACATCGAAACTTTTTCCACGTAATTAGCGCTCACGTAGCCTAGGTTTCGTAGCAACGTACAAGGGGAGGAATATAAGTGTAGGGGGAGAAAAGGCATGATACAACAAAACCATATGAACCAAGGTCCACATGGCACTGTCTGCACCCTGCATAAACGCAGATTGCATAACGACGAAGACGGGTCTAACCCAAAAGAATAATATAATCCCCAGATTGCCGTGTGAAAAGTCCATTGCAGAACCTGATTTCTCAGGGGGGGCACCGCAACTCTAGCGTTAGGCTTCCGGCACGAAGGGCGGCATGCTCACGGCTAAAATTTTAGCATCCTAATTTAAGCTTGTAAGGTCAGCAACGGCTTTACAATCACAAACCCTCCAGGGATCATGTTAAACATCACATTAATTCTTCTATTTTCGCAAGCATGGAATCTAGGCGGTCTTCTGTACTGCCAATTTCATCCTTAGCTTGTAATAAGTCGTCTGCAAGCCCCAGCACAAGGAAAGTAAGTAGCATTTCCTTACTTGTCCGTCCTCCGTGAAGCCTCAATTTTTCAAATCTTTCTTCCACCAGCATACGAGCTCTTTCCACACGCTCAGCATCTACGCCTGCACGAAAATTAATCTCAAGGCCAAGTAAAGTAAGCGTGTACTCTTGCATGGTGTTCACAAATTCTAATCTAAATCATTTAGGCGCTGCAACACAGCATCGACGCGCTGCAACATGGAATCCTTCACTTGTTTTTCTTGCGCCAGAAGATCTTTTAACGATTGGTTTTCCTCTCGCAAAGATTGCAATTCATCTTGTAGCTGTGCTACCTGACCACTACCCTCTTGGAGAATTCGACCATTCTCTGCGCGAACCCGCTCAAGTTCTTGTAAAAGTCGGGTAACGCGTTCTTCTAGTAAGTTAAGTATTTCCATGTCTAAAAAATAACATTTACTTACCATGTTGGCAAGGAGCTTAAGGCAAAAGATTTTGTATTTATGGCCTCTCTAAGTATTTAGACCTTATATATTAACACATTATAAAATAAAAAAATTATATCTTTCTGGGCAGTACCTTTTGTACACTGCGGCTAATGCCCAGCTGGCCTTCTGGTACGTCTTTAGTGATAACAGAGCCTGCACCCACCAAAGCGCCCTTCCCCACCTTTACAGGCGCCACCAAGGCCGTATTACTGCCTATAAAAGCACCTGCGCCTATGTCTGTTTTATGCTTGTTTTTCCCATCATAATTGCAGGTAATGGTGCCGGCGCCCACATTGGCATCAGCTCCTACGGTGGCGTCGCCTATATAGCTTAAGTGACTTACTTTAGCCCCCTTTTCTAGGGTAGCATTTTTTACTTCTACAAAGTTGCCCACTTTAGCTTTTTCTTCAAGCTCAGCCCCAGGACGCAGACGAGCAAAAGGCCCCACACTGGTGTTTTTACCCACGCGAGCTTGCTGGATATGACTAAAGTTTTGCACTCTGGCCCCTTCTTCCACTACGGCATCACGCAATACGCAGTGCGATTCTACCACAGCGCCCTTGGCAAGGGAGCTTTTGCCGTAAATTTCGCATGGACCAAAAATTTCTGCCCCAGGCTCTACCACAACTTCTGCCCCAAGCACCACATTTTGCGGGGAATGAATAAGCACACCGCGCGATAGTGCATGAGCCACATGGCGCTGAATCATGAGCATTTCTGCTTCTATGAGCTCAGTAGGAGTATTTACGCCCATAAGACTGGTCCCTTCTTCTTGCGCATCACTACATAAAATGCCGCGCACGCTATGACCATGTTTCACTGCCAGCTTCACAAGGTCTGTAATATAAAATTCTTTGCTTTTATTTTTATCGGTAATCATGGGAATAAGCTTCACCAAGGTAGGTACATAGAGCATGTATAATCCGGCATTTACCTCACCTGTGGGGAAGCCATACATTTCTTCATCATAATCTTTGGCTTCCACAATGGCCAGAACATCGCCGCTTGCTTCGCCCACAACGCCGCCCACTTCACCAAGGCGCACCACGCGCCCATAGCTATTACTATAGGGCACAAAAATACTGGCAAAAGCTATTTCAGTGCTGGCTATTTCAGTTTTATGAATGGGGTCTAGCGCCTCATCCATAAACTTTTTCACTACCCTCGTACTTAATAAGGGAGTATCTCCATTGACCACCAGTACATAGGAAATTTTCTTTTCCACCAAGGTGGGCATGGCTGTAAGCAAAGCATGGCCTGTGCCTTTTTGCTCTGCTTGCACAATAAAAAAGAGGTCTTCATGGGCAAATGCGTCACGAATTTGTTCAGCTTTATGGCCAATCATGGTCCATATGCTGTCTTTAAACAGTGGGCGCAATGCGCGTAGCACATGGGCCAACATGGGTTCTGCCAAAAGGTTTTGCAACACCTTCGGCTTATCGGAATTCATGCGCGTGCCCTTACCAGCTGCTAAAATTAATGCCGCATTTGCCATATTACTACCCTATGGTTGAGTTATATAAAAATAAGTGCATCATCTTGCACATCTAATGTCACATTTTGCCCTTCACCAACCTCTGAAGCAATAAGTTTACGTGCCAGTGGCGTTTCTACATATTGCTGTAAATAACGGCGTAAAGGACGGGCCCCATACATGGGGTCATAACCTGCTTCAGCCACAAATTTTCTGGCTGCTTCTGTCAGTGTAAGGCCAACTTTTCTTTCTTGTAAACGCTCGCGTAAACGCTCAAGCAATAAGTCTACAATACGCTCTATTTGCGTCAAAGTTAGTGGGGTGAAAAGCACCGTTTCGTCAATGCGATTGAGAAACTCCGGTCTAAAGTGCTGCCGCAACTCGTCTAAAACCTGCTCTCTTGCATCTTCTGCTAAGTTGCCTTCGCTGTCAATACCTTCTAGCAAACGCATGGACCCTATATTAGATGTCATAATGACTATGCAATTACGAAAATCCACAGTACGGCCTTGATTATCCGTAAGGCGACCATCATCTAAAAGTTGCAATAAGGTATTAAACACATCCGGATGCGCTTTTTCAATTTCATCAAAAAGCACTACAGAATACGGTTTACGACGCACCGCACCGGTAAGCTGACCGCCCTCATCATAGCCTACATAGCCGGGAGGGGCCCCAATAAGGCGCGAAACAGAGTGTTTTTCCATATATTCACTCATATCTAGGCGAATCATATTGTCTTCAGTGTCAAATAAGGCCTCAGCGAGAGCCTTAGAAAGCTCTGTCTTGCCCACACCTGTGGGCCCTAAAAAGAGGAAAGAACCCGTAGGACGCATAGGATCCGCAAGGCCGGCTCTGGCTCTGAGCACCGCATCGGCCACCGCTTGCACAGCTTCATCTTGTCCCACTACACGCTCATGCAACTCTTCGCCAAGGCGCAAGAGTTTTTCACGCTCAGCTTCCAGCAAGCGCGTAGTAGGAATACCCGTCCAATGTCCCACAATGGCGGCAATGTCTTCGGGGCGTACTTCTTGTTTTAAAAGGCGCTGTTTGCCTTCGCTGCCATTTTCTGCCGCTTCCAATTGTTTTTCCAATTCTAACAAGGTAGAATATTTTAACTCAGCGGCGCGATTTAAATCATAAGCTCTTTCAGCTTGTTCTATGGCTAAGCGCGTTTGCTCAATGCGTTCCTTAATGGCGCGCACGGAATCAATGGAACCTTTTTCCGTTTCCCATTGACCGCGTAAAAGGCCTTGATGCACGCGTAAATCTGCCAGTTCGCCTTCCAATTTCTGCAAGCGCTCTTGCGAGCCAGCATCGGTTTCACGGCGTAGAGCTTCGCGTTCAATTTCCAGCTGCATTACTTTACGGTTAGCCGCGTCCAATTCTTGCGGTAAGGAATCAATTTCCGTACGAATCATGGCCGCCGCTTCATCCACAAGGTCAATGGCCTTATCCGGCAATTGTCTATCACTAATATATCTATGCGAAAGCATAACCGCTTCCACTATGGCAGAGTCGCTAATGCGCACGCCGTGATGCACCTCAAAGCGCTCCTTAAGGCCGCGCAAAATGGAAATGGCATCTTCCACCGTGGGCTCTTCCACCATAACAGGTTGAAAGCGTCTTTCTAAAGCCGGATCTTTTTCAATATATTTACGGTATTCATCCACCGTAGTGGCGCCCACGCAATGCAATTCACCGCGGGCCAGCATGGGCTTTAATAAGTTTCCTGCATCCATGGCGCCGTCGGTCTTACCTGCGCCCACAATGGTGTGCAATTCATCAATAAAGAGAATAATTTGCCCTTCGGACTGCTCCACTTCATTAAGTACAGCCTTCAAGCGCTCTTCAAATTCACCGCGGTACTTAGCCCCGGCCACCAAAGCGCCCATATCCAAGGCATACAGAGACTTACCCTTTAAGCTTTCCGGTACATCGCCATTGACTATACGAAAGGCGAGGCCTTCCACAATGGCTGTTTTACCCACGCCGGCTTCACCTATAAGCACAGGATTATTCTTGGTACGGCGCGATAGAATACGCACCACGCGGCGAATTTCTTCCTCACGGCCAATGACAGGATCCATCTTGCCCTGCCGCGCCGCTTCTACAAGGTCACGTCCGTACTTGCTTAAAGCCTCAAAAGTATCTTCCGGATTGGCGCTGGTTACCCTAGCGCCGCCGCGAAGTTCTTCCATGGCCATGACAAAGCGGGCCTTGGTAATATTATATTCTTTCCACAGCATACCCAAGGGCGAGCCTGCAGGCTGATCTGCCAAGGCCGCAAAAAGATGGTCTACGCTTACATAGTCATCCTTCATACGCTTGGCCTCTGCCTCAGCCTCTGCTAGCACCTTAGCCAAGCGCTGGGTTATGACAATTTTATTCACATCCATGCCAGCGCCGCCGCCACTCACGGAGCCACGCTTGCTTAAAAGGTTTTGCAAAGCTACCTCTAAAGCACGCACCTGAATGCCCATATGCTCTAAAATACGCGGAACTATACCCTTTTCTTGTGTTATTAAGGCTAGGGCGAAATGGTCCACATCACTCTCTTGATGCTGAAAACCAGCAGCAAGGCTTTGAGCTTCGGTGATGGATCCACGAGCTTTTTCGGTAAATTTACTGATGTCCATAGTAATCTCCTGAATATATTATTATATAGTAAAATTGGGGTTTTTCTGGGGGGAGAAACCTTTTAAAAAAGGTTCTCTCCCCCCAAAAAATTTTATGAGCGGGCACAACACTATCTTCGTATCTTACTCTCGTCCGCATCCCATGCAGGAAATTCGTATATAAGAAAGTCTACCATGCCCCCCATTTAGAGGCTTTTGGAAAGGGGAGGGGGTATGGGGGAGGGCCCTGCTTAGATAGGGCCTTTTTCCGACTGGAAAAGGTTTTCCCCTCCCCCACAAAAAAATGCCACAAAAATTATTCTTCTTCGTCACGCACTTTAAAGGCTGAAATTTCAGCTAATTGCTCAAAAAGAGCTTTTTCTTCATCACTCAGACTTTCCGGCACTTTAATCATGGCGCGTACCATTTG
>CAYJPR010000034.1:0-12696 GCA_964372075.1 uncultured Desulfovibrionaceae bacterium | reverse complement strand
CCAAAAAGCCCCCCATGAGCCCCCTACAAAAAAAATCATATTTAAGCAAAAACGTCTTATGACTCCACGATGACGAAAATTCTACGAACACAAATACCCCAAAACCACGCAAACAACAGAACAACACAAACGATGAAAAAATAACCAAAAAAACAAAAAAAGCCCTCATCACAAAGATGAAGGCTTCCCTATAAAAAACAAAAAAACCTCTTCCTACCGCTACTTCTCTTTAGCCTGCGCTAGAATAAGCTCTACTTCATCCACGGTGAGGCCGGCATTTTTAGCAATTTGCCTTGCACTTACACCGCGTCCGTGCTGGTTGAGTATAAGCTCACGTAAAAACTGCGGAGAGCGGGTTATGCCTTCTGCTTGAGAAACAAGACGACGTAAGTCTTCAGCACGCTCTTCCATGCGTTGATCAAGAGTGCGAAGCTCTGCTTGACGCTGCGCAAAAGTGGCCACGAGCTCGCGTTCTAATTCGGCATTGTGCTGTAAGCGCGCCAAAAGAATTTCTTGGTTGGCTTGAAGTTGCTGTACTAAATCTTCGGAGCGGCGCAGGCGATTAAAAAATAATAAAATGGCCACCAGCAAAACAACTTCAATGCCCGTAAAAAGCAATATGGCCCAGAGTGAGAGCATGGCATTTCCTAAATACTTGCGGCTGTGGTATCTATTAAGATATCTTCCCCGCAAATGAGTTCTACTGCACATATAAAAACATGGCAGAACAAGTATTATACTTTTATATTTAGAAGATTACCAACTAAAGGGTCATCAGGCTTGCTGGGTTCATCAGAGGCTTGCTCTTGGCTTGCTCCATCATTCATGGAAAAGGAACCGCGTGAGCCGTTTTCATGTTCGCCATTGTCGGTAATGCGTGCCTCTACACTAGCTTCTGGGGCTTGCACTTGATCTTGTTCAAGTTTAGCCATTTCGCTAGCAATGGTACGAGACATGGCAAGGGCTACTTCCGGCGCTGTGGTAGCATCGCTGGCAGCTCTTGTGGCAAAACCTGTTTGGGCATACAAAATTCCAATGGTAGGATTAACTTGCATGGCGCGCCTCCATGGTAAAAGATTGCACGACATTGCCCTATGGCTCTAATTTACCTTATTTTTCTATGTACCCTTCAAAAAGCATATCTTCAATTTGACCACTAATTAGATAACCACTAAAAACAGAGGAAAGGTCTTTTTTAATGGTGGGGACATTGGCATGATCAATAAGGAAATGATAAGGCTTATTAACCAAATAATAATACACAGCATCCCGTAAAAGAACCATTTTGTTTTGCGATTCTAACTGTAATTTTTCATCATCGGTAACAATGGCAAATTTACAGACTAAGAATACTTCGCCTCCCTTGCCATCTGGCAGGGGAATCCAAAAAGGTTCAAAAGATATAATATGATCCGTTGGTGGTGGAGGCTCCATAGACGTTTTGGGCACCACAATAATTTCTGGCTCCACAGGTGGCGGCGGTGGGGTACGTAATACAAACCACCACAGCGCCGCCCCTCCAAGTAGTAAAAGCGCTACCAAGGCTATGATAATAATTTTTACCTTGCTCTTGGGCTTTTCTTCGGCTTCGTCGCCTTTTTCTTCTTCTGAATCTTTAACTGCAAGGCTTGTATCTGGCTTTTCCTCTTCTATATCCTCTTCGAGAAAGTCAGCTCCTTCCAAATCCAGAGCAACCTTGTCCTCAGCAGCAGCTGCTACTTCAATATCAAGGTCGTCGAGAGCTGTTTTTTCATCTACTTGCGACATAGAACACCACTTTTTCTACAAGCTTTATGGCAAAATTGTTATATCTAACACTAGCACATGCTAGGGGAAGATTTTGTCAATTTTTTGTTTTAAGGTGTCAGCAGTAAAGGGTTTTACAATGTAGTTAGATACTTTGGCCTGTACAGCTTCTAAAATATTTTCTTGTTGTGCTTCTGCAGTTACCATAAGAAAAGGTGTGTCACACAATTTTTCGTCGGCACGTACTTTGCGAAGTAGCTCAATGCCGGTCATTTGAGGCATATTCCAATCCGAAACAATGAATTCAATTTTTTCGCGTTGTAAAATTTCCCAAGCTGTGGTGCCATCGTCAGCTTCTACCACATTGTTAAAACCTAATTGACGCAATACGTTGCGTACAATACGGCGCATGGTGGAAAAATCGTCTACAATTAATACACGAATCTCTGGATCGTAGGGCATATGCTTTACCTCATTTATAAAAATGCTAATGGTTAACTGGGTTTATATGTGTTGAAAAACTCTTGGCGCAAACGTTTTAAGGCCTGTGAATGAAGCTGGGAAACCCTTCCTTCGGTTATATCCATGACTTCTGCCACTTCGCGCATGTTCAATTCATCACTATAGTAAAGAGATAATACCAGTTTCTCCCTTGGTGTCAATGTGCTAATGAGGGGGATAAGGCGCTCGAGAGTTTCTTTTTCCGCCGTCACAGCATAGGGCTCGTCAGGGTCTTGGCTTTCGTCCAGCATATAGTCTTGCACAGCGTCCAGCGAAACCATAAGTTGATTTTGTAAAGCCTCTAAACCTTGGCGAACTTCACCAAGCTCAAGGCCGGTCATGGTCACCAGCTCTTCTTCTGTGGCGGGGCGACCAAGATTGCGCTCTATAACGCGCATGGCGCTGTCAATTTGGCGTATTTTTTGGCGTAAAGGGCGCGGAAACCAGTCTAATCTACGTAATTCATCCAGCATGGCGCCACGAATGCGATTACCGGCATAGGTGTCAAAACGTACTCCAAGCTGCGGCTGAAATTTTCCAAGCGCTTCCATAAGACCTAAAGTTCCTGCGCTGATCATTTCATTTAAAGAAATGCTTTTGGGGAGTTTGCTCTTAAGGCGCAAAGCAAGAAAGCGAATTTTGGGGCCATAATGGCGCACAATACTCTCTTGTTCTAGGGGCGAAAAGTCGCTCCAGGATAAATGCCCAAGCTCCATGGCCTCCCAAGGGGGCAAGTGCTCTTTGTGGGCATGTGCTTCGCGCATATTCACTCCTCAAAAAAATCAAATTGCGTCGTATGCAGGGTGCAGCAAGCTTGTGTAAAATAATTTCTATTGATGAAAAAGCAGTTTTTTCCAGAAAAATTTAATGTTCCCATCCAATCCCTTGGGCGTTTCCCAATCAAGTATATCAGTAGCAAGACTGCGTATGGCTTCGGCGGCGGGAGAGTCCGGTGCATTGATGGTAATGGGTAATTGCTGCACTACCGATTGGCGCACAGAAGTATCTCTGGGGATAATACCCACAAGGTCCAAAGAGACACCGCTTAAAAAGTGTTCACACGCTTGGTATAAGCGGCTAAAAGCCACTTTGCCGGCTCTTTTGTCGTGGGCCATGTTAATAATAACTTTAAAATGTTCCACACCGTGAGTACTTTTTAATACTTTAATAAGTGCATAAGCATCGGTAAGAGAAGTGGGTTCTGGTGTTAAAACCACCAGACGTTCTTGAGCTGCAAGATTAAAATAGAGCACATTGTCATTGATGCCTGCGCCGGTATCCACCAAAAGAAAATCCACTTCTTCTTCTAAAACATCTAGCGCTTCCAGCAATTCTAATTTTTGCCCAGTATCAAGGGAGAGCATTTCGCTAAGTCCCGAGGAGGCAGGGAGAATAGAAAAACCATAAGGCGTTTTAAAAAGAATGTCCTGAATGGTGGTATCTTCATGAAAGAGGTGAAAAAGGTTTTTGGGCGGCGTTAAGCCAAGAAGCACGTCCACATTGGCAAGACCAAGGTCTGCATCCAATAAAACTACGCGCTTACCTTGTTTTGCCAGCTCTACAGCAAGGTTCACGGAAAGATTGGTCTTGCCCACGCCTCCCTTGCCGGAGGTTACGGAAATAACCAATGGAAATGTATCTTGCATAAAATCTCCCTCTTACTCCTCTACAATATGTACACTATGTCTGTGAAGCGTGGCAAGCTTAGTTTTGTGCTTGCGCAGCACTTGGTAACTGCCTTTTAAAAATAAGTCGCCATAGCAGCGGCTCACTGGCACTGACCAAGGTTTCTCTAAGTTCCGGTCCGCAGGACAAAGCGGAAATGGGCAAATGGCAATGGGCGGCGGCATTAATCATGGCGCCATAACTTAAGGTTTCATCAAGTTTTGCCCAAATGAGCGAGCCCGGCCCATGAGGAGCGTAGCGTTGCAAAAAGTGCATAAGCTGTGCTTCCTCAAAAGATGGGGCCAGTATGAGATGGGTAGCCTTACTGCCGGCATCTTGCCCCTCAATGCCCAAATGTTCGTATTGCTGTATAAGATTTTCCCCTATGCTCAAGCTGGGTAAATCAATGAAAATTTTATCTGCATGAGCATGTGCCACCAGAGCACTGTTCATGCTAGAAGCGTCAGAGGCTTCGGTATAGGCAAAGTCTGAAAGCTCAGCCCAGTGACGCAAAATAAGCCTTCCATTACCACGCTGGCAATCTGCATTGATAAAAGCTATGCGGCATAAAGGGTTGCTGGCGCGTAATTGCAAGGCCATGCGTAAGGCTGTGGTGGTTTTGCCAACACCAAAGGGGCCTGTGAAACAATGTATGCGCTGACGCCATGTTTCTTCATTCCAAGGTAATACGGGCACAATTTCGCTTAAGCATTGTAAAACGGAATCGTTGGGCGCCACTAGCAGGCGTCTGTACAGCTTTAAAATAATGGCATCGCCTACGCCTTCTCTTTGCAAATATTCCAGCGCCACTCTATGTCTTGGGGTAAGCTTTTCCATTTGAATGGAAGGCTTCATGAGGGCAAAGAGGTGGTCCTTTATTTGTTGCCACTCTTTATGCCACTCTCCCCAACCTGCAGGGTGAGCGCCAAAGCCATCATACAGAGAACCGTATTCCATGGCGGGGGCCATGCTTTGGCGGCTACGCTCACGAGGACTCGTGCGGCTTTTTTCCTGACTACTTTGTCCCATGCTGCTTCTGCCGGCATTATTTCTGCCTGCATGAGAAGCCGCGTGGCTGGCGGCCATGTGCTCGCGTAGGTGTTCGCGTCCGGCATTTCTGCCTTCGCCTTGTCTTGCTTGCCCATGGGACGCAGAAGCAAAATTTTCTTCTTCCATCCACTGCGAAGCCATTTGTTTTACCTTTTGGCTGGGGCTAATGAGATGCGCGCCAAAATCGTCGGGGTCATGGCCGTGGGCGCTTTCTGCCTTAGAGGTATACGCCGCTTGAACGGTGGATTTTGAAGCCCCCGCCGAAAGCTTAGCTGCCATACTGGCTGGTACTGCCGTGCGGTCCACACCGGCTGTCACTTCGTAGACACGCTCGCCATCACGACGCAGGGTACGATTGCTCAAAATGATAGCATCGGGGCCGAGCTCTTCTTTTATTTGCGTTAATAACGCTTGGGTGCTTTTACCTAAAAATGTTTTAACTTGCATTATTCAATCCCCACTATACCCACGGATTGAAGTTGAATATCAGGGGGTATTTCTGCTTGAGAAATAACCGGCACAGCGGGTAAAAAGCGTGTAATAAGCTGTGCTAAATGGGGGCGTAAAATGGGGGAAGCCAAGAGTACGGGTTGCCCTTCGGCCATGACAGCATTTTCCACCGCAGTGTTGACATTTTGAATAAGACGTTGCGCTGTGGCTGGGTTTAAAGAGAGGAAGGTTCCTCCATCTGTTTGGCGCAAGCCCTCTTGTACAGCGCGTTCTGCCCCTTGGTCTAAGGTGAGAACCCAAAGGCAACCATTGCCATCCACATAGGGGCGCACAATGGAACGAGAAAGGCGTTCGCGTACATATTCTGTTAATAAATCAGATTGCTTGATGTTTCCGCCAAAGTCACCCAAGGTTTCCACAATGGTGAGCATGTCACGTATGGAAACATTTTCACGCACCAAGGTTTGCAAGACTTTTTGCACTGCGCCCAAGGGGAGGGTGCCGGGTACCAAGTCTTCCACAGCTTTGGGAGAATTTTTTGCCAAGGTGTCCAGCAAAGCTTGTACCGCTTGACGGTCAAGGAAGTCACTTAAATGCTTACGGAAGATTTCTGTTAAGTGCGTGGCAATAACAGTGGCGGGGTCCACCACGGTATAACCGGCTAGCATGGCTTCTTCACGCTGACTTTCAGGAATCCATAAAGCCGGTAAGTTAAAAGCAGGCTCGCGTGTTTCAATGCCTTTAATATGCGTAGTGGCATTGCCGGGGTCCATGGCTAGAAAATGGTCCACCAATATTTCTGCTGAGGCCACCTGATTGCCCTTAATGAGTAAGGCATATTGTCCCGGCTTTAATTGTAAATTATCGCGTAAGTGCAAAGCGGGAATAATGACACCCATATCCAAAGCAAATTGCCGGCGTATGGAGCGTATGCGTGAAAGCAAGTTGCCGCTTTGCTCTTCGTCCACAAGGGGAATAAGGCCATAGCCCACTTCCAATTCCAAAGCGTCCAGAGGTAAAAGGGCTTGTACTTCCTCCGGCGTGTCGGCGGTGCCAGAAGATTGCGCTTTTTTGGCATTTTTCTTTTCTTCTTCGGCTTCTTCTTCGTTTTTGGCTGTGACGCGCGCTGTAATGAAGCACATAATAGAGAGAATTAAAAAGGGCAGAGTGGGCAGGCCGGGTACCAAGGCAAAGATAAGCAATACCGCGGAAACCATCTGCAAAGCGCGGGTGTTAAAGGTAAGCTGGGCCATGAATTCTTCGCCCATCTTAGCTTCAGCGGCGGCGCGCGATACCAGCAAACCTGTACCTGTGGAAACTAAGATAGAAGGAATGGTGGAGACCAAACCGTCACCAATGGTAAGTAAGGAATAGGTGGTTAAGGCAGAATCCCAGCTCATATCTTTTTGCACCACACCAATGATAATACCCCCAATGAGGTTGATCATGGTGATGAGCATACCGGCATTTACGTCACCTGTAACGAACTTACAGGCACCGTCCATGGCGCCGTAAAAGTCTGCTTCTTTACGTAAGGCGTGGCGGCGATCTGTGGCTTCTGTTTCGTCAATGAGTCCGGCGTTTAAGTCGGCTTCAATGGCCATTTGCTTACCTGGCATGGCGTCCAAGGTAAAACGGGCGGCTACTTCGGCAATACGAGAGGTACCTGCTGTAATAACTGTTTTATTTAAGATAAATAAAATCATAAAGATAACGCCACCAACAATATAACTACCGCCCACCACAAATTCACCGAAGGCGCGAATAACCGAACCGGCGGCGTCGACGCCTTGTTCGCCATTGAGCAAAATAAGACGGGTGGAGGAAACGTTAAGAGCCAGACGTAGCAAGGTAGTTACAAGAAGAAGCGAGGGGAAGATGGAAAATTCCAGCGGCGAAGTCATAAACATGGCGGTGATAAGCACCAATAAGGATACGGAAATACTTACTGCTAACATCACGTCCAACATAAAGGTGGGCATGGGGATAAGCAGCATGAATAAAATGAGTACCACACCGCCGGCCAGCATAAAGTCCCCTTGCTTGGCAAAGCGTTGGTAATCCATTTTTGGTAAGCTACCAGCCATTTTTATGACATCCTTTTTTATATATATAGGCGTGCTGTTTTATACACGCATAAAGAGAAAATAATCTATCGTTTCGGCATTTTGCCTTGCATACGCCAGATGGAGGCCAAGATGGAGGCCGTGGCTTTATACAGGTCTTCGGGAATCATATCCCCTATCTCTACACTCTTATACAAAGCCCGTGCCAAAGGTACATTTTCTCGAATGGGCACACGGTGTTCGCGCGCCACTTCTTTGATTTTTTCCGCCATATGGTCGGCCCCTTTGGCCAGCACAATGGGCGCAGGGGCTTGTTGGGCATTATAGCAAATGGCCACAGCAATGTGGGTTGGGTTGGTGATAACCACGTCTGCCTTGGGTACGTCAGCCATCATGCGTTTTTGTAACACTTGCATCATTTTTTGGCGTTGTTGCGCCTTAATTTCTGGGTCACCATCGGCTTGTTTGCGCTCGTCCTTCACTTCGCTTTTGGTCATTTTTAGGCCTTCATAGTATTGAAAGCGGCTTTGCCAAATATCAAAAGCGGCAATACAGCACATGGGTATAAGGGTATAATATACCATGGTAAAGCCCGTATCTAGCATATAGCGCATAACCCCTGCAGCGTCTTCGTGGAACATGGGCAAAAAGTTATCGAACTCTTGCATAATAATAATACCGGGAATGCAAGCAATAACTAAGGCAAAGAGGAGGCTTTTTAGCAAACGGAATATGGTTTGCGGCGAAATGAGCATGTTTTTTAAGGAGGAAATAATATTAAAGCGCTCCCATTTGGGTTCAAAAACCTTGGTGGACCAAAGGGAGCCCACTTGTAAGCGAAGACATAGCCAGGCCAAAAATCCCAAAAAAAGTAAAATGGGTAAAAGCATTTTAGCAATATAGAAAGAAATCCAAATAAAGAGGCTGTATATAGCTTCAGGTGTGGTTTCAAATTCCATAAAGCGGGTAAGGAAATAGCGATAAAGGTCCATGACTTCCTTGCCCATGGTTTCAATCCAAAAATTGAGCGCAATGAGGCCGCCAATGAGGCTCACAAGCTTGCTAGACTCTTGAGACTTGGGTACATTACCTTTTTCGCGACTTTTATTTATCTGCTTTTCGGTAGCGTCTTCTGTTTTACTGGGGTCTTCTTGTTTTCCAAACATACAAAACCTTTATTTACCCAAGGGGCTTGCAATTTGTAAAATATTAACAAGCATATCATCCATTTGCGTAAGGTACATAGCCATAAACTCTGCCATAATCACCAGCATCATACCTAAGAAAAAAAATCCGGCCCCAATTTTAACGGGAAAGCCCACGTCCATGATATTAATTTGCGGTGAAGCACGGCTTACTAAAGCCAGTGCTAATTCAATGAGAAAAAGCGATGCCATAATGGGGGAGGCAATTTTTATGGCCACAATAAAAAGCTGGGCAGAGAGATTAAGCACTTCATTAAGTAAGAGCTCGCTAATGACAAGTCCGCCGGCAGGAATGAGCTTGAATGTTAGCGCAAAAGCTTGAATCATATAAAGATGCCCATCCAAAGCTAAAAAGGTGAGCGTGGCTACCATCCATAAAAAGAAGGCGGTGATGCCTGTTTGGTTCCCTGTGAGCGGGTCTGCAAAGCTGATCATGGTAAAGCCCATTTGAAAGCCAAATAGCTCGCCACCTGCTTGAATGCCCATGAAAATAAAGTTTATGCACATGCCAAGCAAGAGTCCAAGGATGATTTCATTGAGAAATATGAGCCCTATGTCAAGAGCATGACTAGGTAGGGCTATGCCCGGTAAGGAAAGTTGCGGCCAAATGCCCAAGGTTATGACTATGGTGGTGGCGGCTTTTACCTGCATGGGAACTCTTTCTGAAGAGAAAATAGGCAGCATAAACATAACAATACTTACACGCATGATGGTAAGTATGAAGCTTAAGATGGCGTCTGCAGGCAGGTTAAAGATATTCATATGACCATTGTATGCAAAAAATATGCTAAAATTGTTTTCTCTGCGTTCATGGGTGTGAGGGCTTCATGTGTACACAAGTAGACAATGCATAAGAATAAAAACCCTCTTGAGATTAGGTAAAAAGTGCTTTACGCTGTTAAATATGTAGCAAGTCCATAAAGGAGACGCCATGAAATTCTTACAGGTGGAAGAAGATGTCTTACAAAATATTATACTTTTAGGGCAAAAATTAGAGGCCAAAGGTTGGATTTGCGCCACGGCAGAATCGTGCACAGGGGGCTTGCTTGGCGCTGCCATGACCGCCGTGCCGGGGGCCTCGGCATGGTTTTCAGGCGGTATTATGGCCTATGCCAATGCTGTTAAGGTGGCGCAATTGGATGTGGCTGCTGTAACGCTTATGGAGCAAGGCGCTGTTAGTGAGGCTTGTGTCAAAGCCATGGCGCAGGGCCTTTGCGAAAAATTTTGCGTGGATGTGGGCGTGAGTATTTCCGGCATAGCCGGCCCTGATGGTGGAAGCCCTGAAAAACCTGTGGGCACGGTATGGCTGGGATTTTGTGTAGATGGTGAGGTTTCAGCTACCTTATTGCAATTGCAAGGCTCGCGTGAAGAAATTCGTAGTGGGGCGGTGCGCGAAGCTGTGCTGGGTTTGCTTGAAAGGCTTTCTTAGCAGGCTGTTTTGTTACAGGAAGTAGCAAAGGCCCCGCAGGGGAGCAAGCCAAAAGCAAGACGAAATTTATTTTCGTCGCCGCTGACGCTTGCGAAAGCTTGTGTCGTACAGGACGTACGACCGAGCGTTATATAGATGTTTGAAAAAGGGCTGTCTGCTTCGTTAAGCTTGCTTTTTGTTCCAGTCGCGTATTATTTATACGCGTTGCTCTCGATTTGCGTACTTGCTCGTACCTCGCAAACGCAAACGCTTTCAGCGCCCTTTGGGTCGGACTCCTTCCACAAAAAGCATCGCTTGCCTCGCATCCAACCCTTTTTAAACAGCCTGATTTAAGCATCTTATCCTTTTTGAACAAGCTGTTTATGTATAGTTTGTAATTTTTGTTTGCACTTTAACTTTACTGCAGTTTTTCCTTCAATCGTAGCACTTTTTCTTCAATTTGCTGAATAATGCTTAAAAAAGTAGCATCATCTTGTCCGCTGGGGTCATCAAGGCCCCAATTTTCTGAATGCTGTGCCACTAAGTAAGGGCATTGCACATTGCAGCCCATAAAAATGACCACATCCGGTGCCGGTATGGCATCAATGACTTTATTGTGCTGTGTGGCTTCCATATCCACAGCATATTTTTGCTTTATTAAGCGTACTGCATCGGCATTGATATGGTCTTTAATTTCTGTACCTGCGGAATAGCTTTCAAAAACATCCGCCGCCAAGAGTTTGCCTAAGGCTTCAGCCATTTGACTGCGGCAAGAGTTATGGTTGCACACAAAGGCCACTTTGGGCTTGCCGGTGCAAGAAAGTACGGGTTTTGTGCAAGTTGTCATATCGTATTCTTCCTTTTAGTGATTAAAGTTGAAAAGCTAGGTGGAACATATAAAAACCCATGGCCATGATGGCAAGGGCTAAAATTTTCGTGAGCATGCTACTTAAGCGCGCATATTTGCTGTCAGTAGAAAGTTTTTGTACTAATCCCACCGAGGTTCCGGCAACAACGGCTAAAATACCATGTCCTAGGGAGTAGAGCAAAAAGAGCAGTACACCAAAAGCAAGGTCGCCTTGTCCTGCCACCACGGCAATAAGGGCAATGAGCACAGGCGTAGAACAAGGTGAAGAGAAAATTCCCCCCAAAATGCCGGCCACAAAAGCACCCACATAACCTTTTTTACTATTTTTACTGAGTAAATGACTGGAAGGTATAATTTCGTATATACCTAACATTTGCAATGTCATAAGCATCATAAGTGTACCCAGCGCTATGTACCACCAAGGGGATACAGTGCCTATGAGCTCTCCAGCTAAGGAGGCCATAACCCCAAAAAGGGTGAAGGTTACAGCGCTACCTATGGCAAAGGTGATGGAAAGACCCAGCGCTCTTTGTGTGCCTTTACCAGAATTTTGCTGTAAAGAAGATCCCCCCACATATCCCACAATGAGCGGCACAGAAGATAAAGAGCAGGGTGTAAAGGATGTGAGTACGCCTGCCATAAAGGCTACCAAGGGCGCTAGCCACGTGCTTTGCCGTAAAATTTCTGCAAGAGAAGTAAGAAGTGCATCCATTACTTGGCACCCATGTCTTGTAAAATTCGGCGTAATTGGTCTTCTGTAAGGCCTCCTTGATGCACAGTGAATACATGTTCCTTGCTGTCTTTTGTGCTGTACGTGGTGAAATCAATATCTTTTACAGCCTTAGGCACATAGGGAGTGCCGTCAGCCAAGAAGAAAATTTGGGTAGGAATGACCTGTACAGGATAGCCTTGGGCCCCTTTGGGGTTTTTCCACACGTCCACAAATTTTATGATGGCTTTTCCTTGCATTTCGCCATGGAGCTTTATGAGTACTGGGGCCATTTCTTTACAAGGAATGCAGGAGTCTGCGCCAAAATCTACGATAATCGGTAAATTATATTTTTTCAGCCCTTCTAAATCAAAATGGCTGTCAGAAAGGGCTAAGTCTTTATTTATGGGAGCATGAGAAGAAGCCACAGCGACGCTAGATGCGGAGGGCGTTTGCGGCACGGGATCTTGTTGCTCTTGGTTTAAATACCAAAGCAAGGCTATACCTAAAATCATACATAGGGGAATGAGAAATTTAGCAGGTTTTTGTGACATAAAAAATCCTTAATTCATATCAAAAATAATTGATGTGTTTTGCATAAAAAAAACACCATTTTCATGGTGAAACGTGTTCTAACATGGCAAGGAACACGTCTAGCCTGTACATCGCTGCTGCGTGCCACAACTGCTTTTTTGTGCATTTGGTTCAGTACGGGTTATGTCTTCTAACAGATTTAAGGCATGGGCGCGACCTTGGGTACTGATTTGGTAATGGGTCCATTTTCCCACGTTCCAGCATTCTACCAATTGAGATTCGCATAATATTTTCATATGATACGACAAGGCAGATTGGGCAATGTTCAGTTCTTTAGATAAGACACAGGCGCATTTTTCCCCCGTGCGTAAAAGCTCTACAATGGCAATGCGCTTGGGGTCACACAGGGCTTTAAAGACCTTGGCTTTTTTTTCATGAATGGTGTGCATGGCAGTGTAATAATGGTCAAATCAAAATTTGTCAATGTGAAAAAA
>CAYJPR010000033.1:0-13083 GCA_964372075.1 uncultured Desulfovibrionaceae bacterium | reverse complement strand
TCTTTTTTAAAATACACATCCACTCCCAGCAAGGATTCTCCATAGCTATGAAAACTATCAAAAATATCTTGTTTTATTTCACCGCGATGCCCTTGAAAACGCTGCGCCGCCGCACTTTGTGCCTCGCGTCTGCGCTCTTCCAAAAGCTCGGCATTGTCATGGGCTAAACTCACCAAATCCCCATCTAATCCACCATTATCCACCATGGAATGCAAAATTTCAAAAGCTTTTTTCACGGGCATACCCTGCCTATAGGGCCTATCTTCCGTTAAGGCCGTTAAAATATCGGCAATGGCAATGACTCGCGCTTCCAAAGGCAGTTCTGCGGCGCCAATACCCATGGGATAGCCCTTACCATCGAGGCGCTCATGATGAGAAGCCGCCCAAAAGCCCACTTTCTCAAGGCCGGGAATGGGCATAAGAATTTGCCTTGATATTCTGGCATGTTGCTGTACGGTGGTGTATTCATCTTCGCTTAGGCGGCCATTTTTTTCTATGAGATCTACCGGCACGCCCATTTTACCAATATCGTGCAAAAGTCCCGCCACGTAGAGATCATTGACAGCTTCTTCATCTGCGCCGGTGAGTCGGTATAAAGTACGGCTTTGCTCTGCCACGCCCACAGTATGTGTGGCTGTACTGGGGCTTCGAGAGTCAATAACATAAGAGAATATAGAAGAAAATTCTACAATATCAGCCGTATTCAGTATGCGAGGCGCAAAAGGCACACGTGGCTTAGGAAAGCCACGCCTAAAATAGTGAGCAAAGTCTTCTTGCATAAAAATATGCTCTAAAGCCTGCACATCCTCGGGCACAAAGGTATTGGGAGCCATAGCCTTTACAGCTTGCACCACCTTGGCAAAATCTTTCTTACGACGCAGTAAAACATCCGCCGTATCTGCTAAATTGAGCAAAGCGCCGTAACGCATATCTTCATGGCGCTCAGCGGGCATGGTCTTATGCTTATACCACGGCGTATGGTGATACAATACCATATTAGCTACCGGTGCCAAGATTTTACAATGGCTTAATAAAGTCCAACCCGCCACGGCGTGTTGATACAAATTTTTCTCAATGTCTTTCACCGTAATATCACGGCGTAACAAAAGAGCCCCAATATCGTGCAATAGGGCGGCATTACGAATGTATCGGCAAATGGTGGAGGAAAAACCTTGGACTTCTGCTATGCGCAGAGCAATAATGGCGGTGCGGCGGTGATGGTTAGCTAAATCCGTCGTCATGGAGTCTAAGGCGCGAGAAATACCTTCTACTAAATCTGTAATCTGTACCTGTAACATGTCTCTTTCCAAAAAATCATAAAGTAAGCGGCAGTCTCACACAGAGCGTGAGTACATACCTCTTTCCCTAAAACAAATTCTCCTCTCTGACAAGACAATAAAGATTAATATTCTGTTTTCTTAGTGTATTGCTACGCTTTGCACTGCCAAAGGGCACAAAAAAATGCCCCGAAAAGGCACAAAAAAGGCACAAAAAGAGCTCTGGGCCAAAAGTATGGGCCTTTCCGCTTACAAAAGGCCTCTCTTACACATCTTAACACCACGCAAAGATACATAAGCATTTGTAAAGGGAAACGCCCATTTCTTACTATATAATATAAGCATCTCTCGCCCCTTGCCAAGGGGGGATATAAAAATATTCTTTTTCCAACTTCCTATTATTACGTCAAAGAAATTTTCAAAAATAAAAACGAAGTGAATTCATATTTGTCTTTGCCATGCACCGCTTCGTCACTGAGGCTTGTTATACATTTATACCGTTCAGACTCAACTGCTAAGTGTATACGCCCTATGAAGCTGGCTTGATGGATTTCGCCAACCAATAATCAAGAGTAGCAAAAAGTAAAGGCGGTGAAATGGGCTTGGTAATATGGTCATTCATACCGGCGTTGAGGCTTTTTTCTTTATCGCTATCCATGGCATGGGCAGACATGGCAATGATGGGTAATGTGGCATAGGGAGCTTTGGCTGCGCGTATATTTTTTGCGGTGGTGAGGCCATCCATGACGGGCATTTGAATATCCATAAGTACGGCATCATAATGCTTTTTCTCTAAAAGATCTAAAGCTTCTTGTCCATTATTGGCAATGTCTAGGGTAAAGCCCACGCTAAGTAAAAGCTCTTCGGCAATGAGCTGATTGATAAGATTGTCTTCCACCAAGAGCAAGTGCCCGTGGCGCTGAATGCTTTCTTGTTCTAAAGCCTGCGGGGCTTGGGCCTGAACTTGTTCCGGCGTGGCTTTGGTAAAGGTTGCAGTGAAAATAAAGCGCGAACCTGCACCAGGACTACTTTCTGCCCAAATGTTTCCGTCCATCATTTCCACAATACGTTTACTGATAGCTAGGCCTAAACCTGTGCCGCCGTATTTTCGAGTTACGGAGGTGTCGGCTTGGGAAAAGGCTGTAAAAAGCGTGTCTATTTGCTCTTGGCTTAGACCAATGCCCGTATCGGCAACGGTAAAGCGGTAGGTGATTTGCCCCTCTTCTTGCAGCCCCTCTTCTTGCGGTTCTGGGCCCACGTGTAGGCTAATGCCCCCTTGAGAGGTGAATTTTATACCATTGCTTAAGAGATTAAGTAAGACTTGCTTAAGGCGTAAGGGGTCGCCTAAGATGAGCGTATTGGCTTGCTCTTGCACATCCATGGTGAAGGTGAGGCCTTTGTCTGTGAGGGTATGGTCAAAAAGATGCTCTATTTCTTGGCACAGATTGCTTAAAGTAAAGGGCGTGTGCTCCATTTCCAGCTTGCCGGCATCAATTTTAGAAAAATCTAAAATATCATTGACTATGCGTAAAAGTTCATGGGTGGAGAAAAGGGCTTTTTCCACGTAATTTTTTTGATTTTCATTGAGGGGCGTATTGGACAATATATGCATAAGGCCCAAAATACCATTCATGGGGGTGCGTATTTCATGGCTCATATTGGCAAGAAACTCACTCTTGGCCTGAGCGCTTTGCTCGGCGATTTCTCTGGCGTGGTTTACTTCTGCCACAGCTTGTTTGATTTGGCGCAGGTCCTGCACATAGCCAATAAAATATCTTTTTCCATGTAAATCCTTAGCTAAAACCAAGGTCATCTCCATGGGTAAAGGCTCCTGATAACGTGTTTGGGCCATCAGTTCAAAGGTTGCTTTGCCCTTTCTAAAAGCTTGAATGCTCATTTCTCTGGCATAGACATAAGAATCTTTACCATCGGGTTGCTTGGGAGGGACTATCAAATGAAAGTTGGCAATATATTCTTCTTTATTGTCATAGCCGGCAAGTAAAGCCGCATTGTAATTACAATCTATGAGTTCAAGCTCTTGCGTCCAAATGTTAATGCCAAGGGGAATACCTTCGAGCATGGCTGCGGTACGAGCTTCGGCGGCTAAAGTCTTTTGTTGCGAGGCTTCCATTTCGCGCATGTCTTTGACATAGCCTACAATCATGTACTCATCGCCATATTTAACTCGCTCAACAGTTACGTGGCTGGGCACAGGATTTCCATCAATATCTATGCCTGTCCATGCGCAAGAGGAAGTACCTTTTTGCATACAGTGCACTAAATGTGCCTGCATTTTCTGCAAGGAAAGTACACCTTCTGGTTGATACTCAGGGATAAGGTCAAAAAAGTTTTCTACAAAATCCTTAGCTTCGGGAAGGCCAAAGTTTTGAGCCAAAGCCTTATTGCACAAAATAAGGTTAAGATTATTGTCCCAAATAAGCGTACCAAAGGGGCTGGCATCCAGCATAATCTTTGTGTACTCGTCGGCCTCACGTAGTTTTTGTAGATTTTCTTGTTCTTCACGTAAGTCTTTTAAGAAAACCAAGACCACTGTTTCTTCGTGCAAAGTGGCTTTGGTCATGGTGACATCAAAGGGAATTAATTCCCCATCGGGGGTTTTATGTACCCATTCTGTGCGATATCTTCCTCTTTTAAGAGCTTTTTCTATGCACTTGGGGCCGTACTCACTGGATCGTAGACCATTGGGTTGAAATTCTGGGTGTAAGTAAGGAAAATTATTTATGTACTCTTTTTTGTCATCAAAACCAAAAAGCTTGGCCGTGGCAGTGCTGCTATCTATAAGCTCGCCTTCTTTGGACCAAATTTGCGCCGCAAGAGGCATATGATTTAAAATGAGTTGCATATGCTCATTGGCATATTGTATTTTCTTTTGGTTGTTTTCCATTTCCCCAATGGTGGCCGAAAGGGCTTTTTCCATTTTTTTTTGAGAAGAAACATCCACAATGATACCCACAAGACCCTTTTGGTCTGTATCTTTAACATAAAAGCCCTTACTCCAGTAGAGGGTTGGGGCCTTACCTTGAATAAGGTCGTAAGACTTTTCGTAATGAAGTTCTCTGATTTTGGCTATGGAAGCTTTGTCTTCTTCGTGATATTTGAGTCGATCAGCTATGGGTAAATGCGGTAAATCCAGTACAGAGGCGCCCAGAATACCATCCTTGGTGGCGGTGAAAAAATCTTCATAGGCTTTGTTCACAAAGGTGAATGTGGCGTGCTCATCTTTAGCAAAAAGAGGAATGGGTATGGAGTCAATAAGGGCTTCCATATAAGCCATTTTTTGGCGAGTGTGGGCCAATTCTGCCACGAGGGCATCATATTCTTCTTGCGTACAAGGCGCGGTGCAAGACGCCGGGGAGGAGGGACTTTGGCTATTCATAAGCTCTCTCAACTGTCTTATTGTAAAAAATATACTCTATTATTTTAAGTGAATGTAAGCACAAATAGGTGCTACGGACATAGAGTAAAGGGGAAAATTCGCTTAAGCACATCTAGTGTACATGGGGATGCATACTTTTTCAAGAATAAAAGTGAGCGTTTTACTAGGAAATACACAAAAAGGTAGAAAAAGATCCATAAAAGTCCCCCTCATGTGTTTACATGAGGGGGACTACATTCTATTTTAATTGAGTAATGGTTTGATTTAGTACAGAGGCTTGTTCAGCCAGCATGTCCACAGCTTGCGCTGTTTGTTCCATGGCAACGGTGGTTTCATGAGAAATACTACGCACTTCTTCAAGCTTATTCCCCACAGCGCGGCTGGTGTTGAGTTGCTCTTCCGAGGCATTGGCAATGGAGCGAATTTGCGAAGCTGTCATTTCTGCCACGCTTACAATATGCTCTAATGTTTCGCCTGCTTGAGTTGCTAGGTCAGCGGCATTATTTACAGCGTTTACGGCTAAATCTACATTGTGCACGCTTTTCTTGGTACCTTCTTGAATGCCGGAGATAACGGTGCTTACCTCGCTGGTGGCTTGCATGGTTTTTTCTGCCAGCTTGCGCACTTCGTCCGCTACCACAGCAAAGCCACGTCCGGCTTCCCCGGCGCGGGCAGCTTCAATGGCGGCATTGAGAGCAAGCAAGTTGGTCTGATCGGCAATGTCTGTAATAACACTAATAATGGCGCCCACACCTTCCGTTTGCCTGCCAAGATAATCCATACTGTCTTTCACATTACCGGTATAGTTTTTTACTTGATGGAAGCTTTCATTCATTTGATGCATAACCGTAGAGCCTTCTTTGGCTTTTTCCATGGCTTCTGCGGCGGTGTTGGAGGCATTGGAAGCGTTTTCTGCCACATGAATAACCATTTCACTCATGAGAGACATGGTCTGCACAGCGTCTTCAACGCAGTGATTTTGCTCTTTGGCGCCGTCACTGGAGCGTTCTGTTTGCGCGGCGATTTCGGTGCTGGCGGCAGAAACATTATGAGCCACATCTTGCGCAGACTGCACAGCATGTACAATACGAGCGGTATTTTCTTCAATGGCTTGCTGCTGCTTTTTTAAATCACTAATGTCCATCCAAATGGACAGGGTGCCCAGAATATTATGCTGCTCATCGTAAAAGGGCGAAGAGGAAATCATAACAGAAAGCTCTTCACCTTTATGATTTTTAAAGGTGCGCTCCGTATGGATGGAGCGTCTTTCTTGTAGGGCTCTACTGGAAGAAGTAGGCTGGTTTTTATCATTAAAAATGTATTC
This sequence comes from uncultured Desulfovibrionaceae bacterium, assembly GCA_964372075.1. Classification (GTDB taxonomy): domain Bacteria; phylum Desulfobacterota; class Desulfovibrionia; order Desulfovibrionales; family Desulfovibrionaceae; genus CAYJAD01. Next base: position 7,085 of record CAYJPR010000033.1, on the reverse strand, counting down.
ACTGGAAGTGAGTCCAATGACATCTTCTATTTTGCCACTGCGGGCTAGAAGATCAAACATTTGCTGGTTGGTAAAAACAGTTTTGTCTTCAGGCGAAAAGACCGAACAAGGCACAGTGATACCGGTGAGAACGCCTTTAGAATAGGCCAGCTGTTCAGCAATGGAGCCTTGTAATGCGTTTAAGTTTTTCACCATAATGCCCATTTCATCTTCTTGGTCAATATCCAAAGTGACTTTTTTGCCCTCAAGGCAAGCTTGCGTATAGGCGCTAATCTTGGCAATGGGATTTAAAATGCCGTGCATAAAGCCCATTGCAAAAGCCACAGTGCCAAGTAAAGCTATGACGGCAATGATGAGTAGGTAGTTTAAAGCTTGATCAATAACCTCAAGGGTGTGTTTTTCGCTGTCTGCGGCAATTTTCTGGAGAATTTGACGTAGTTCAGAAAAATTATGTTGCACCTCTTGCAAAGCAGGTAAGGTTTTTGTTTCAAAAATTTGTTGAGCTAAGGCGTCATTGTGGCTTTTTCTGGCGGCTTCAATGGCAGAAGCGGAATCGTGCAAAGCTTTATGAGGAGTGTCAAGACTATGTAAGAGCGGCCCAATGGCAGGGAAAAGCTTTACCATCTCTGCTCTTTGCGGGCTATTATACCATTGTCCAAATCTGCATTGGGTATGGTCTGTGGAAATAGCTAAAGAGGTTGTTTGAGTATTCACCATATAGCGCATGAGATTGTTAACCCAAACAAGGTGTTGCCCTTCTCGCTCCACAATGGAAATAGTGAGCGCTTCGGCTTGGCTTTGTCTTACAGAGGATGTTTGTATGTCTACAAATGCTTTAAAAATGCATAAGCCACAGGCTACAGCTAAGAGTACGACTAAAGCTATAGTACTAAAAAATTTAAATTTAATTTTTAGGTCTTTGATGCGCATTTTTAATAATCCTTTCTAAAATGTTGCGAGTCTGTAAAGAAAGCCTTCATAAAACATGGTTCGGAAATCTAAGAAAAAACTTTATACTTTTTTTCCCATAAGCTTCATAGTAGGCAAAAAAAGAGACCAAGGTCAATGATTTAATGTATATAATATGTATTTATTCTTGACAGCGCCTTGACCAACAAGGCACAGTGAAAAAGAAAAAACTTTAGGGAGTAAGCCCATGTCCATAGAAATTTTTAGTATTGGTCCTTTAGAAACCAATTGTTATGTGGTGTATCATGCAGGTTCCGCCGTGGTGGTGGACCCAGGTGGCGACCCTGCGCCGGTCATAGCTTTTTTGCAAGAAAAGAACTTGCGTTTAGAAGGTATCTACCTAACACATTTACATTTTGATCATATGTATGGCGTGGCAGATTTGTTTGCTGCCACCAAAGCGCCCATTTATATGCCCAGCGATGATGCCTTCATGCTGGAAACACAATACAGCCGCGGAGGTATGTGGGGCTTTCCTGATGTGAAGCCTTTTGATGCTGCTCCCTTAGTGGCTGGTAAGCATCAGGCAGGTGCTTTGAGCTTTGAGGTTATGCATACCCCTGGGCACTCACCCGGGAGCATGTCTTTGTACTTTCCAGAATTAGGGCTTGTCTGTACAGGCGATGTGCTTTTTTACCGCTCTGTGGGCCGCTCTGACTTGCCCGGCGGTCATTTAGATACGCTTATTGAATCCATCAAAACCAAGCTTTTTGTTTTACCTGCCAATACCCTTGTGTACCCCGGTCACGGACCTGAGAGCAGTATTGGTGATGAGATGAATAATAATCCCTATTGTGGGTCTTTTGTGCGTTAATATGAGCTGTAGTGTTCCCATATTGGCATGCAGTCCCCGCACCGGAGGAAATTCCGATGCCATGGCTCAGGCTTTGGCCCAAGGCATAGAAAAGAGCGGCGGACAGGCAAAAATTTACTATTTGCGCGACTTTCGCATTCAGCCTTGCACAGGGTGTGGGGCGTGTTTTGCGCAGGCAGACCATGTATGTGTATGGGAAAAAAATGATCATGCCGCACAGCTTTTTGCTCTCTTGGAAGGGGCGTCGCCGGTTATACTGACGGCGCCCATTTACTTCTACCACGTGCCGGCCCATTTGAAGGCTTTTATGGATAGAGGGCAAAAATATTGGGCTAAACAAGGTGCGCAAGGGTATAGTCTTGCACAAGAAGGGCGCCCTCCCTTACATATAGCCTTGGTGGCGGCGCGTAAGCAGGGGGATAATTTATTTACCGGTACTGTGGCTTCCTTAAAGCTTTTTGCCCATCTTTTTCAGAGAAATCTTGGTGAAATCTCTTTATGGAAGGGCTATGACGGGCCGCAAGAGTGGGGGCAAGATATTAAGGCTCATGAAGATTTACAGAGTATGGGACAGCGCATAGGAGACAGCGCATAGGGGCTGCGCATAACTAAACTCTCGTATAGGTGTGTAAAAATAAGAACGGCTTAGGAAAATTGTAGGAGCTGTGCCTATGAGATTTTTATCTCACCACGGGCTTAAGGGGCTTAAACTTTCCTCATATATAACGTCTTTGATGGCCTCCTTGGCCTCCTTGTCTTTTCTGCCTTCCGTGGCCTCTATGGCTTCTTGCACCGCTTCTTTGTGCAGTGAAAAGCTTTGTGCCATTTGCCATAGGCCTTTTCAACCTCCTTCACAACGCGCTCTTTTACCCGCTCATTCAGTACAGCTCTTTCTGTGTGAACACTGCACGGCTTTAGTTCCGCCGGCGGAAGGGGATTATTGTATGTTGTGCGGCCATGGCTTAGCCCAAGAACATAGTATTAGTGTGGATAAGCCCATTTCGTCCATTTCGCCCATTTTTCCCATATCGCGGGACAGGCGCTGTTTACAATGCCAAGCTTCGCCCCCGCCATGGGATAAACTTTCTTTTTATGCACCCTATGAATTCTTGCTTAAACATTGTATTTTACGTTATAAATATTCTGTAAACATATCCTTGGTGCCTGTGCTTAATGCTTTTTTATATGCGGCCAGCTTGTCTTTGCCACCATGCGATATACTTATACCTATGCCGCGCCATCAAAAGCGATTGGCTTCGCAAGGCTTTAATCATATGCTGGAATTGGCGTTAACTTTGCACACATGGCTTGATATACCTTTGAACGCCAGGGCTTTATGGCGTACGCGTTATACGGTTCCGCAAGTGACTTTGCCCAGAGCTCAAAGAAAGACGAACCCTCGTGAAAGCTTTGCGGCGCAAGAGGTGCAAGGCAAAAGAGTGCTTTTACTTGATGATGTGATGACCACGGGAGCAACGCTGTACCATGCCTCTAAAACGCTACGTACAGCCGGAGCCACGCATATTGCTGTGCTAGTGGTGGCGAGAGCTGAATAGAGTAAACCGTCCACTAAGCCCTTGTGAAAGGATTTTAGTATTTTTATATAAAAACATATGAAGGAGCGCCTTATGAAAAATATTTTTGATGCTGTTAAAGGTGGAAACTTTAATGAAATTAGCCAAGGGCTTAATGCGGCCCTTGGGGGGAAATTAGATACAGTCATGAAAAATGCTGGGGGCCTCATGGGGCAACAGTCTAGCCCTGCGCAAAAGGGATACGCGACTTCTGGTCAGGCTTCATCTGGACAAGCTCCATCAGGCCAAACATCATTTGGCTCTTCTTTGGGCGGCGTGGGCGGTCTTTTAGGAGCTACCGCCGTGGGCGGCGTGTTGGGCGTTCTCTTTGGAGGCAAGAAATCCGCTAAAAAAATGGCTAAAAAAGCTGTTTTGGTGGGCGGAACAGCTGCTGCTGGCGCATTGGCTTGGAAATTTTATCAAAAATGGGCTGAAGGTAAAAATAATCCCGTAACTCCCCCTGCTGGCGGAGGTTATGCTTCGCCCACAGGATATGGAGCGGGTCAATTTGGCGATGCTCCACAGCAGCAACCTGCACCGGTAACACAACAGGCACAGCCGGCATCACCGGCTCCTAGCCTTGCCATAGAAGATACCACCGCCCTTATTCTGCTTGAGGCCATGGTTTTTGCGGCGCGCGCCGATGGGCATATCGATGCAGAAGAACAAGCCTATATTGAAAATGCCGTGGAGTCTTTATTTCCCGATAAAGAAATGGCCACAGTGTTGCATGATTTATTAAGCAAGTCCATTGACCCGAATTCTCTGGCATCAAAGGTGCAAAACGCAGAGGAAGCGGCGGATTTATACCGTCTGTCTTGTGCGGCTATTACGGTGGATTCCTTTATGGAACGTAGCTACCTAGATGGCCTAGCTAAAGCGCTGGGTCTGGATGAAGCACAAAAAACTACCTTGGAGCATGAAGCGGCGGCGGTGCGTGAGTCCATGGAACAATAATTTTTTCTTCAGAAAAATTTAAGCTTTGGGGCATAGTGTGTTTTTAGGTCATTGATTGACTTTAAAACATGCCATGCCTTTTTTGGGGCAGGCTTAAAAAAAGAGGTTATTATGAAAAAATTACTTATACTACCCGTTCTTTGTGCCCTGTTTTTTAGTACTGCTTGTCACGCGCATCGTGCACCTGTGGTACATGCACCTGTAGTTGGAAAGCCCGTGGTGCATAAACCAGTAGTGGTGAAGCCTGTAGTACATAAGCCTGTGGTGCATAAGCCTGTGTCTGTAAAACATGTAGTTGTACAGCCCGTAATTGTTAAACCTTCTCGCGGTCATGACCATAAACATGCTTTGGCTCCTGCTTATGCAGATAGAGTGGGGCATTAGTAATAGGTTGTTGAAAAAGGGTTGTCTGCTTCGTTAAGCTAGCTTTTTGCTCCAGTCATGTATTACTTATACACTCCTTCTGCAAAAAGCTTCGCTTGCCTTGCATCCAACCCTTTTTGAACAACCTATTTTGGACAGTTATTTTAATATTATGTGTGGTTCTATTCGCCCACAGGAAGTAGCAAGCCCCGTAGGGGAGTAAGTCAAAAGCAAGACGGAATTTACTTTCGTCGCCGCTGACGCTTGCGATAGCTTGTGTTGTACACAAATCGAGAGCAACGCATACTATCAAGCGTCATAGAGTAATTATAAGGAAAAATACCATGAAATATATATTAGCAGTAGCAAAGAAGGGATAATATGCAGGGACGCGTTCTTTGGATAACCGGTCTTTCTTGCGCCGGAAAAAGCACGTTAGCACAAGCTTTATTGCCGTATTTTCCGCAAGCTATTCTTTTAGATGGCGATGCCTTACGTGCTGTTTTGGGTGTAGAAAATACAGCTTACGATGCACAAAGTCGCAAAGAGCTGGCCCTTACCTATGCGCGCTTGGCTGGGCTTTTGGCTCATCAAGGGCATACTGTCATTGTGGCTACTATTTCTTTATTTCACGCTGTGCATAGTTGGAACCGAGAACATTTGCCACAATATAAGGAAATCTTTTTAGACGTGCCCGAAGATATCCGTCGCCAGCGTGATTTAAGGGGCTTATATGTGGCGCCGCCCAAGGGACAGCTTCCTTCCATGGCAGGGCAGGATGTTACTGTGGAATTTCCTCTGATGCCGCATGTACGTTTTACGCACAAGGACACGCTTGAGCATATGGTGCAGACCATAGTGCAAGACGTGAAATAACATAGCCTAAAATTTTTACTCAAACTTCAAAATATATTTTCCGCACATATCAATATGTGTGAAAAATACCAATAACGTAAAATTCACCTATTTGTAACGAAGTTACCTACTTTGACATGAAAATGTATCTGAAATGATAATTATTTTATAATTCTTTGAAATGTAAAGGTAAAAATAAGAATGGCCCGTCACGGGCTTTTCTTATTTTCGCCGCCTTTTTGTCATCTATTGTCCTGTACACAAGTGCAATCAAAATTTGCAAAAAATTGCTTATTATTTCTCTTGGAGGATACATGCAGGCTCAGATGAAAAATGAAATGCCGCGTCAACGCTGGATGCGTGCCTTGGCATTAGGAGAAGAAAAGGCTTTGGAAGAGGCTTTGCGCCGCTACCCAAGCTTACCTACATATAGTTATTTGCGTCAGCCGGAAACAGGCATGCTCATGCTGGAAGGCAAGGCTGGAAGCACTGGGCAGCGCTTTAACGTGGGCGAGATGCTGGTAACGCGTTGCGCCATTGCTTTGGAGCATGAAGCCACTAAATTTGAAGGTCATGCCTATATTATGGGGAATAAGCCACGCCATGCTGCCATGGCGGCAGTGCTGGATGCGCTCATGCAATGCGAAAGCTTTAGCAAGGATTTGGAAACAGGTCTTGTGGCTCCTATTTTAGAAAAACATGCCCAAAAGCAAGAAAATAAAGCTGCCCAAACGGCGGCAACCAAGGTGGACTTTTTCACCATGGTACGCGGAGAAGATGCATGAGTACTACCATTGCTAAACCCGGTTTTGAAAAGCCTGTGGAAGCGGCTCAAGCTTGCTTTCGTGTGCTTTTGCAAGCGCTTTCACGCCCTGGTAAAAAAGAAAATATTTCCTTATTGCCGCCAAGCATTGACCATGGTTGCCCTGTAGATGCCAAGGCCATGACTGGTTTTTTAGCCATTGCCTTAAGCCTGTGTGATTCTGATACCTCTATTTGGCTTGATGATCATTTACAATGCCCTGAGCTGAAACAACATTTACGCTTTCACTGCGCCAGTCCCTTGGTAACCTTGCCGGAAAAAGCCCATTTTGCTTTTATCTCTCATGTGCAAACCATGCCGCGCTTACAAGATTTTTGCCAAGGTTCTGCGGCCTATCCCGATACTTCCACCACCCTTGTGATTGCTTGTCCTTTTGCCCAAAGCCAAGCAGACAGCGTGCCTTATTCGCTTACAGGCCCCGGCATTAAAGCCAGTGAGTCTCCTTTGCGTCTGGGCCTTGCCGCGGGGCATTTTCCTGAAAAGTTCTGGCAAGAGCTTCAAGAAAATACGGCGTCATATCCTTTAGGGGTGGACATTATTTTTGTGAACAGCGCAAGCGCAGCTTCGGTAGAAGTAATGGCCTTGCCGCGTTCGGTACAACTTCAAGCTTTATAAAAGGATAGACTATGTATGTTGCTGTAAAAGGTGGGCAAGAGGCCATTGCCAATGCCCATAGCCTTTTGGCTGAAGAGCGCCGCGGTGATACCGAAGTGCCGGAACTTGGCCTTGA
>CAYJPR010000032.1:0-13320 GCA_964372075.1 uncultured Desulfovibrionaceae bacterium | reverse complement strand
CCTATGCTTCAGCAAGCCAAGCTTCTATACTGGGCAACACGGAAAATACTTACGAGCTCGTAAGTGGTAATATTTTTTAGCATCAACTATAACGGAGAAAGCTCATGCCAAGGAACATTCTCAGTCTCGCTATTGCCCTTTTTATTCCCCTTAGTATTGGTTTTTTGGCTAGCACTTTAGCCCCACAAAGTGCGTCTCTCTATGCCACATTTATCTTGCCCCCCTTTTCTCCCCCTGCCTATCTCTTTGGCCCTGTGTGGATGGGCCTTTATATCCTCATGGGTCTTGCTTCCTATGCCGTCCATCAAAGCAAACATAAACCAAAAGCAAAACATACAGCTTTAACCCTCTACTTCATCCAACTCATATTCAACTTCGCTTGGACATATATTTTCTTCACCCTCGGCTGGCAGCTCATGGCATTTTTCTGGCTCATCATCCTTATAAGCTTATTAGTAGTATGCCTCTATTATTTTTACCAAGTATCCCTCAAAGCGGTTTTACTCCTGCTCCCCACCCTTCTCTGGTGCCTCTTTGCAGCCTATCTTAATCTTGGAATATACTTACTCAACACCTAAAAAAAGCGCGGAAGCTTTCGCCACCGCGCTTTATATAGTATATTTCTATAATTCTAGATAACCAGAATTACCAATCCAAAGTAGCCTTAAATGCTGTCACCAGTTCACGTACAGGCTCAGCGCAAAGCACAGCCTCACCATTTTTCATGGTCAGCGTCACATCATCGGTAACCACACCAATGCGAGCAACAATGCTTCCCTTCATGGTGCTTTCAAAAGCAGCGGCCTTATCAGGAGCCACAGACACCAACAAGCGGCTGGCAGATTCGCTATACAAAAGTTCAGCCACAGTCATATCTTCTAAGGCTGGTACCTTTTGCAAATCAACTTCTGCACCTAAGCGTCCACCAATACACATTTCTGCCAAGGCCACTGCCAAACCACCATCGGAAAGGTCATGACAAGCAGAAACTTCACGCCCATAAATGGCGCGGTGCAAGGAACGATAAGAAGCCAGAGCTGAGGATGCGTCCACATGGGGCACAGTATTACAAGAAACATTAAGTTCTTGTGCCACTTCCGAGCCTGCCAATTCACGGCGCGTACCACCAACAAGGTAAATATAATCGCCGGCTTTCTTAAAGTCAGAAGTTTGAGTGCGTAATACGTTTTCGATAACGCCCATGACTGTGAAGAGCAAGGTAGGCGGAATAGAAATCTTCTCGCCGCCGCCGGTGTAATCATTCTTCATGGAGTCTTTACCGGACACACAAGGCACACCATAGGCCAAAGCAAATTGCGAAAGAGCCTTACAAGCGCGTACCAATTGCGCCAACTTATATTCACCATCAGGAGTTTTTTCCGACTGCACAGGATCGCACCAGCAGAAGTTATCCAAACCGGCCATGTGATCGGGGTCAGCGCCCACAGCCACAGCATTACGAATGGCTTCGTCCATGGCATTGGCTGTCATCCAATAGGTGTCATAATCACTGAACTTGGGGCAAATACCATGGGCAATAACCAAACCGGCATCAGACTCCAGCACAGGACGAATAACACCAGCATCAGAGGGGCCATCGCGCTCTACACCCACCAAGGGCTTAATGGCAGAACCACCGCGCACTTCGTGGTCGTATTGGCGAATGATATATTCTTTAGAACAAATATTTAAGCGGCCCAGCATGGTCTTCAGGAAAGAACCAGTCTCTTCGGCAGGCATCTCAATGCGTGTATCGGCATGCTCAGGAGCCACCCAACGGGCATTCAATTGCAGTTGCGGTACACCATCATGCATGAAATCCATGCTCAAGTGAGCCACAATTTTATCACCGTACACAATGTGGAAATAACCGGAATCAGTATAGGTTCCCAAGGCTGTGGCTTCCACATCCATTTCGCGGGCCAATTCTAAGAAAGCGTCTAATTTTTCAGGAGCAATGGAAAGGGTCATGCGCTCTTGTGCTTCAGAAATAAGAATTTCCCAAGGACGCAAGCCATCGTATTTTAAAGGAGCTTTAGACAAGTCTAAAATACAACCGCCGGTATCTTCGGCCATTTCACCCACAGAAGAAGACAAACCGCCGGCGCCGTTATCGGTAATGGCATTATACAAGCCAAGATCACGAGCGCGCATAATGCAGTCATACATCTTACGCTGGGTAATGGGGTCACCAATTTGTACCGCAGTGGCAGGAGAACCTTCATGTAACTCTTCCGAAGAGAAAGTAGCGCCGTGAATGCCGTCCTTACCGATACGACCACCGGCCATAACAATAATATCACCCACTTGAGCTTTTTTCTCATAGCCTGGTTTACCAGCCACTTGTGTAGGAATAATACCCACAGTACCGCAATACACCAGTGGTTTACCGAGGAAGCGCTCATCAAATACCAAGGAGCCATTCACTGTGGGCACGCCGGATTTATTACCGCCATGCTCAACGCCCTCACGCACACCTTCCAGCACACGGCGCGGATGCAATAAGCGCGGGGGAAGCTCTTCTTTATGGAATGGAGAAGCAAAGCAAAATACGTCAGTATTACATACAAGCTCTGCGCCCATACCTGTGCCCATGGGGTCACGGTTTACGCCCACAATACCGGTAAGCGCGCCGCCGTAAGGGTCCAGCGCCGAAGGGCTATTATGTGTTTCTACTTTAATACAAGCATCATAGGCACCAATGAAGGAAATAACGCCGGCATTATCTTTAAATACCGAACGGCAGAAATCATTTTCGCCCATACGCGCACGAATATTGGCAGTGGTTTCGCGAATGCAGGTCTTGTACAGATTATCTACATCTTCCACACTGCCCGTTTCTGTATTGGTATATTGAATGCGTGATGCTAAAATTTTATGTTTACAATGCTCAGACCATGTTTGTGCAAGTACTTCTAATTCTGCGTCGGTGGGATCAGCAGGTAATCCCAAAGCGGAGCGATCAGCTTGCACTTCAGGCTGTTGGAAGTAGGCACGAATGGTTTGCATCTCTTCCAAATTCAAAGCCAAAGTATTTTCGCGGCTCACTTGCATGAGTGCATCATCGCTCATGGCAGAAAGTGTAAAAACACCCACTTCATCACTGGCCGCACCGGTCACTTGAGCGGCTTGGGCTTCAAAACCTGGCTCTGCTTGCCACTGAGCAGCACTTTTCAAGCGATAACGCTGAATAAGTTCATTACACAATAAGTCTTTAGCAATATTTTCTACCACTTCTAAAGTAAGCGGCGCTTCAGGGCTGCTTAAAAAGCGGTATTGAATGGCTGTATATACAGAAAGACTTTCGCGCTCTTTACGGAGCACCATGGCTGCCGTATCACGAGCTGTGCGCGCTTCATTGTCGGTTACGCCGGGGCGAAAACCCACTTCTAAAATGAAGTCCGCTTCAAAAGGTTGCATGGGCAGAGGCTCTGTGCTGGCGCTTTGCATAACGCGGTCGTGCCATACGCCCTCATCCATAAGGCTTTGCACTTCTGTAGCGGTGAGCCCGTCCACGGTGAAAACCTTCAATTGGCGTACAGCCGCAAGAGAAATGTTTAAGGCTTTTGCAATGTGATGCGCCGTTTTTTTGCCAATGGTATCGTCAATATGAGGGTGCAAACCCACTTCTATGCGATGCAGCATGAAATACTCCGTCTCAGCTATTTTTGTCTTTTTTGTACATAATCGGCCATTTCCAGCAAGAGAGCATACTCTACTCTGCTTTGAGTGACCTTGGGTAAATTTGCAAGGGCATAGGTGGCCCTTTGCAAAGCTTCGCCAGCTTTTTGGCGTGTTTGACTATCAAAACCTAAACGGCAAATCTCTGCCCCCAGGTTTGAGGCTTCGTCCGGGCTAAAAGCACCAGAAATAAAAGCCCTATCAAAATTGTCTCTAGCCTTACCTTGTAAGCTCTCTCTATACAGTCGAATGGGCGGTGTCAACTTTCCTTCACACAAATCCCCGCCTGTGGGCTTGCCCGTTTCTTCTTCGGGAGCAAAATCCAAGGCATCGTCCACCATTTGAAAAGCCATACCAAGCTCCTGCCCATAGGTGGCCAGAGCTTGCACTTCTTCTTGATTGGCTTTAGCACACAAGGCGCCCATAACACAGGAGGCTCGCAGTAGCCATGCCGTCTTACCAAGCACAATGGATTCATAAATGCTATCGTCTTGGTCAAGCCTGTGCATATATTCAATTTCTAAAATTTCTCCCGCCGCCGTTTGCATGGTGGCTTCAGAAAAACAGCGACACAAGCGAATGTCATTAAAATCTGCTACTTTAAGATTTGCCGCAGAAAGTAAGGCATCGCCGGCTAAAATTGTGGCAGTGGTATCAAAAAGAATATGCGCCGCTGGTTGTCCGCGTCTTGTATCGGCACTATCCAGCACATCGTCATGAAGCAAGGTGGCTGCGTGTAACATTTCTAAGGTTACAGCTAAATCATAAATATCTTTTCCGGCATAGCCCAAAAGTCTAGCCGAAAGCACAGTTAAAAAGGGACGTAAGCGCTTGCCACCAGCGGAAAAGATATGCTCTACCACAGGTTTCACTGGGGCTGGCAATTGCGCTGTGGCTTTTTCTAAAGCTTCTTCTATGGGAAGTAATTCTTCCAGTAAACGTTCTTTTAAATCTTGCATGGTACTTCCATAAATTATGACAAAAGATGTTCTACCACCGGACGCATGGCGGCCAGCGCCCCTTTAAAAGCGCGCGATTCAGGGTCACGAGTCCCTACAAGGTTAGACACCGTGCGAATTTCTAAAAAAGGAACACCGTGACGCGCGCAAGCCAGCGCCAAAGAAAAACCTTCCATATTTTCAAGCAAAGGCCCCGTATAAGGTTGAGCCAAACGCGCCGCACGCTGTGGGCAGCAAGTTACTCCGGCCACAGTCATGGCAGTGGCATTACCCTGAATAGGGCAATGACGCAAGAGACTATTTAAGGTGAGCAGCTCCGGCAAAACGATAGAGTCCCAAACCACACTGCTGGGTGTGCGCCATTGCGGAAAGCCCAAAGCCTGCGCATCGACACTATCTCCCGTAACAAGGCCATATTCTGGATAAACTTCTTTAGTAATACGCCAGTGAGAGCATAAAGGAGCCTTATCTAAACAGAAAGATCCTGCCAAGCCCACATTGACCACGGTAGTATTCTTTTTTAAATATTGCAAAGACTTGCCAAAAGCAAGCGCGGCATTTAAAGGTCCCACCCCAGTGATAAGTACACCATTGGTGCGCTCATGCTGGTCGGTGAAAAAATGTATTTCTTGCTCCACTAAGTTTTGCGGTAAAGCTCCAAGATAACTTGGTTTAGCAGCTTCCCACTCTTCTCTGGTTGCTAATGTAAAAAGCATGTACATGGGGGCCCCATATTTTTAAGATTTAAAAGGCTTTTACATAAAGACCCTCACAGGCAAGGTATTATGCGCGGAAATGCCCAGAATAGCAAGAAGAACTCGCTCTTCTTGAGGATTTTTTTTACCCTCTACGTTTTTCTTGAGCTTTTTCCTACGTTTTTCACTCTACATCTTGGTAAACAAAAGACTTAACACGCTTACGTTTAAAAGGTTTTATCCACAGCAAGATAAAAATTATCTTATCCTAACGAGTTTTGTAGTATAGATAAGATGAGCATCTTTGCTCATTTTGCAAACCCTAAAGACAAAAAATATTGCCCATAAGGGCAGTTTTTTCCTCTCTTAAGCGCAATATTTTCTCACAAAAAAAAGATTTTTCCCTACAACACCTAGGCAAAATATGCCTTGAAAGTCGCCGAAACAAACATAACCTATTAATATAATTAAAACCAATATTCTTGGCACAGGCTGTGCAATAGATTTAGCAAAGCACCTAAGCGTGGGGCTTGGGAGCAAAACTTTTAAAATCCTGGGAGGGATACCATGAGTCAACTCGATTATGAAATCAACAAAGAATTAGGTGAGTGCTACTTGTTTATGGGCGATTTCGATAAGGCTGAAGAGTATTATCGCAAGGCCATTACCCATGGTGGTAACTATGCTGCTCCTTATCTTGGCATGGCTACAGTAGCTGTACAACGTGCCAAATTAGACGAAGCCATGGTTCTTTACACCAAAGCTCACTCCTTAGAAGAGTCTGACAAAACTTTCACCGGTATGGGTCTTGTACTCATGGAGCAAGGCTCCCATGAGCAAGCATATGAGTATTTCTCTAAAGCTCATGAACTCAACCCCGAAAACATCATTGCATTGAATTGCCTTGTACGCGAAGGGTATCAATTGGGTCGCTTAAACGACGTAGTTCCTGCCTTAGAAGCCAGCATGAAGGTTTCTGCAGAAGCTAATGCCATTCAAGTAAGTCTTGCAGGCATCCTTATTTCCCTTGGCCGTAACGAAGAAGCAAAGACACATTTGGAAGCAGTGCTCGGTCTCGACCCTTCCAATATCAATGCTCAAGAACTTTTTGCCAGCATGGCTGCTTAAGTCATTTGCCGTAGCATAAGTTCTTTGTATTCCCTCCCCACTCGGTTTTCCGGCCTTCAGTTTGCAAGGCTTTAGGCCGGAATCCCTAACAGTGGAGGAGCAACACCCAAAGCAGGATGCATAAGGGGTTTGTCATGGAAGACAAAGTATAAACGCAGGTCTCGTACCTGCGTTTACTTTTTTCTGCGCCTATAAAGTTGATACTTTGAAAATACCCCAACTCATTTTTAAGAAAGACATACTCACTTCAAATACCTCTTCTCGGGCGCCGTAAACAAGTGACTACTTACCTCGCACCATGCAAACCTTGCCCTATAGCAAGTTTTAGGCAGCCAACATCTGAAAAGAATACTTCACATGTCTAAACCCTTGCCAGATACAGTATAAAAAATGTATGCGTCAAAATTCGTGACAAATCTCCTATTTACAAGTAAGAAAAATTTGCCTTTTCCCTATAAGAAAAGATGACAAAAAAAAACTAAATGGTAATATTTTCCTCTAAAGTTTTTTACACATCAAACATATTAGACACTTAACAAAATGTGTACAGTGGTAATATTTTCCTCTAAAGTTTTTTTGACCCCTTATATTTCAAGTAGTTACAGACACAGTCAACTATGGCAAGGTTTTTGCATCCTATTTATTACAAAACGCCAAGGTTTGGAGGCGCTATGAATATACGCACACAAAACATTGAGGCTTTACTCTCTCAACAGGAATTGCAAGCCAAAAAGTCTGCTACCACCAAAAGTGGTGCTGGCGCTGGTTTTGCCGATGCCTTTGCTGAGCAAGCCGCCCTTGGTGGTGCAGTACAAGGTGCACAGCATCAAACTACGCCCATTGGTGTACAAACCAATCTCGTACAACAAATGCTGGTACAAAATGCGGAGTCCATTGCCGCAACAGGTATGACGTCTTCTACGCAAGGTGTCATGGAGCAAGTCTCCAACAATTTGAGTCAATGGGAATCTTATGCAAGTAAACTGCAAGCACCCGGGGGACAAGGGAATTTGCGCGATGCCCATACATTACTAGCGGGCATTGAGTCGCAAGTATCTGCGCTTAAGAATTCCTCTCAGGAAACTCTTGAGCAAAACCCTGAACTGGCAAGCATTGTTAACGAATTAGAAGTTATGAGCGTTACTGAAAGAATTAAGTTCAACCGTGGCGATTACATAGCTTAAAAGCAAGCTTGCTTGAAAACGCCGTACTTGTACGGCGTTTTTTTTTGCTCATGCATACATACGTTACACAAAAGTATCCCATAAAATAAGGCGCATGGTCTTTCTCAAAGAAAAACCCTACGCCGAAAAAATACCTAAGACAGATTTTTACATCAGGCATAAAAATATATGATGAATTTTGACCTTTCTCTCTTCTTCACCGCTTTAGGATTAGCTTTTATTCTAGAATCCCTGCCATGGATACTTTCCCCCAATTCCATGCGTAACTTCCTTCTTTCGCTGGCTGGCATGCCTGAAGGGCAATTACGCATCATGGGCCTTGTTTTAATGAGCCTTGGTTTACTCTTGATCTGGCTGGTGAGAGGGGCTTAGCTCCCGCGCTTTTTCCGCCATATGCATACACACAATGCCTGAAGTGAGCGGCGTGTGCCAAGCGCAAGTAAAGCCGGCTTCGCGTAATTCTTCTTCCAGTTCCAGTGCTGTGGGAAAGGCAATAATAGTATCAGCTAAATATTCATAAGCCTTGGCATCACCGGAAAAGATTTTTCCAATTTTAGGCAAAAATTTACGCAAGTAAAAATTATACAAGCCGCCCCAAATTTTATTTTTCCCTGAGCCAAATTCCAAAATACATACGCGCCCTCCTGGTACAAGAACACGATGCATTTCTTGAAAGGCCTCAGAACGGGGCAAGACATTACGAATACCAAAGCCAATGGTAATGCAGTCCACACTGGCATCAGGCAGAGGCAAACGCTTGGCATCGGCTCCTACAGGCCACACCATGCGCTTATGGGCCCCTTTTAATTTTTTGCGCCCCTGCAAAAGCATGGGTGGGCAAAAATCCAAGGCCGGCACAATGGCCTGTGGATAGCGCTTGCGTATGGCTAAGGATAAATCCATAGTTCCGGCGGCTAAGTCCAAAACGCGTCCTGTGGGTCCAAGGCGCACTTCGCGCACAAGGCGGCGACGCCATATTCTGTCAAAACCGCAAGACAGCACCGTGTTTAAAATATCATACCAAGACACAATACGCCCGAACATGGTGGAAACAGCCTGTTCATGAGCTTTTTTGGGACAGTGCTCTTGGCTTTTTGCGGAGCATTTGGAAGATAAATCCTGCTGACTTTCGCCTGTAGAAAACTGTGATGCTGGAGAGTTATTGCTCATGTTGCCCATATTTCCCGTTATCTGTTGAAGTATTGTGCCTTATGGTTTCTAAAACCACCTTGTACACAGCGGGAAAGGTTTCTGCAAAATTTGAAGGGGAAATGGTGCGTGTTTCAATGAACTTTGCCACCAATTCCTTGGCCACCTGCAAGGCCTCTTTTTGCAATTTATCCATACATCACCTTGTATTACCATAGCACTGTTAAAAAAACCCGCTCTTTGGGGAATGGCCTAGGCCCCCTATGGGCTGTGCCGAGCGGGAGAGAAGACGAAAGATTCCCCCCGCCCCCTCCTTTAAATTGGATAGTATAAAATTTCTACGCCAAGCTTAGCCTGCTAGCCTTCTGCCATAAGCGCGGCAATCTCTTCACGCAAAATTTTAGCGGCGGCTGCCACAGCCATACGCTCAAGATTTTCTTCCACTGCTTTTTCAAAGCCTTGTAGACGTTCTTCTAAATCTGTAATGCGCTTGGCATAAGCTTTAGAAAGCTCTTCTTGATCTTGCAAAGCCTGCTCAAGTTTTTGCATGGTGCTTTGCACATCTTCGTGGGCGGCAGTTTCACGGCTCACAGCCTCCTTGGCCACAGCTTCCAGCTTATCTATATAAGAAGATAGCGCTTCGCGAGCCGCCATATCTCTGGCACCGGCATCGCGCGCCACCGTTTGACTCAGCTCCTCAGCTTGGGCTATGCGCTCAGCCTGGGCGGCCACTTCGGCACGTAAGGCTTCAAAATCTTGCTGTACTTGCTCAATAATGTGGCTATTCACACCATGAGAGTCTGAAGGTGCAGCACTTTCTGCGCTGAGCTCTGGCTCTTGCTCCAACCCTTGCAAAGCGCCAACGTCTTGGGTAGTTTCTTGTGCGGCTTCTTGCGCAAATTCTTGGGCAGCCTGCTCCACAGCTTCTTGAGCGGCTTGCTCTGTGGCCCATTCCGCCATTTCTTGCGCAGCCCGCTCTGCAGCATGTTCTGCAGCTTCTTCTGCAGCCTCTTTTTCACTTTGCACATAAGCTTCTACAGCTGCCATGCGCAATTCTTGGGCATCCACAGCATCTTGCAAAGATTGCATATGCGTTTTGGCCGATTGCATAGCTTCAGCATGTTGCTCTGTCATATCACCAAAAGTTTGCGTCACTTGCTCTTCCACAAGGCCAAGGCGTTGCTCTAAAGATTCAAAGCGTTGCTCTTGTTCGGCATGGGAGACATGGGGACTAGCAGTGGCAGTTCCAGCTGCTACAGAAGCAGCAGTAGCGGCGGCGGCCATGACAGCCATTTCGTCTAAAGTGGGTGCCACATTAGAGGGGCTAGAGGGACTAGACGCAGTAACAGGCTCTGTAACAGACTCTGCGACGGGCGCAAAGATATCCTCACCCATGATGGCATCTAAATCTGCATCAAGTCCATCATCTGCTATATCGTCTAAGCTATCTTCTAGCATATCATCCGATACTTCTGACTCAGAAGGTTCCACCACTTCGCTCATAAAATCCATAAAGTCGTCAGAATCTTTTTCCAAGGAAGCACCTTCTTCAGGAGCAGAGGGCAAAAATTCGTCCAGCATATCCAGCACAGATTTCACATCTTCTTCGCTTTTTTTCGCTTCTGATGCAACTTCTGGAGTTATTTGTGTGGCAAAATCCATGGCAGATGTACTTACAGCAGGCGTAGCCACCGTTTGCGAAAGATCATCTTGCCCAAAAAGCATATCAAGCAATTCAGTATCATCTTGCGGTGAAACCTCTGGTTCTATAACTTCTACACTGCTTTGTTGCGAACTTTCCACAACAGCCTTGGCCACATCTGCGGCAGAAAGAGGAGCATCGCCCAATACGTCTTGGAATAAAGCATCAAAGTCATCAACGGGAGCAGGAGCCACTGTGGCTGTGGGATTTTCTGTCCCAAAATTTAAGGTAGAAACATCCACAGGCTCTGGCGCGGCTGTGGGGGCTGGCGCGGCTGGCGCAACGGGCGCAACGGGCGCAACAGGTTCGGCAACGGGTTCAGTAACTGGCTCATCGTTCATAATGCTGTTAAAAAGAGCGTCTAAACCATCACCGGCGTCCTCATCTTCTGCTGAAGTAGCTGGTGCTGAAGCAGGTGCGGCAGAAGCCGTTGGCGTATCATCTAAAATACTTTCCAGCAAAGCGTCCATTTGATCAGCGCTATCGCCTTCATCTACAGAGGTATGCACATCAGCAACAGGCTGTTCCGGCATATCCATATCGGCAATAAGGGCGTCAATATCTGCCATATCCGGTAAATCGCCACCAGGGAAATCACCACTGGGAAAATCACTCTCGCCAAAGCCTTGCGCGGCTTCCTCTGGGGTCACATCGGTTTCACCGGCGCCAAATTCTTCGCTGATCATGGCATCAATTTCAGAATCTTCACTGGCAGCCGCCATGGCTTGCGCCTCAGCTTCTAAGCGAACTCTTTCAGCTTCTTCAGCTTGAGAAAAACCGCCATCACTGTCCATTTGAGCCAATAAGGCATCTAAATCCACATCCATATCCGAAGGCAAATCAGGCACCTTGCCACCGCCTAAATCTTCCATGGCCGGCCCAAAAATATCTTGTTCGCCGCTGGGAGATGGCGCTGCAGTAGCATTGCCTTTTTCTATAATTTCGGTAAGTTCAATGATTTCGTCATCATCATTTACTTGCTGTGCATTGAGATTAAGATCCATGACTGCCCCTACTGTTTACGTTCTGTGTAAAAAAAAATTCTATGAACTCTTCCTACATAGCAAAGATGGCTCACTTTGGCAAATAGCTTTACACTGAGAATACAGCCGTATGACCTCTTTTTCTTATCTCATGCAGCAAACATCTCCTCTTGTCTATCTTACCAAAAGCGGCTATACTTTTATCAGACTTATTCTAAGTATCACTTTACTATAGGGGGCATCATGAAAGAGATTAAGAAAATTCTTTGTGCAGTTGATTTATCCAATCATAGTAAAACTATAGCTGAATACGCCATCACCTTTGCCAAGCAAATGAATGCAGAAATTGTTGTGGTATATACGGCTCCGTCCTTAAGTCAGTATGTAGGTTTTCACGTTCCGCCCAATACCATTGAAAATTTTGTGGGCGAAATTGTCACCGGCGCTGAAAAATCTATGGATTCTTTTGTATCGGAAAATTTCCCCGGCGTGCAAGCCAAAGGCCATGTATTGGTAGGCTATGCCGCTGAAGAAATTGTGGAAAAGGCAGAAGAAGAAAAAGTTGATCTTATCATTATGGGTACACATGGGCGTAAAGGACTTGACCGTATGCTCTTTGGCTCCGTGGCAGAAAGCGTGGTAAAAAATGCCAAGCAACCCGTTTTAACCATTCGTCCAGACTAATACATTATTGTGCATCCTAAAAGGGCCGTTGCATACAATGGCCCTTTTTTCTATGCAGTATAAGAGAGAAATTCATGTCAGCATCGTCTCCGTCATCGGTATCGGCCCCTCTTGTCCCTGAATCTTCAGCATCTTCTGTCCGCCAAGAAATTCAAGCGCTCACGGCCTATGTGCCGGGGTTAAGCATAGAAGATATTCGTAGCCGCTACGGCTGTGAACGCATTGTAAAAATGGCCAGCAATGAAAATGCTCTTGGCGCCTCACCCCTCGTACAAGAAAGAATACGCCGCCATGCCGACCAAGTATTTCGCTATCCGCAAGGGGGCAATCCTCGTTTAGTGCAAGCGCTGGCTCAAAAGCATACTGTGGCCCCTGAGCGCATTGTGGTAAGCAATGGATCTGACGAAGTTATTGACCTGCTTATGCGTGTGCGCGGCGTGCCCGGACAAGATAATATTGTCTGTTTTCGCCCCTGCTTTGGCATGTATAGCGTTCAAGCCCAAGTGTGCGGCTTAGAATTGCGCCAAACACCGCTCAATGACGATTACACCATGCCTTTTGATGCCTTACTCAAACTTGTGGATGCGCATACAAAATTAGTCTTTGTCACCACACCGGATAATCCTTCCGGCCATTGCCCCGCGGCACAAGACGTACTCGCCTTAGCACAAGCCTTACCAGAAGGTTGCTTATTGGTCATCGACGAAGCCTATATGGACTTTACTGACGAAGCCAAGTTTTCTCTGCTTGTTCAAGGACAGAACTTAGACAATGTGGTATTCTTACGTACTTTTTCCAAAAGCTACGGACTTGCTGGCATTCGCCTTGGCTATGCTATTTTACCCGAGGCCTTAGCGCAATATATTTGGCGCGCACGTATGCCTTTTTCCGTTAATATTTTGGCAGAAGAAGCCGGCATTGCGGCCCTAGAAGACAGCGTTTTTTATGCCAAAAGCATAGAGGCGGCTCAACAAGGACGTGAACAATTAAGCACAGGCCTTACTGCGCTGCAATGTAAAGTGTGGCCCAGTCATGCCAACTTCCTCATGTTTGCCCCTCCCGCAGGAAAAGACGTAGCGCAATTATTTGAAGCTTTACTGCATAAGGGCTTTATTATTCGCGCCTTAAAAAGCTACGAATTGCCACATTTGTTCC
>CAYJPR010000031.1:0-14026 GCA_964372075.1 uncultured Desulfovibrionaceae bacterium | reverse complement strand
AAAGGGCATTACGAAGCGCATGGTGAAAGATAACACGCCTTGTGGGTAAGCCCTTGGCCTGCGCTGTGAGAATATAATCTTGGCGCAATACCTCAAGCATGGATGAACGCATAAAGCGAGACATGCCGGCAATGGCCCCCACGGTATAAATGGTAATGGGCAAAATAAGATGCGAAGCCATATCCCATACCTTGTCTAAGGGGCTAAGATGGGCATAATTAAGCGAGGTGAGCCCAGATATGGGTAACCACGTATTTTCTATGCCAAAATACAGCATAAGCAAAAGGGCCAGCCAAAAGCCCGGCATGGCAAAGGCTAAAAATACGAGAATGGTAATGCCTTTATCGAGCCAAGAGTTTTGTTTCCAAGCTGAAAGTACTCCCAAAGGAATGGCAATACACAGGGTTAAAATCAGAGAGGCTACATTCATGCCCACCGTAAGGGGCAAGCGCTCCATGATTTTATCCAGCACCGGCCTTGCATCGCTGGACATGGAATTACCAAAGTCTAAGTGAGCAATGCGCCATAGCCATTGCCCGTATTGTTCATATAAGGGTTTATCCAAACCGTACAAAGCTTCTAATCGAGCTCTGGCAGCTTCGCCCACCATGGGGTTCAGCGTGGTTTCTAAATCCGTAGGGGAGCCTGGGGCAAGGTGAATAACCACAAAAGAGATGACCGTAATGCCCCACAGCACCAAGAGCATCCAAAGAAGCTTACGTACAACACGTAAAGCTAGGGCTAAAAATAAGGAGCCTTTGCTAGCTGGGGTAGGGGGCATGTACTTTCCTTTTGTGGTTTCGCCTGAGCACTTGCGTAAAAAAACAGCAAGCTGTTATGTCAGTATAAGTCGAAATGGACTTACACAGCGGTTTTTAGATTCATAAAACGACAACCCTTAAATATTGTCGCGCTTAGTCATCCACTCATGAATGCGTTGCACTTCTTCTTTCCAAGCGGCAGAAAGACGTAAATTAATGAAATGAACATAGAGGCCGTCTAACAGTTCCAGACATACTTCCATGAGATAAATTTTTTCCAGCAAGAAAGCATCGGGATCATCGTCATCGCTTTCTTTTTCAATCTTTGGCGTACGTAAGCCATTACACGAAAAATCTTCGGCTTTGAGGCCCACTTGCCAAGCAAGGTCGTCTTTTTCAAAACGTACCAAGGCGCGTGTTACTTTTTTACCTGTGGCAAGGCCAAAGCGTGCTTCGCGTAAAGGGGAAAGAGACCCAGACACGGAAGCTGTTTCAAGGCTATCACCTTCGCCGCCTTGCACCACAATGCGTTGCTCCATGGTGACGGAAAAAGGCATACCGCCTTTATCGCTAAAATCGTTAGGAGCTGTGTCGCTTTGATACCAAAGCCACGTTAAAAACTCTTGTCCAAGGACAACATCTGTAGTTATTTCATGGGCCATAATTTACTCCGCCGCAAAATGGGTTGGTTCAAGCATGTCCAGCTGAATGAGCTGGGCTTCATTTAAAAAGGTGCTGGCAAGACCGTAGGGGGTCATTTGGTCCAAATGCAAATCAAAGGTCTTGGTAAAGAGCTCTGTAAATATTTCTAGCATTTTACCTTGAGTAGACATGAACCACACCGTATTTTTTGTGGTGGACCACACCACATTAAACTCAGCAGGAATGGGCAAAAAACGCTGACGTAAACGCAGCATAACTTGCTCTTTTAATTCTTTTTTACGCTCGCGGCTAATATAAGTTTTGTTTTGCTCTTGCATTTTCTTTTTCTCATCAGCAAGGGCTAAAGCTAAATGCTTTTTGATAACGCCGGGGGGCACGCGTCGCGTGTCTAAACGTAAGGAAAATACAATATATTCACCTTTTTGCGGGGGAGCCGTGTTCCATTCCATGTCTAGCATATCGTCAAAGCATGTCCAGCCATGAGAGCTTTCTTCGGCAGTATTATCAATATCTTGAAAGGCGAAGAGCTGTAATTTTTCTGTGATGCTTGTCCACAATTCTTTGGGGATATCATCCATGATTCGAAAACGAGTGAATGAGGATGAGCTGCTGGTAAGTCCCATATGAACTCCTTGTATATAAAACAATTGTATTTTTTAAAAACGTGACGTGCATTTTACGCTGAGCTTGCGTGCATGGCAAGTGCTCATAGAAAGAAAAAATATTTTTATATAAAACGCTCTAGGTGTTACAATTATTGCATTGATTCTACTAGTATAGCTAAAAAGACGAGAAATAAGACGAGGCCGCATCCCCATTTGACAGGTTCGCGGAGGCTGGGAAAGAGGACTAGTAGTATAAGCAGGAATACGAGCCATTCCATTTTTATCTCCTTTTTTTGATTTTTTGTCTCATAGAATTAAAAAAAGTCAATGGGTTATATGGTGATTTTATTATCACTGTGATTTTTTTTAGAGATTGCTTTACCGGTAACTAGGGTGCCATCATGCTGATTTACACATGTCTCATAATGATAATTATGTAAACTTTGATGTGTGATTTTTTTCTATAATCATCTATTTAATACTTTGAAATAATAAACATATCATAAGTTAGGAACAAAGTTTTTTTCTTCTCTCTTTTCATGCATGTTCCTTTTTACGTATTTTGTTCCTAACTTTTATTCTCATGCTCAGCCTGATACGCCTCAATGCGACGCCCTGATATGCCCTGATACGTTCTGACGCGCTTTGAAGCTTTATGCTCTTGTCTCACATATACAGGGCCACAAAAGTTTAGCTTTTCATTTACGGCGCTTCATATTATGTAGGCCCTACATGGGCACTGCAACTCGCTTTATTTGCGCTCTTAAAATTATTTTTATGATCTGCAGTGCGTGTTTTATATTTTAGGAGCTTAACATGCCCAAAGAAAAACCTTCTTTTTCATCATCTACTAGAAAACCTTCCTCATTCCCTTCTGGGGATTCGGGTAAAAAAAGCCAAGTTCGTTCACAAGAAAATTCTAAGCGTCGTGTTTCTTCTGACCATAAAAAAACTGGCATTGAAGATTATAGTGAAAATCGTAGACCCTCATCTCGTAATTCACTTGGCCATGCACCTCATAAACAACATTCTGGTGGGCAGCAAAATCGTGTTCAGCGCCCACACCGTAACAATCAGGTGTATAATTCGGCACATAATTCAAATTACGAACATAATAATGCTGAGCCATCACAAGATTTGGTACGTATCAACAAAGCTTTAGCCGATGCCGGTATATGTTCTCGTCGTAAAGCTGAAGAACTCATTCTTGCGGGTAAGGTTTTTGTAAATGGCCTGCGTATTGATAATTTAGGCCATAAGGTGGGTCTGCATGATGAAATTCGTGTGGATGGTAAAAAGGTGGTGCGCGAAGAACAGCGTTCGTATCTTATGTTTCACAAGCCTGTGCAAACCTTATGTACGGCTCATGATCCAGAAGGTCGTCAAACTATTTTTGATATTTTACCAGCTCAGTGGCGTCAAAAAAGATTGTTTACTGTGGGGCGCTTAGATTATTTTTCTGAAGGACTTTTACTACTTACTGATGATGGCCATTTTGCACAGCATATGGCGCATCCGCGTTATCATTTACCTAAAATATATGAAGTTTGGGTACGCGAAAATGTGTATGAAGAACAATTAGACCTTATGCGCCGTGGTATGACTTTAGAAGAAGGGGAAAAACTCGCCCCTGTGCAAGTACGTATTTTGCGTAAAGAAGCGCGCTCTACCCTGCTGGAAATGACTTTACATCAAGGTATTAACAGACAAATCCGACGCATGTGCCGTGATTTACATTTGACAATTTTGCAACTTATGCGTGTGGCACAAGGCCCCATAGATTTAGATATTTCCGCAGGAAAAGTGCGAGAATTAAGTGCGCAAGAGCTTAAGGCCTTACGTAAAGCTGTAGGTTTATAAAGCTAATTTAAAAAATTTTCTTATTATCTAGGCTGTTGGAATGCTTATCAACAGCCTATACTTTTTCCGTTTTTTACTGCTTTTTACTGTTGTGGTGTGTGCTTTTCAAGACCAAGGCTAGCCACCAATGCCGCCAGTAATAATACCCCCAAAAAGGCAATGAACGTTGTCCAGCCATAGTATTCATAGATAAAACCCGGAATGTACGATCCCAAGGCCCCTCCCATATAGTAGATGGAAAGATACAGACCATTGACGGCACTTCTATTATAGGGGCAAATGCGATTTACAAGGCCCGGAGTAATGCTGTGCTCTAAGAATTGCCCCGAACATAGGATAAACATGGCGGCAAAAATACAGTACACATGGGGAATAAGAAAGAGCATGAGCGAGAGCATAAATATGCACACTCCAAGGCGTATGCTGCGTACGCTTCCTCCCACACGGCTTATAATATTGCGAGATTGCAGAGCAATGATAATGCCCATACCATAACCAAGATACATAAGCCCAATGCGCCATTCTGAAATGTTTTTATCTATTTGCGTTAGAAAAAACGGCAAGTAAGTAGCCAAAGCCACAAAAACAAAAAAACACATACTCTCTATAAAAAGCAAACGCTTAATGCCTTTAGTATGTAAAATATCATGAAATTCAGCCAGAGTGAATTTATTAAAGGTACTTTGGGACTGCTCTTGCAAGGAACTTATGAGAAAGAGTAAAAGCCCCAAGGCCCCTGCCAGCACGCAGAAAGATGTTTGCCAGCTAAAAGCAGAGGCAATAATGCCGGAGAATATTCGGCCTATGAGGCCGCCTAAAATGGTGGCAGCTATGTAGGTGGCCATAATTTGTTGTAAGACTGGGCCTTGGTATTGCGCAGACAAATGAGCCATGAGCGAAGTTAACATGGCCGGCACCACAAGGCCTTGGATGAGTCTAAAAAATAGTACAAAAGCAAAGCTTTCTACAAAATATAAACCAAGGGATGAGACAAAAAGCAAACAAACCGAGGTGAATAAAATGCGCTTGGTGGAAAAAGAGCTTAAAAAGGCGCCATAGATGAGAGGCGCTATACTTAAAGGTATGAAAACCACTGTCATAAGTAAAGCAATATGCGCATCGCTATGGCTAGGAAAGCTTTTTTGTATGCTTGAAAGCAAGGGCTGAGGCAAATACATGGTGGCAAGGGTGAGAATGGCCGCCATAAGGAGTATGTAGAGCTCTTTGCTATTATGCACTTTATCTGAAAACATAATTTTTTTCTCAACCTTTGCTTTAAGTGTATGGTGTATATTTTTGCCTAAGTGGCATATTTTACTAAGAGCGTCAATGTGTGTTTAGCAGATGTTTACAGCATCTTTTCAAAGAATATTTTCCACAGCATCTTCACAGAAAGTTTTTTTGTTTTATATTATGTGGAGCAAGGGTATGTTCAATGCCCTTTTTCTATGGAGTTTATTTCAAAGTATATGAGGAATTTTGCAATTTTGCACAAAGGAGAACCTATGATTATTCGTAAAACACTGACAAACCTTTTTCTCTTTACCCTGGTGCTCAGCGCAAGTCTGGCACAGGCCGCTTTGCCCAATTTTGTGGATTTGGCAGAAAAAGCCGGCCCATCTGTGGTGAATATTAGTACAGAAAAAAAGGCCACACAAAATAACCAACGCTTCATGAATGAATTTATGCCCGGACTTCCTCCCGGGTTTGAACGTTTTTTTGAGCAGTTCCAGCCTTTTCATGGGCAACAGCAACAAAGACCCGAGCAGAAAAGACGCTCCCTTGGTACAGGATTTATTATTTCGGAAGATGGCTACATTGTAACCAACTTTCATGTGGTGAAAGGAGCAGATCTTATTCATGTGAATTTGCAAGGAGCCACCGGCAAAACGGAAGCCATTGCCGCTACCTTGGTAGGCTCTGATGAAGACACGGACATTGCTCTTTTAAAGGTAGAAGTAAAAGATAAACTGCCCTACCTAACCTTTGCAGACTCAGATAAAGCCCGCGTGGGTGAATGGGTGCTGGCCATTGGTAATCCCTTTGGTCTTGAACATACAGTAACATCCGGTATTTTATCTGCCAAGGGACGCAATATTAATTCCGGTCCCTTTGATAACTTTTTACAAACCGATGCCTCCATTAACCCCGGTAACAGCGGCGGTCCTTTGCTCAATATGGATGGCCAAGTGGTGGGTATTAACACAGCCATCATTGCCAGCGGTCAGGGTATTGGTTTTGCCATCCCTAGCACACAAGCTGCCAATGTTACAGAACAATTAAAAGCAGGTAAAAAAGTTAGTCGCGGCTGGATTGGTGTAACCATGCAGGCGCTTACAGAAAATGCAGCTAAGGCTTTAGGCTTAGAAAAGGCCAAGGGCGCTCTTATTAGCAGTGTTATGGAAAACGAGCCCGCTGCCAAGGCCGGCATGAAGGCAGGCGATGTTATTATCGCTGTAAACGGTAAAGAAATTGAAGATTCCGCCGCTCTTTTACGCGCCATTGCCGGTGAAAAACCCGGTTCCAAGACCAAGGTAACCATTTGGCGCGATGGGAAGAAAAAAGAGCTTACAGTAACTCTTGGCGAACGCAATGCAGATCAACTCAATGCACAGCGCAATGGCCCTGCCGGTGAAGACAAGCAACAAGCCGCCACCTTGGGCATTTCTGTGCGTCCTCTTACAAGTGATGAAGCCAAAAGCTTAAGCGTAGAAAAGGGCCAAGGTTTACTTGTGCTGGAAGTTGAGCAAGGTAAGCCTGCCGCAGAAGCCGGCATACGCCAAGGGGATGTTATTTTATCTGCTAACTTAACCCCCATAAATGATGCTACTACCTTAGCAAAAATCATTAAGGATGTGACCAAGCGCGGTGCTGTTATGCTTCAAGTGAGCCGTCGCGGTGAGGTCAGTTTTGTGGCTGTGCCTTTGGCAGATGTGAAAAAGTAAAATATTATATTCTACAAGTTTAAGGGGGTGCCTAGGCGCCCTCTTTTTTTATGTTTTTCTTAAGGTATTGTATCTGGACAAGGGGAATATTTCTTTTTATGTTGCATTATATTCTTTAATAAATAAAGGGGGCGCTTGTGCCATTTGATCCTTATTACTATCCTTATGCTTCACGAAGAAATGTGGTTATGGGTTCACGCGCCATGGTAGCAACATCGCAACCTTTAGCAGCGCAAGCAGGTTTACGCATATTAGCTCAAGGTGGAAATGCAGTAGACGCCGCTGTGGCTACGGCGGCCTGTTTAACGGTGGTAGAACCTACGTGCAATGGCATTGGCGGAGATGCCTTTGCCTTGGTGTGGATGCGAGGTGAGTTATTGGGGCTCAATTCCAGCGGCCCTGCACCGCGTTTATTACAGCATGCTCTGGTGAAAAAAGCCGGTCATAGCTCCATGCCTCACGATGGTCTTATTCCCATTACAGTACCCGGTATTCCGGCGGCATGGGCAGCCCTCAATGCACGTTTTGGTAAGCTTACCTTAGAGCAATGCCTAAGCCCTGCCATAGACTATGCAGAAAAAGGTTTTGCAGTGGCTCCCATAACAGCAGATTTATGGAAAAAAGCGCAGCTTCATTATATGGAAGCGGCGAAAAAAGACCCTGCTTTACGGCATTGGGCCCAAAGCTTTACCCGTGATGGTCAAAGTCCGGCAGTGGGAAGTCTTTGGACTTCAGCGCAACAAGCCGCCACCTTACAAGAAATAGCGCAAAGCCAAGCAAAATCTTTTTATACAGGCACATTGGCTGAAAAAATTGATGCTTGTATGCAACAAGAAGGCGGTTATTTACGCGGTGAAGATTTGGCAGATTTTACGCCGCAATGGGTACAGCCATTAAAAGTGGAATATCGCGGGCATCATGTGTGGGAACTGCCCCCCAATGGGCATGGCATTGTTTCTCTTATGGCTTTACAAATATTGAAAACTTTTGACATGAGCGCGGCTGATAGTCCGGAAACCATGCATAAGCTTATTGAAGCAGTTAAATTGGCTTTTGTGGATGGACTGGCTCATATTGCAGATCCTAAATATATGCGCGTAAGCGCCGAAGAATTATTACATCCAGATTTTGCAGCCCAACGCGCCGCGTGCATTAAGGATACGGCCCTTGAGCCATGCTCTATGCAACCTCCGCGTGGGGGGACGGTATACCTTGCCACTGCCGATGCTGAAGGTAATATGGTATCCTACATACAAAGTAATTATACAGGCTTTGGCTCGGGTGTGGTGGTGCCGGGCACAGGCATAGCCTTACAAAACCGCGGAGCTTGTTTTAGCATGGATGAAAGCCATCCCAATGTGGTGGCAGGGGGCAAACTTCCCTATCACACCATCATTCCCGGCTTTATAACGCCTGTGGAATGGAATGCAACTTCCTCCCATTCTCTCGGCTCCCCCAAATCCCCCAGCTCATTCGGCCCTTTTGGCCCCTTTGGCCCTTTTGGAATGATGGGAGGCTTCATCCAACCCCAAGGCCACGTCATGCTCATCCACCGCATGTTAGACCAATACCTCAACCCTCAAGCCGCTCTCGATGCTCCTCGCTTTCGCTGGACACAAGGCCGCACAGTAGAGGTGGAAGCCAGTTTCCCGCAAGCCCTTGCCGAAGCTCTACAACGCAAAGGCCATGACATACGCTATGGCAGTGTACAAGATAGAGACTTTGGACGCGGACAATGCATCTGGCAAAAAGCTCCCACCTCCCCTGAGCAACGTCCTATTTTCATGGGCGGTACTGAGCCTCGTACAGATGGACAAGTGGTAGCACTTTAATATCATTTTATTTTATTAACGGCAGAAAGTTCCCTGTTAAGGCTGAACTTTCTGCCGTACCCCCTGTCATAGATTCTTTAATGAACTGATATAATAAATTATTTCATTTTGGAACGTTCTTTGTATAGCATTAAGCACAAGGAGTGTTCACCATGCAAATAATGCCCACCACATCTAAGAGTCCTTTGTCTCTTGTCGACAGCTATTTTATTGGCGCTGATTTTTCTGGTTCTGCTGGCGACAGCTTTGCCGAAGCTTTGTCTCGTCAACAAGAAGCCCGTGATGCCGTGGCTAGTGGTGAAAGCCATTCGGTGGAAGTGGCTTTAGACGAGATTCCACAAGTAACTCCTACAAGTCAGGCTCCTTATAACTTAACCTCTGATGATGGCGGTGTTACCTATACTGCCGATGAGGTTTTCTTTACGCAAAAAGAATTGGAAGATCTTGAGCGAGATTTACGCAAAGAAGGCGCTCCTGCCGAAAGCTTGGAAGAGCTTCGTAAGCTGGCAGAACAGCCGGGTGGGTCTTCCTTGGGCGAAGTTATGGCAGCTTTGCAAAATATGCGTGACTATCCGGAATTATCTGAAACTGAACGCAGCACCTTAAAGGCCCTAACTAACAAGCTTGATCCTACTGGCGGTTTGTACAGCGACATTCGTGGGCATTTAAGTAATCGCGATGGCGAGGCCGCTTTAGATGCCTTGGTGAAAGCCATGGATAATCTGAATGGTCAAAGCGCCATGTTTACCGCAAAGGAAATGGACGTACTTGCCAAATCCATGGGCCTTTCGGATGAAAGCACACAACAACTTTTACGCCAATTTGGCAATAAGACTAGCGTTACCCTTACCAAAGAAGGCCTTTCTGCTTTCTTAACCCCTGCTAAAAGCGAATTTTCTGTAGATGCTGCCAAGCAAGAAAAGCTGAGCGCCGCCTTAGATAAGACCTTAGGGCCTTTGTTACAAGAAGCTCGTGAGCGTATGGAAGCAGAAAAAAGTGCTTTTGAGCACTCTACTCGCGTTTCTGAGCATAAAAAAGTCATGATTGAAAAGACAGTCATGGAAAATGTAAATTCCCATTTAGAAGGCGCTCGTGCGTCTCAAGGCGATTTAGCAGGCGCAGAAAAAGCCCTTAAAGGGGATGTGGCAGATGTGCGTAAGGATGCTTTAAATGCACTTAATGGGGAAAATGAAAGCCCAAAAGATGGTCTAGGTAAAGAACTTCTTGGTAAAGATGTTGCCAAAGATTCCAAAGATTTCAAAGATCAGGGGCAAAATTTTACCGATGCTAAAAATGACCAACGCAATGATGCCTGGGGACAGCTTTTAGATAAAACGGCTGTGCGCACTGCAGATACCACAGGTGCTGCTCAAAGTGCTTCTAAAAACATTACCACCCCTATTATAGGTATTGGCGGTCTTAACGCTTCTTCAGCGCAATTGGCTCAAAATATGGCCAATACTCAAGCGCAAGCTCAAAAGGCACATTTAGCCACTCAAGCCGCTCAGCAAGTGGAAAAAGCTCTACTTACCGCCGCCAGAGACGGTAGTAAGAGTTTGCAATTGCAATTACACCCTGCGGAGCTTGGTACCTTAAATATTACCCTCACCGCACGTAATGGCGAAGTCAGTGCCATTATTCGCTCTGAGCGCTCTGAAACTGCCGAAGCTTTGAATAAGCAAATGGAGCAAATTCGCGCTCAATTAGAAGATCAAGGCGTTAAAATAGATAAGATTGAAATACGCCAGGGTGCGCAGGAAAATTCTGCTCAGTACGATTCTTTTACTGACCAGCAGCAAAGTAAGGCTCGTCAGGAAGAAAATGCCCAAAGAGAGCTTATGGAACGTTTGCGCAATCTTGGAAAGGTGCGTAATGATAATACAAATTTAAATGGAGAAGCTTTGGAACGCAATATGCATAGTATGACTAGTACGGCAGGAAATGCCGCTCAGTCATTGTACATTGTAGCCTAGTTTGTAGGCAAGGGAGTTCCATATGTCAGCAGTATCCAGCACCAGCGCTATCAGCAGCGCCTTATCTTCCGAAACCGGTGGCAGTGTCCTTGGTAAAGAAGATTTCATGCTTCTGCTTGTGACGCAATTCCAATATCAAGATCCATTGAACCCCATGGAAGATAAGGAATTCATCTCACAATTGGCACAATTCTCTAGCCTCGAACAAATGATGAATATGAATGAGAGCATGACCTCTCTCACCACCGCCACTGAAAGTCAGCAATTGGTAAACGCCACTTCTTACATTGGTAAGAACGTAGACGTAACCGGTAATACCATCAGTAAGCAAACTGACGCCTCAGGCAAAGCTATTATTACTAAGATGCGCTATGCTCTGGGTGAGAACATGGCTAAAGGCACCATTAACGTGGTGGATTCCAACGGTGTTGTGGTTAACACCATTAACCTTACTGCCAAGAGTGCCGGTACCCACGAGTTTGATGGCTGGGACGGAACCATATACGGCGGTAAGGAATTTGCTGGTGATGGTGTATACACCTTGTATCCAGAATTTAAAAACGCCGATGGTGACACCATTGTTAATTACGACATGGTAGTAGACGGCCTAGTAACCGGTGTTATCAATGATAACGGTATTGCACATCTCTCTTTATCTGACGGACGCACCACACCTCTAGCTGGTGTACGCCGCGTATCCTTACCTGAAGAGGTAAGCACCGCACCGGAAACAGATACAGATGATAAGGATCCTGATACTACGGAGCCGACTGATCCAGTAGATCCTACGGAACCTACCGATCCGGCAGATCCTACAGATCCTGATGGTGGTAACAGTGGTTCAGGTACAACGCCTGATACAGGCGATACAACAACGCCGTAACAATGTTTTTCGGGGGAATGCACAGCAATTCGGGACGCTGCACATTCCATAACTCAAGTATATGATTAGGTTAATTTGGAGGTAGATTATGGGTCTTTCATCAAGTATGTGGACAAGTGTTTCGGGATTGCTGGCTCATGGTGAAAAAATGAACACCATCAGTAACAACCTTGCCAACGTAAGTACCATTGGCTTTAAAAGCCAGCGTATGGACTTTGAAGATTTTGTATATCAAGATAGCTTCAGCGGCGGCGGCCCCACTCAAATTGGTTTTGGCGTAGGTATTAACACCATCGTCACCGACTTTTCTCAAGGTTCTTTTGAGTCCACCAACAATGCCACTGACCTTGCCATTTCTGGCGATGGTTTCTTTAAAGTGGTCAATCCAGATACTGGCGCCGATTATTACACCCGCGCAGGTAACTTTAATTTCAATAACCAAGGCTTCTTGACTTTGCCTTCTGGCGAAGTATTGCAAGGCTGGCCTGTGGATAATATTGATACTCCCCTACCTGCCACCGGCATTAACCCCTTAGTTTCTGAGCCTAAAGGCATTCAAACTGTAGGCAGTGCCAAAGATATCGTGCTAGATACTTGGACCATCTTACCCAAAGCTACCACCAAAGTAGAATTTTCCGTAAACCTTACGGCTGAAGAAGGTCTTGATAAGAGCGTTGCTACTACAACCAATCCGCTTTTCGCCATGTCTGAAAGCTGGAATGGTAAGCATTCCATTGAAAACCCCGGCGATCCTGCTCTTTCTGAAGATGCCTATGTCTATCCTGCACACATTGAAGTGTATGATGAATCCGGTAATGTGCATAACCTTACTTGTTACTTTGACCAAGTACCTACCAAAATGGCTGACCCCAATAACCCCAATAAGACTGTGGATGTTATTGATGGTCTTCCCACAGGCTACAAAGTGTACGAATACTTGCTCACCATGAATCCGGAAGAAGATGCTCGTTCTTTTGGCGGTGAATATAATTCTGAAACAGGTGTACTTGAAGGCGCAACCTCCTTCCAAGAAACAGAAGCCGCCGGTATCCTTATGAAAGGTACCATGATCTTCAACGCCGCTGGTGAGCTTGTTAGCCAAACTTCCTATAGTTATATGCCCAATGCAGATTTAGATCCAGGTGAAATGCCAGGTTCTGTGTATGACCCTATTACCGGAAATTATGTAAGCACAGCTGTTGATCCTGATGCAATCATGGACGCTGCCAAAAAGGCCGGTGAAGATGCCGTAGCTCCTGTTCTTGCTGGTATTGAAGCCAATGCTCACATTGCTGGTATGACTGCTGCTGGTGCTTCTGCTTCCGCCACGGCCGATGCCGAAGCTGCTGGTTTTAAAGCCGCAGATGCACTTCACTCTGCAGTGGCTACCGCAGCTCATGGTGTAGCCTTTCTTGCTGGTGATGCTGCTGGTAAAGGCGCTGCTGATCCAGCCACTATTGCATCGGCAGAAGCCGCTGGTGCTGCAACAGGTTTTGCTGTGGGTACGCCAGAATACGAAGCTGCTTATCTGAAAATAGCTATGGCTGATGCCGATTATGCCGCTGCTTATAATACGGCCTATGATACTGCATATAGAACTGAAGTTTTGAACGACGCTGCTTATAGAACTAGCTATGAAACTGCTTATAATACAAGTCTTGAAGCTAGCTCTGAATATGAAAAAGCTTATGATGCTTCTTTCCAAGCTGCTTATGACGCAGTATACAATCCTGCTTACGAAGCTGTGTATAACAATCCAAGCACAGGTATAGCCTCTTCTTATGGTCACCCTGATTCCGCTTTATCTTGGCAACCTACCCCTGTGTCTGACTCTGGTTTCCCTGTATTTGCGGCAAACTTTTCCGGTCACCCCATGGGCAATGCTGTAAGTCAATCTAAGATGGAAAGTGATCCTACCAACTCTAAGGAAGCTGAAGATATTCTCATCGAATTTGACCTTGGCTTACAATCTGAAAACCCAACTAACCCTTGGGCCATGGGCGGTATTGTAGGTGATACTCCAACTTCTAGCACCTCTTTAGCTGATATGATGACCATGTCTGCCGGTGGTACAGCCACTACCATTAGTTATGATAATTTAGCTACCTTGGTACCTACAGACCGTGCTGACGGTGCTTCCACCAACTTAGATGATTATTCTAACATTAACTTTAGTTCGCAAGACGGTTACGCTTCCGGTAGCTTATCCAATGCCCGCATCGACGCCAACGGCGTACTCTACGGCATTTACAATAACGGCATCGAAATGCCCTTATACCAAATTGCCATGTACGACTTTGTAAATCCTCAAGGTCTGTACCGTGAAGGCGGCAACCTCTACTCTGAAACTGCCGAATCCGGTAGCATTCAGCAAGCGCAAGCCGGTATCGCCGGTATGGGTTCCATCAATGCCTATAATATCGAACAGTCCAACGTGGATATGTCGGTGGAATTTGTGCAAATGATTGTAACCCAGCGCGGTTTCCAAGGTAACTCCAAGGGTA
>CAYJPR010000030.1:0-14229 GCA_964372075.1 uncultured Desulfovibrionaceae bacterium | reverse complement strand
TAGAAAGATTTTTTCTTCTTAAATCAGTTTGCGCTCCCGCGCGGGGGGTAAGGCAAATCTTCACCAAAAATAGGGGCTGGCCGCTCCCCCGCATGTCACCTTGCTGTGGCCTATCCTTTCGGGACTACCTGCTCGCTTCGCTCTTAGGTGATTCCCTTCAGGGCTTCGGTCTACACGGTAGGCCTTCGCGGCACAGCGGCGGTCAGCCTTCACGCTGAATGACGCCCTCACGAACTTAAGAAAATCTATTAGCTTGTTTTGAGCGATGCTATGTGAGGAACAAGCAAGTCTTGGCAGTGCCGCAGGGCAAGACCTCGGCTTGTCCTGCCCCGAAGCGCATCCTTTTGAGCGTATGCGAAAAAGAGATACGTAGGGAAAGGCCACTGCCAGACTGCCAAAGTTGGGGGGAAGCCGGGGTAGTAGGGGGCTGGCGAGGGGGGCTGTAAAGCCACCCATGAGCCCCCTACAAAAAATCCATATTTAAGAAGAAACATCTTATGAATCCACGGTGACGAGGCCACTACGAACAAAAATACCCAAAGCTATGCAGGTAATAAAACTACATAAACAACAAATCCTCTACGTCTAAAAATACCCCAAAACCAAAAATAAAAACAAAAAAGCCTTGCTCCCCACGAGGAACAAGGCTTTTCATTCATATAAACCTAACTAAAACTACTTGCTTTCTTTGGGCGGAATGAAAGAAGCGGCAATACCAAGGAAGAGCAATATACCCACAACGCTAAGGCTTACCATGGCAGGTAAGTGTACAGCGCCAGTAACCATGAGCATCATCTTAATACCAATGAAGACCAAGATGGCAATAACGCTCTTTTCAAGATGGCGTAAGTAGCGCTTGGCGGCGGCTAAGAGAAAGTACATGGAACGTAAGCCCAAGATGGCAAAAATATTTGATGTATACACAATGAAGGGGTCGGTGGTGATGGCAATGATGGCCGGTACCGAGTCAAAGGCAAAGAGCACGTCAGAAATTTCCACCACAATAAGACAGAGGAAGAGCGGTGTGGCTTTCATAAGGCCATGGTCATTATCTAAGGTGCCATTGGGGTTCACGCGCACAAAGAAGTTATGCCCTTCAATGCGGGGGTGAATGGGGATAAAACGCTGCGTCATGCGCACAGCCCAGTGCTGGGAGAAATCTTCAATTTCTTTATTTTCTGCGCCCATGTGTTGCCACATTTTGAAGGCGGTCCATAAAATGAACACACCAAATACACCCAAGGCATAGGGACCAAAATAGGCCACAAGGCTTGTGCCTGCCACAATGAAGATAAAGCGCATAACCAAAGCACCTAAAATGCCGTAATACAGCACGCGGTGTTGATATTCGTCTTTAACCCCAAAGGAGGTGAAAATAGCCATAATAACAAAGAGGTTATCCACCGCCAGCGAGAGCTCAAGCAAATACCCTGCCAGGAAGAATTGGGCAGGTTCAGCGCCAAAGCTTTGCCAAATATAGCCGGAGAAAATGAGAGATAAGGTCACCCACAGGCCTGTCCACATGAGGGAGTTTTTAGCTGTAATGGGTTTATCATCATTGTGGCTGTGCAGGTCAAACCAGAGAAAAAAGAGTACGGCGGCCATAAAAAGCACAATTTGCCAAGTTTCAATTTGCGACAAGATAGATTCAGTTTGCATATATTTCCTCGTTTTTTCCCATGGTACTGAGAAAGATGTTGTAAAATGCAGAAAACATTCTGTAAGGCATGGGGTTTATTACAAAGGAAAAAATAGCTTGTCAAGGTAAGCTTTGCGGTAAAAAAGATGCTTTACCCATAATTTTTGCACAGATTGTTTTTTGCGCCTTATGAGAGGGATATTTCACTTTTACATTCTATACATTCTATTTTATACTGCGGAAAATTTTTACACTCTAACTTAAGCATATATTTATTACAGGCTTTCTACAAAGGATATACCAGTGCAACAACGCTCTTCTGCCCCCCTCATTATGCCTTGGCCCTTGCTTACAGCCATTTTAGGTTTGGTTTTTTGCGCATGGTCTGCCTATGGCAATGCTTTTCAAATTTGCCTTTCTGCCGGCTGTGAAATGAGCAAAGATATGGCCATTGGTGGCATTTCTTTATGGTGGTTTGGCTGCGCCGCTTTTGCTACCCTTATTATTCTCTCCTTTAGCGGTCGTCCGCTTTTGGGTGTGGTGGTGGCTGGGGCCTTCCTTGTGGCTGATGCCGCCTTGCTTATCCTTATGCTTATGACGGTTTCTTGTCTTTCTTGTATTATCGTAGCCATCTTTTTTGCCCTTACCTATACAGCTTTTCGCTATGCTGGCAAAGGCTATGACCCTGTCTCGCGTTCATGGTTCATACTTTTTTGGTGGATACTTTTTGTGGCCAATATGGGCGGCGTTTTACGCGAAAATATGACCCCGTGGGCCATGGTAGGACCGGAAGAACCCAGCGTAAATGTGTACTTTTCCCCTACGTGCCCAGCTTGTATGGACGCCCTTGTGGCCATGGCGCCTAATCCCACGGCGGCCTTTTACCCTGTGCTGAAAAAAGAAAGCGAGTTCCCGTTGGTGGTGCATATGGCTGATGCTTTGGCAGAAGGAAAAAATATTCAAGAAGCCTTGGTGTATGCTCAAGGTGTGCAAGATGCACCGCCTAAGCAAGGCTTTTTTGCCACATCCTTATTGCGCTTGCGCCTTATTTTTAATGAATCTTATCTTATGCGCAATGGCATGAGTGCTGTACCTGTTATTGAATATAAAGGTTTGCCGGCTTTCCTAGCTAAAAAAGGCTCTTCGGTAAGTGTCTTGCCTCACTCTGAAGCGCCGAAAATTCCTGTATCTTCAGAAAGAATTCCTGCTGGCTCCATGAGAACCCCGGAAAACCTTGAGCCCGAAATTTTCTTGGGTAAGGGGACTTTTACCTATGTGGAAGGAGAGCAAAGCTCTAGCGGTATAGATACGCCCGGTTATGATGCCCAAGGCAATTCAGAGGGCGCAGAAGCTAATGTAGGCATAGATGATTTATTAGACACCGGTATTGCCGGCTCTTGCGGCGGAGCTACTGCTGAACCTTGTCCTGAGTAAATGATGTTTTTTATGGCAGTGAAGCTTTTCTCATACAAGCTTCAGGCTGAGTAGATAGTAAAAAAGAGCCCTTTCTGTAAAAAGAAAGGGCTCTTTTGCTTTTATTTATGTAAGAGAAGTATTTAAGCTAAATACTCCGCATCACTTTGAGCGCAGCTTTGTGAAAAGGCAATGGCGGCGTCCACTTGTTCAGGGCATGTGCCCACATAGGTAGCCAGGTTAAAGATGGTGTCTAACTCTTCTTCGGTGAAGCAAGAGCGCAATTCTTCATTGGTAAGGCCCTCGCGCAAAGGTTTATTTTGCTCACGGGTGGCATTGCAGGCTTCTAAGACCAATTGGTGGGCCTTTTGTTTGCCAATTTTCTTACCGGCAGCTAGGAGAAGACGCTCAGCCGCCACTTGGCCTGTGAGCACGTCCATATTGCGAGCAATATTTTCTTCATATACCTGCAAATCTGACAATAAGAAATTGATGGCGCCCAAGG
Source organism: uncultured Desulfovibrionaceae bacterium (assembly GCA_964372075.1). Lineage (GTDB taxonomy): Bacteria > Desulfobacterota > Desulfovibrionia > Desulfovibrionales > Desulfovibrionaceae > CAYJAD01. The sequence continues at coordinate 10,672 of CAYJPR010000030.1, read as the reverse complement.
CTTTTGCCGTAAGTAAACTGCTTTCCGGTATGCCATGCCAATCAAGACGCCAAGAACGTGCATCGCGCTCGTGCTCGCTCATCATACCTTGGAAACCCAGTTGGGCGTTGGTGGTCACAATGCGGCACAGGTTTACAATGAATTCTGAAACTTCGGCATTGCGCTTATGCGGCATGGTGGAAGAACCCACATAATTTTCGCCCAAAGGCTCGTGTAATTCTAAAATTTCTGTGCGGGAAAGCTGATAAATTTCATTGGCAATACGCGACACTGTACCGCATACATAAGCCAGTAACACTTGATATTCAGCAATGATATCACGGCTCATGGCCCAAGAGGTAAGGGGCACAGCAAGGCCTAATTCTTTGGCATAAAGCTTGGTTACTTCTATGGCTTGCTCACCAAGACCGGCCTGAGAGCCCACACCGCCGTGCAAAAGGCAGACGAAGAGGCGTTTTTTGGCTTCTTTCATACGCTCAATATTGCGGCGCATTTCCGCCAGCATGGTGGCAAATTTAGCACCAAGGGTAATGGGGCTACCGTGTTGCACGTGGGCGCGGCCCATGCTGGGTAGCGTTCTGTAGCGAGAAGCCAAGGTTATAAGATGCTTTTCTACAGTGATGCTGTCGCGCAAAACAATTTTATAGGCATCGCGCATTTCCAAAATGAGGCCTGTATCTTCAATATCTTGCGTAGCGGCGCCAAAGTGAATGTATTGCCCATGGTCGCCATCACACGCCTTTTGTAATTGGCGCAATAAGGGCATGAGGGTGTGGCCTGTGCGGGGCAATTGCTCCTTGAGGTAGTCCAGGTCAATGTTTTCAATATGGGCTTTAGCGTCAATTTCTGCCGCTGTTTCTTTGCTAATGATACCAAGGGCCCCTTGGGCGCGCGCTAAAGCGGCTTCAATGCGTAGCCAGCGGTTAAAGCGTACTTCATCATCAAACACGGCGCGCATTTCTGCTGTGCCCCAAGATTTTTTGTAAAAATCAGAATTCATTATATGTGCAGGCATGGTAAACCTCGTAAGTAAAATAGGGTAGGGACGATTAATTATCAGCTAATTATTATCTGTGGCGCTGAGGCGCTGAGCTTCTTGAGCCACCAGCTGTACTTGTTCCACAGAAGTGCCAATATGGCGCATATAATCCATCACGGCGTCCAGCTCTTCCCCTGTGGTGTGCTTAGCCACTTCTGCATCTTCTAAGAGGGCCTGCCTAAAGGAGATAAGTTCACGCTGAGCGCGCATGGCGGCGCCATGTACCATATGGTGCGCAGTGAGCTTGCCCACTTTATTTGCCAGATGGAACATGACTGCCTCAGAAAAGAGCAGGCCACGTAGGCAATCTAAGTTCTTGGTAATGGCTTCTTGGCTAATGTCCAAACCTTTCAAAATGAGGTTTAAGTTGGTCAAGGCTCTGGCAGTAAGCACAGAAGATTCTGCCACGCTGTGCCAGTCCATACGCCATGCTCTGGTATCGCGTTCATGCTCTGCCATCATGCTTTGCAAGCCCAAGGAACTATTATTCATAACAATGCGGCATACGGCCACATTCATGGAGCATTTTTCGGCATTGCGCTTATGGGCCATGGTGGAAGAGCCCACATAGTCTTCACCGAAAGGCTCATGCAATTCCCAAATTTCTGAGCGGGAAAGCTGATAAATTTCATTGCAAATGCGCGCCACGGTACCGCCAATGATGCCGAGAACGCATTGATATTCGGCTAAATTATCGCGCGAGGAGCCCCAGCCCGTGGGGGGAAGGGTGAGCTGTAAATCGTCAGCAAGGGCCTTGGCTGTTTCCATGGCTTTTTCTCCAAGGCCGGCCATGGTGCCCGTGCCGCCGTGCAGCATAATGATGAAGATACGCTTTTTCATATCTTTCACGCGCTCAATATCGCGACGTAATTCTGCGGCCCAGCCGGCAAATTTAAGGCCTAAGGTAATAGGTAAGCCATGCTGATTATGCGTGCGACCCACCATGGGTAGGGCTTTAAATTCTTCTGCCAAAGGAAGAAGCACTTTTTCTGCGGCAATGAGGTCGCGCAAAATAATATTTGTGGCATCACGCATTTCCAGCACGGTGCACGTATCCTGAATATCTTGGGTGGTGGGGCCAAAGTGAATATATTCGCCATAGCCATTATCACACACCTTTTGCACGGCCTTTAAAAGCGGCATAAGGCTGTGCCCTGTGGCTTCTAAATCTTGCAAAATAAAGGCCTCATCCAGCAAAGAAAGCTTGGCTTTTTTGGCAATTTCTTCAGCGGCTTCAGCCGGAATAACACCCAACTGCGTTTGCACCTTGGCAAGGCGAATTTCAATGTCTAACCAGCGATCATAACGGCGGCGCGCGTCAAAAACATCGCGCATTTCGTCAGTGCTGTAGATATGCTTATAATAGGGGGAGTCGATAATGTGGGCATTTTCAGACATGCTATCTTCCTTTTCTTTCTCAGGGTTTGGTAAATATATTAAGCGCCTTGAAGGCATTGATTAGGGCTTGGCAGGCCTTCGCTCTTTGGTAAGGCGGCAATGGCAGTAATAAAAGTTTCACATTGGGGCAAAGGCAAGGCTAAGCCCGCCAATTGGCGAAATTTTTGTGCAAGATCATCATACGTGGCAGGGCTTTCTGGGTCGCCTTTACGAAAGGCATTGAAAGCGCTGTAGGAATTACCATCTTGCAAGGTAACGGTGACTTTACAAGGGCGCGCCGCCGGAAAGCCTGCATCCATTTCTGCATCAAAAATCAAATGCACCTTAGCCATCAGGGCTTGGGTTTTGGGATCTTGCACCTCTTCAAGGCCAAGGCCCACAAAGGGAATGGCTTTGAAACGGGCAAAATGACCTAGACAAAAGGCAATGCTAAATTTAGCTTCTTCTAAGGTTTGCGGCTGAGCTATGCCGGCAATTTCCATAGATCTTTTATAGAGCTGTACGTCGATGGATTGAATGCTGTCGGCATCTATATCATGCTCTTGTAAAATTTTATCCAGAGCATCAATCATGGAATGAGTTTGCCCGCACGTGGGATACATTTTAAAATTAGATTCTAAAATTTTATGCACTTGACCTAAGTCTTCCGTGAGCTTTTCCGGCAAAGCGCCTCGGCCCAAATGTGTGAGCACACCGCATTTGCCTTCAAAAATATGCGCGGCGCCGGCAATGTTTTGCTGTGCCATAAGCGCTGCCATAAGGCCTTCCATGGCGGCTTTGCCGGGGTGAAAGGGCTTGGCTTCTAGGCAATTATCTTCCAAAAATTGCCATAGCCCTGCCGCTTGTGTGCCGGCATGGCCCAGAGCGTATAGGCATTGTTCTGGGCTCAATTGCAAAATTTTGGCAGCGGCGGCGGCGGCGCCAAAAACGCCGGCAGTGGCGGTGGTATGCCATGTGGCATAATGCTCCTTGCCAAGGGCCTCGCCCACACGAATAACCAGCTCATAGCCGGCTACAGCGCCTTCTATAAAGGCTTTCCCGGGGTCTTGAGCCAGCGGGGCCAAGGCATGCACCACGGGAAAAACCACAGAGCCCGGATGCAAGATGGACATGCGATGCCCATCGTCCGTTTCGGCAATGTGCCCTAAAGCGCCATTGGTAAACACAGCCATGAGCAAGGAGAGCTTTTCTTCATGCCCTATAATGGCATGTTCTCCTGCACCGCCCATGCTTTTTCCTAGTTGTACATACTTTTGCGCTGTGGGGTGCACAGAACCGGCAAAGGCGGAGCCTAGCCAATCGAGATAACAACCGCGAGCCTTTTGACAAACTTCGGGGGGTAAGTTTTCAAGCTTAAGCTGAGCAATCCATTGACCAAGTTTCTGGGCTAAAGGTATTTGCGACATGATTTCTTCCTTACTATTCATTAGAATTCAGCCAGCTTATTGTTGCTGTGCTCGTTGTTGCCATAAATGTTTTACATGACCAAATACAGGCACCAAGGAGAAAATTAAGGCTATGAAGAGCATAAGGGCGCTAATGGGACGCGTAACAAAAATGCTAAAGGAACCATTGGAAAGAACAAGACTTTGCTCAAAGCCTGTCTCCATCATGGGGCCCAAGATAAGTGCCAACACCAGCGGTGCTTGCGGCAAATGCATTTTATCCATAATGAGGCCAATGACCCCAAAGGCCAAGGCAATAAGGATATATTCGGGGGAATTGCCCACAGAATACGCACCGGTGACGCAAAGCAAGATAATAATGCCTGCTAAAATGATTTGCGAAAGCTTAAAGATAATTTTGGCAATGCCGCGACCAAGGGCCAGACCCAAGGGGCCCATAATAATATTAGCCACGAAGAAAGCCACAATAATAAAATAGGCAATGTCCGGATTTTCATTAAAAAGGGCGGGGCCGGGGCGCAAGCCTTGGATCATAAGGGCGCCAAGGAAAAGGGCTGAGGTGGAGTTGCCGGGTACGCCGAGAGCTAATAAGGGCACCATGGAGCCGGCCACCACGGCATTGTTGGCAGCTTCCGGCGCGGCAATGCCATGGGGCACGCCTGTGCCAAAGGGAAGGGTTTTATAACGCGCACGGGCATAGTCATAGGCCAGATAAATAGCCATAAGCATACCTGCGCCGGGAATAATACCCACCACGGTACCGATGGCGCTACTTATCAAGATGAGCGGCATAAGGGTTATGAGCAAGGATAAGGGCGGCAGTGTGGGGCCAATGCTGGGCAAGGTGTAGCTTTCGTTATGGGATTCATTAATTTTTATAATCATATGAAAGACGGAAGAGACACCAAAAAGACCTATGAGCATGGGCACAAGGGGAATGCCTTCAAAGAGGGTGAAAGAGCCCATGGTGAAGCGTGGGTAGCCCGTTTGGGGGCTGGTGCCAATGGTGGAAAGTAAGAGGCCTAAGACGCACACAATGAGGTTTTTGAGCATGTTTTTACCGGACATGCCTGCCACGGTGGAAAGGCCCAAGATGGCTAGAGCGAAATATTCCGGAGGTCCAAATTTTAAGGCATATCCGGCCAGTGCAGGGGCAAAGAACATGAGCACAATGGCGCTACAAATGCCGCCTATGACCGAGCTTATGGTGGAGATACCAAGGGCTAGGCCTGCTTTGCCGCTTTGGGCCATGGGGTAGCCGTCATTGGTTGTGACCACCGAGGACGCTGTGCCGGGAATTTTAAGTAAAATAGCCGGAATAGAGCCACCATAACATGCGGCGCAGTATACGCCTACCAAAAGCGCAAAGGCGTAGCTGGGAGACATGGAAAAGGTTACAGGAACCAATACGGCAAGGGTAATGGTGTCATTAAGGCCGGGAATGGCTCCCACCACAAGGCCCAGCAGAACGCCAAAGGCCAACATGAGAAAAATGTCTGGGGTAAGAACCGTTAAAAATTGACTCAGTAATATATTTTCCATGGCTATATTCCTTATGCTAAAGCGAGTAGAGGCTTATTCACTGCCGAAAAAAAGGCCTGTGGGTAGAGGCACTTCCAGCACCACGGCAAAGAGCAGATATGTCAAAAGGGCGGCGCCTACGGCAATGGCTAAAGCCACCCAGCGATTGGTATAGTGCATACATAAAAAGAATATGCCCACCAAGAGAATACTGGCGAAAATATAGCCTACATACATAAGGGCAAAGGCATAGCCTAAAATGAGCAAGGTAATGAAGGCCACCTTACCATAGCGTTGCCACTGAAAGCTTTGGCCTGTGCTGGCATGGCGTCTGCGAAAGGCAGAAATAAGCAAGAGGCCTGAAAGTGCGGCTAAAAGAGGGGCGAGATAGCTTGGAAATAAAGAAACGTCTTCGGGATAACTTAAGGCGGTAAAATAAAAAATTGCCGAAAGTGCAAGTAAGGCTATGGCAAGGAGGGCATCTTGTTTCCAATCAATCATCAGGAACCTCTTTGGGGGCAGGGGTACTGCAAGCAAGGGGTGGTAGGGAATATATTTCTGCCCATGCTTTGCCCAAATATTTGGGGTCGGCATGGGCAGAATATTAGGTTACTTTGCTTGTAAAATGGGCTTCATTTCCAGCAAAATTTTTGCATTGTCATTGGCGTATTTGGTGAACTCTTCAGAGTTTAAGACCACCAAGGGAAAGCCGGCTTCTTCCATGCGCTTTACAAAGGCAGGGTCGGCGCTCATTTGCACAAAAGCATCGCTGAGCTTTTTCACCACATCGGCTGGGGTCTTGGCAGGTACAGCCAAGCCGCGGAAGGCGCCCCATTCTGTGGTGAAGCCAAGGCTGGAGAAACGTTCAATCTTATCAGCACCGGCATAAGCAGAGTTGGACATCATGCCAAGCACACGTAAGGAACCGTCTTTTAGGTAGCTGGTTACTTCGCCATAAGCCATCATGGCAGATTGCACATGACCGCCCAGCAATTGCGTTACTTGCTGTGCAGAAGAAGAGTTATGGATATAGTTGAACTTGGTATCAAAGTGCTTTTCTGCCATGAGCGCAGCCATATGGTGCGAAGTGGAGTGACCGGGAGTAGCCATGCTAATGCGGTCTTTTTTGGAGGCGTCTAAGTAGTCTTTGAGAGTTTTGTAAGGGGAGTTGGCAGGAACCACCAAAACTTCGGGGTCAAAGCAGTACATGATAACGGGGGTGAAATCTGTATGCTTAAAAGGAGCGGCTTTGAAAATGGGGTTAGATACCACAGAGCTTGTGTAGGCAAGCATGGTATAGCCGTCGGGGCGGGCTTTAGCGCCAGCAGCTTGACCAATAAGAGCGCCGCCACCGGGCATATTTTCTACAATAATATTTTTACCGCCAAGATATTTTGGAGCTACTTCGCTCAGCATACGCACGGTAACGTCAACACCGCCACCGGGAGCAAAGGGAACGATAACTTTTATATCTTTTTTGGGAAAGTCGGCAGCCATAAGTGGCGCGCTGGTTAAAAGGGTAGCCACGGTAAGGGCTGCAGTCAAAAAGCGAAACATATGTAACTCCTTTACAATGTGTTAACAAAAAGATGCTTAGGCTAGGCCTTTGGCATCGCCAACGCTCCCCATTGGTGCGCTAAGCTTTTTACTAGCATAAAGGTAGGGGTCTTTTCCAATGAAAAAAACTACAGTGCCGCTGGCAGGCAGTTAAATGTATGGTCGTACGTCCTGCACGGCATGTTTTCTCTTTGTTCGTCCTCGCAATAACTTCGCACGGAGGGCAAAATAGCAAAATATTATTCTAGTAAAATCTGTTATGTTTTTTGGGCATCCTGTTTTCTACAGGCTGTTCAAAACTGCAAAGTGCGAGGAAGACGAAGCTTTTTACGGAAGGCGCGTATTGAAACATACGTAACTGGAGTAAAAAGCAAGTCTGACGATGCAATTTGCAGTTTTCAACTGCCTGCTAGCTGTGCTCGTTTTTTTCCAGCATAATATGTAAAACTTCTTCATCGGTGGAACGCATACCCACACGAGCAAGGCGGCCCACGCTGTGAATGGTATTATCCACCGTATCTTTTACAATACCTTCCCCTTCATGAAATTCTTCCGATTGCATGGCAAGGTCATGGCCTAAAATGGCTGCATCCACAGAAGTGGCAATTTTTGCGGCGCAGGAAGGCTTGGCCCCGTCGCACACAATGCCGGAAACATTGGCAAGGGTATTGGTGATGGTGGCAGAAATTTGGGCTTCTGTACCGCCATGAAGCCAGGTAATGGCGGCGCCACTGCCACAAGCCGCGCTCACAGCGCCGCAATAGGCAGAAAGTTTACCTATGCCGGACTTTTGGTGAATGGCCATAAGATTGCTCACCAAGAGGGCGCGATAGAGATTTTCTTGGGAGGTTTTTAACTCTTTGGCGTATTCAATGACGGGTAAGGACACTGTCATGCCTTGGTTGCCACTGCCAGAATTAATAACAACGGGGAGATCACAACCGCTCATACGCGCATCAGAACCGGCGGCGGCCACAGCTTTGGCACGTGTGCGAATATCATAGCCACGGGTTTGCAATAAATTGCGTCCCACGCTGGCACCGTAATGCTTACTGAGGCCTTCTTCAGAAATGCTGGTATTGTAAGCAATTTGGCGGTCAAGAAGCTCTTGCACGCGCTCCAAGGGGCAATTTTCGGCAAATTCTATAATACCGGCCACAGACATGAAATCACGCTCACCAAAAAAAGCATCGGCGCCGGGGCTATAGTGCCCGCCTTGAATAATTTCGCCATCTTTTTCAATGCGCACCACATTGGTGTGCCCGCCCGCCACTTCTACTAAGGCTTCGTGCCCGTCTGCTTTGGCAGTAATGATAATATGCAAATCCGGCACGCCGGCCATGAGGCTTACGGTACAAAAGCCCTGTGCCACTAAATCTCTGCCATGGGCGGCTTCTTCTTCATTAATGGAAGTGAGAATTTCAAGCTTGAGGTCGGGTTGTCCGCAAATGGTGCCCAGTACGGCGGAAATTTCAATGCCTTTTTCGCCGCCGGAGTGAGGCACGGTAACGCCTTTTACGTTTTTGACCACATTACCACTGCAATTGGCATGAATGCTTTGAGGAAAAACACCAAGGGTTTGTCTTGCCACTGCTGCTGCGTAGGCTATGGCTGCGGGTTCTGTGCAGCCCAGTGAAGGCACCAGTTCGCTGTGTAAAACGTCTAAGTATTTTTCGAGAGTTTGCGTGTTCATAAGTCCGCCTATGGCAAAAAATTGGGAATAAGTATTTTCCTAGTATAGCACTATGTGTGCCAAAAAAGTCGCTAGCTAGGCAGATTGCTCTTTTTGCATAATTTGCTGAGGGGGTGACAAAATATTTAAGGGCTTTATATGTAATGCGTGAACATGAGAATTTTTATAGAAAATATTCTCATGGCAAGTTACGCTTGCAATTTTCGCAAAATAATGAGAAAAATTCTCATTGTTCTCAATTTTCTCAAAAGGTGTTCTATGTTTTCTCAAACTTTCTCCTCCCCCATCTTTCCTCTAGAAACAGGAAAAGACTCCGTAGGGCGTTGGGCCAGTGTGCAAAAATATATTCTTCCCTTGGCAGATCTGCTCAATGCAGAAATTCTCGTCATTGATAAAAATGGTATTTGCGTAGGCGGTACAGCGCGCAATGCAGTGCGCTTTGGCACCAAAGTGCCTGATGATAATGCCATTAGCTATAGTTTACGCACAGGGGAAAGTACTTTTGTGTTGGATCCCGGCTGTGATGATGTGTGCCGTAATTGCTCCAAACGCGAAGGTTGCGCGGAAATGGCCAATTTTACCGGCGCCATAGTGGTGGATGAGGCCATTATTGCCGTGGTGCAATTTGTAGCCTATACACAAAGGCAGCGCATGGATTTGCTCTCCAAGGTGGAGCAAGCCTTTGACTTGTTACAGCATGTGGTGAAATTTGTTTGGCAACATGAAATGCGCACTGTGGCGGGAAAAAATGAAGACCATGAAGGCTTATTTCCTGATTTCATAGGAGAAAGTGCCCCCATTAAGAAGCTTAAGAGTAAGATTGTAAAAATTGCCCCCTCGGACAGCACCGTGCTTATTCAAGGGGAGTCAGGCACGGGCAAGGAATTGGTGGCCCGCGCCATTCACGACCATAGCTCGCGCAGTGACAAGGCTTTTGTGCCCATAAATTGCGGCGCCATTCCGGAAAGTTTAATGGAAAGTGAGCTTTTTGGTTATGTGGGAGGGGCCTTTTCTGGCGCAGATAAGCATGGACGAGCCGGACTTTTGGAGCAAGCTCACCAAGGTACCTTATTTTTAGATGAAATTTCTGAAATGCCGTTGGCTTTACAAGTGAAGCTCTTACGCTGTTTACAAGAAGGGACCGTGCGCCGTGTGGGAGCGAGCACAGATAAAGCTATTGATATTCGTGTTATTGCCGCCAGCAATAAGGATTTGCGCCTCATGGTGCAGCAAGATCTTTTTCGCCAAGATTTATTTTTCCGTTTAGACGTGGTGCCTTTGCATGTCCCGCCTTTGCGTGAGCGGCAGGAAGATATTGCCTTGCTCACGGCGTATTTTTTACAGCAATTTAGCAAGGCGCAAAATCGTTCTTTTCGCATGGCCACGAAATTGCACGAGCTTTTTGAAAAATACCCTTGGACGGGTAATGTGCGTGAGCTTAAAAACTTTGTGGAATTTGGCGTGAGTATGTGTGAAAATGATGTACTCACTGTGGATATTATGTCGCCGCGCTTTGCGCAGTATTCGGCTCATGTACTTTCTTCGACGTCCACTTTACCACTTTCTTCAACACTCACTCCAGCGCCCGCAACGGCGCCCCTTCCTCTTCATGGGGCCGCACATATAGTGTTAAGTCCCAAGCAAGCACAGGAAAAAGCCCAATTACAAGCTTTGCTCCAAGAATATGGCAAAGTAAAAAGCGGCAAAAAAGAAGTGGCAAAGCGTTTGAATATGAGCCTTGCCACCTTGTATAGAAAATTACAAAAATATGATTTGTAATCCTTGGCTACATGAAAAAAATCCCTGCAAAGCCTAAGCCTTGCAGGGATTTTTTATTTAATATGGGAATGTTTTATACATTTTTCATGGCATCTTGTAATTCTTGAGCTTGTTCTGCCAATTCACGAATGGCTTCGGCGGAGTGCTCAATGGCCTCAGCATTTTTGTTTACCACTTCATTAATATCGCTCATGGATTGCGAAATTTCTTCAGACACGGTGGTTTGCTCTGTGGCAGCATTGGCAATTTGGTGAATCATTTCTGTATTTAAGCCTGTAA
>CAYJPR010000029.1:0-14442 GCA_964372075.1 uncultured Desulfovibrionaceae bacterium | reverse complement strand
TATTCATTAACACCACCGGTCGCTTTGTGGTGGGTGGCCCCATGGGTGACTGCGGTTTAACAGGTCGTAAAATTATCAACGACACCTACGGCGGTTATGGTCACCACGGCGGCGGCGCTTTCTCCGGTAAGGATCCCTCTAAAGTGGACCGTTCCGGCGCTTACATGGGCCGTTATGTGGCTAAAAACGTGGTTGCCGCCGGTCTTGCAGATCGTTGCGAAGTGCAAATTGCGTACTGCATTGGCGTAGCTGAGCCTGTGTCTGTATTGGTATCTTCCTTAGAAAGCAGCCCTTATACCGACGAACAATTGACTCAAGCCGTGCGCGAAGTATTTGACCTTCGCCCTTACTATATCAGCAAGCGTCTTGACCTTTGCCGTCCTATCTATAAGAAATCTGCTTGCTACGGTCACTTTGGTCGTGAACTTCCTGAATTTACTTGGGAAAGAACCGATGCCGTGGCAGAATTACAAGAAGCCATTAAAAAAGTTTAAGCTTAGGCTAAAATAGACTTTCATAAGCCCCTTTTTCATTCTGCGGAAAAGGGGCTTTTTTGTGTGGCAACGCTAGGTCATAAGTAGGTTTGTCTTTGCTTCGCAAAAGTAGTGATGTCGCGCTATGGTTCGTATAGTGAGGGGAGGGGAAGCGCGCAGTTTTTTTCTCACTCATGAATGGACGCATTAGCTAGCGCTTGGTTTAAGAGGAAGATGTTTAGGCTAACAGACTGAAATCGTATGTAGTGCATAAAATATAGTAAAAAGCTTGTTTTTTGTTCATAAAAAGTACACAATGAATTTTCCCACGGTTTCGTACAAGTTCTCAGGCATATGTTTTATAAGCGCTGGCAGGGCAGGTCCTTTTTTTCAAAAGCGCTTTCTCTGCTTTTTTTGTGTCTTTTGAAAAGTCTTCTTTTTCTATTAAGCTTTAGCTAAAACTCTTAGGATTATTTCTCTATTGTGACAAAAGGGTCAAATTTGAAAAATGGCCTTTTGACGTTAAAAACAGCAAAAAACGTCTTCTACGCTAGGGTAAAATTGCAAAAACACCTTTTACTCAAAGGTAGAACGAGGAAAATATACATTTTTGTGAAAAGTTTCGCAACTTTTTTTAATGGCAAAGCTACTGAAAATATTACTTTTTTCGCAATAAATAATGCTGTAAAATTGAATGTTTATTGACAAGTAAAACTGACCATGCCATCATAAAACATGTTCAATGTGTAACGCCCACAAGGGCAAGAGTATGCGAGGTGCTATGTTTAAAAAGGCTTTTTTTGCTTTCATGGATCACTTTGAAAGTTACATCTGTCAATTTCTACTGGTTTTTTTTGTAGTCATTATCTTTTTACAGATAGTACTGCGCGCCATAGATCAATCCCTGCACTGGACCGAAGAAATAGCACGTTTTGCTTTTATTTGGTTCATCCTCTTTGGTGCATCTTATGCCACGCGCCTTTCGGCTTTAAATCGCGTGACCATGCAATTTAATAAATTCCCACCCATAGTTTCCACCGTATGCGTTTTCATTGGCGATATGTTGTGGATTGCTTTTAGCCTTGCCATGGCTTGGTATGGCTATGTAAGCGTGCTGGATTTGGCGGAATTTCCTTATTATACGGCAGCGCTAGATTGGAATCTCGCTTATGTATATCTTATCTTCCCCATAGCCTTTACCCTCATGGCTGTTCGCATTATTCAGGTCAATATTATCAAATTTGTCTTACACCAAGAAATTGAAGATCCTGACCAAGCCGCCATTGAAGAAAGTCGTCACGTACTTGCCGATAAGGGAGAAGATGTATGATTGGAGAGATTTCCACGCCGCTTATTGCGCAAATACTTTTTGTGTCTTTCTCTGTGCTCTTGCTCTTGGGAACGCCCATCATGGTGGCCCTCGGCATTTCGGCCATGCTCAGCTTTGTGGTGGCCGGTACAGATTTAAGTAATATGATTCAAATGGCCTTTTCGTCCATGACATCCTTCCCTCTCATGGCCTTGCCTTGCTTTGTGCTGGCAGGGGCGCTTATGGAAAGTGCGGGTATGTCGCGGCGGCTGGTGCATATAGCAGAAAATATCGTAGGCCCCATTCCCGGTGGTTTAGCCGTTTCTACGGCCCTTTCCTGCGTATTTTTTGGGGCCATTTCCGGCTCCGGCCCTGCCACTACAGCGGCGGTGGGTATGCTTATGATTCCTGCCATGACCAAACGTGGTTATGATGCCGGCTATGCCGCAGCTGCCACAGCCACAGCCGGGGGCGTGGGTATTGTTATTCCGCCCAGTATCCCCATGGTTATTTATGGTGTATCCGGTCAGCAATCCATTACCAAAATGTTTATGGGCGGTATCATTCCCGGCATTCTCATTGCTCTCGGCCTCAGCCTTTTGCATATGTATTTATGCCGCAATTTACAAACCACAGGTGCCATTCAATGGTCCAGAGCCAGCCTTAAGCATTCGCTGAAAGACGGTTTTTGGTCTGCCATGGCTCCGGTTATTATTCTTGGCGGTATTTATGCCGGTTGGTTCACCCCCACCGAAGCCGCTGTGGTAGCCATTTTCTACACCATTTTTGTGGGCATCTTCATTCATAGGGAGCTTTCTTTCCCAAGCTTTATGAATTGCCTTAAGACCACCTCTTGGCTTACGGGCCGCGTGCTGGTCTTGGTATTCACCGCCTATGCCTTTGGGCGTATTTTAACAGAATACCGCATACCTGCGGAAATTGCCGCCTGGATTTTGAACTTCACAGACAATGTGGCTGTGGTTTGGGCTTTTGTCATTGTGCTCTTGCTCTTCCTTGGTATGTTCATGGAAACCTTGGCCCTTATTCTCTTGGTAACGCCGGTGCTTTTGCCGGTTATGATGGCTTACGGGGTAGATCCCATTCACTTTGGGGTTATCTTGGTTTGCTGCTGTGGGGTGGGTTTTTCAAGTCCGCCTCTGGGGGAAAATCTCTTTATTGCCTCGGGTATTTCCAAGGTCAGTTTAGAAGAGCTTGCCATAAAGGCCTTGCCCATGATGGCGGTAAATATTTTCGTCATCGTGCTCTTGGTGCTATTCCCCAACTTAGTCATGTGGTTGCCAAACCTTGTTAAGCTTGGCACTGCGGGCGGGTAATTTGATTATTTGGTGCTAACCCTAATTTTATTAGGGTGTAATATATAATGCTTCTACAAAAAGGAGAGAATATGAAGCGTTTATCATTGTTTTTATTGGCCCTTTCCTTACTGTGCTTTGGCCCCATAGCCGAAGCTCATGCAGCTAAAGTATTGAAAGTGGCTGTGGGCGACCCTGAAGATTCTGAACAAGGGTATGCCGCCAAAGCCTTTAAACAGTATGTGGAAGAAAATGGTAAGGGCAAGTACGAAGTACAATTGTTCTTTTCTGGCGCTCTCGGTGATGAAACCGAAACCATTCACAACGTACGTGCCGGTACCTTAGACTTCTGCGTGGTGGGTATTGCTAACTTAGTACCCTTCTCCAAGCAACTTGGTGTGCTCACCTTGCCTTATCTTTTTGATGATTTAGAGCAAGTGCGCGTAGCCACCAATGGCGCCGCTTCTGACCTTATGAACAGCTATGCCACCAAGGCCGGCTTCCGCGTACTTACCTGGACCTATACGGATTTCCGTTATATCTCCAACTCCGTACGCCCCATTAAGAAAATGGAAGACATTAAGGGCTTGAAGTTCCGCGTACCGCAAAGTGCCGTGCTTTTAGCTTCTTACAAAGCCTTTGGCGGTAGCCCTGTGCCCATCGCATGGTCTGAAACCTTCACTTCCTTACAACAAGGCGTTGTGGACGGTCAGTGCTATGGTTACATCGGCTTTAAAGCCATGAAGTTCCAAGAAGCCAATCAAAAGTATATCACCGAAGTGCATTATACCTATCAATTGCAACCCCTCATTGCTTCTGAGCGTATGTTCAGAAAGCTGAATAAAGATGATCAAAAGCTCATCGTAGACGCCGGTAAAGCCGCTCAAGACGCTGTGTACAAGTACCAAGTGGAAGAAGGCGGTAAGGTAAAAGCTGAGCTCATTAAAATGGGCGTGCAAATTGACCAATTGGAAGACGAAGCCAAGTGGAAAAAGGCAGCCATGGACATCGTTTGGCCTGAAATGGCTGAATTTGTGGGCGGTAAGGAAGCCATCAATGCTTTCTTAAAGGCCGCTGGCAAGCCTGAGTGGAAGTAAGCTTCCCTGTAATAGCTTCTCAGTTTGATGACAAAGCCCCCTGCCTTACGGTAGGGGGCTTCTTTTACAAGTTTATACGAACCCTTGTTTACAAATCAAGCACAACCTTACCGCTGTTACTATCATGTAAAGGATACACTCTACCTTCGCGCAAAGCTTCCAGAAAATCTGCTTCGCTAAGAGGTCTTTCAAAATAATACCCTTGGGCTAAGTTACACTGCAAGCTCTTAAGCCACTGGGCTTGTTCCAGCGTTTCCACGCCTTCGCACACAACTTTCATATCAAGGTCTTTGGTGAGGCGAATAACATTTTCCACCACCACAGAACCCTTTTCATCAGTGCTATTAAAATCTAAAAATACCTTGTCTAATTTCACCACATCCACATTGAGAGAGGCTAGTCTATTGAGCGAAGATACGCCGGAGCCAAAGTCATCCATGGACACGGTAAAGCCCAGCTTTTTCAAATTATCCACTTGCTCTTGTAAGATATTGGCATCATCAGTAAGAGCGCTCTCGGTAATTTCTAGCTCCACCTGCTGTGGTGAAAGGTTATACTTGCTCAGCAATGCCCATAAACGCCCAGGCGTGGCCGTATTACGCAAAGTATAGCTGGAAAGGTTGGCAGAAATAACCGGAATATCCACCGTGGGTGAATATTTTTGTATAAATTGGCACACATGTTCAAAAACATAAAAGTCTAAGTTCTCAATGAAGCCATTGGACTCAAAAACATTAATAAATTCATCAGGGAAGATGGTACTGCCATCTTTAGGATACCAACGAACCAAGGCTTCGGCCCCGCCAATGGTAACGGTTTCAAAATCAATCTTGGGCTGATACACCAAGACAAATTCTTCGTCCTTAACAGCTTGTTCCATGCGAGACACAATAAGCGCTTCTTTTTCATGGCGCTTTTGCATACTGTCATCAAAGTAATAATAGGTATGTTTATGTAAGCTTTTGCCCTTAGTGCGCGCCATATTGGCCCTATCCACTTGTTCGTGAATGGGTTCTGAGGGGGTTTTCATAACATACACACCCACAGATAAAGACAAACAAAAACGCTCACCCACCACTTTTTGTATGGCCGGAAGCACTTGCTGCTCGCATATACCCTTTATGTGCGTGAGAGATTCATACTCACCTAAGATGACAAATTGCTCAGAAACTATACGCGCCACAAGAGTATTTTTTCCTTGAAAAGCCACTTCCAAAGCTTTGCCCATGGCTAAAATCACTTCTTTACTGGTGTTAAAGCCCAAGAACTTACTCACATGGCTAAAGTGATCCAAGTCTACAGTGACCAGCTGATATTGATTCTCCTTGGCATGTTGCAACATCTTAGGCGCCACCTGAGTAAAGTGGAAAAAGGAACTTAAGCCTGTGAGCTCATCATGGTTAATGGCATCTAGTACAGCAAGGCGCTTTTTGTGTGCGGTATAATAAATAAAGCCCATAAAGCTTGCAAAAATCAGAAAGCCCCCTAAGTAAACAAAATACTTATAACTTTCCCATAATTTATACAGAGAAAATTGCGGCGTAAAGTTTGCTGTTTGCCGTGAAATAATAAGGTTAAAGCGAGATTTATCCACATGGTTAAGCAAGACATTAAAAATATCTACATAAGTATGGGGAAGCTCTTTAGAAATATAAATACGTAAAGGCAGGGTAAATTCTGTGGGCACCATAGAAAAATTGGTATCTCCCACAAGATCTGTAATATACTCTGCTCCTGTGAGGGTAAAGAGGCCGGCATCTAACTCGCCTTTAAAATAGGAAGTCACCGCACTGGTAATGCTATTAAAAGGAATGATTTTAGGATTAGAATATTTTTCTAAAATTTGCCCATAATCAAAGCCTATATAATTATAAATACCCACAGAACGAATGGCATTGTCTTTATGCAATTCCGGCAATTTCACTTTATCCACAAAGAGCACCAGAGGCAGTTCTAAATAGATATCTGTAGGAGTATATTTGTCTAATAAATCTGGAATAACGTCTTGTGAGGCCAGTAAAATATCATAGTCTTTTCTATCGCCTTCCACATCAGGATCATAACCTTCAAAATGTACATTAAAGCCATATTCCTCAGAAAGAAGGCGCATAATTTCAATACTGATACCGTCTGCCTTACCATCCATAGTGGTATACTGTATGGGTTGGTGATCGCTGGTATAGCCCACAGAAAAATTACTATTGCGCAAAATTTGCGTTTCATTACGCGTTAAAAAACGTCTTGTGGTGCTACTCTCCATGGATTGAGCATACATTTCTTGCAAAAGAGTACCATTTTCTGCCAAAGCTCTTTTGATTAACCTGTCTAGATCTCGCATCAAAAGATGATTTTTTTGCAATGCGGCAAAATAATAATTATCCACCGTAAAGTTATAGGCGGTGAAATAATCATTAAATTTTTCATTGCGGCTGGTACTCAGAAAGAAATCTGCTTCTAGTTCATGATAGTCATGAGCTTTGCCATACACATACTCCGCCTTCACATCATGCTCGCGCAAGTAGTTATCCAGCAAAACATTATAGGGATTGCCCTTAAAGGTGCTTATGGTTCTGCCTTCTATGCTCGAAGGATCATCATAAAAAACATCTATTAAATCTTTAAAGACAAGGGAAATATGCGCTTGTTCTATGGGCACCGTATTAAAAATAATGCTCTCATTACTGAAAGACCCATTATATTCAAGGCGCGCCGGTCCAAAAATATCTATGGAGCCGGCAGCAAGGTCGGCCCAACCGTCTTCTAGGGAATAATGGTGAAAGGAAAAATGATAGTTAGACATGGCTTCCACCTCTTGCAACAAGCGAAAGAACACTTGCTTAGAGGCGAGGTCTTCAGCAGACTCACCCTTATAGGTAGCAGTATGAAAGCCCACCATAATATGTTTTTTACCTGTACTCTCTGAGGCTGCAAAACTAGCACTAGAGGCAAAGGGAGCTGTGAAAAAAGCACAAAACACACATAAAAAAAAGCATGAAGCTCGAAGAGACATAGACAACTCGTTTAAAAATGAAATACAGAATTTCCCCCCTCTATCAAGTTCTCTTCATTTGTCAAGCTTTGGAATGCTTACTATATTTTTTATTCATGCAAATTTATGACTTCTTATGTCCTTTTACCGCATTTTTACTTCTGTTTTGAAGGTGTTTCCTTATGCTTTACATCGAAAAAAAAGTTTTCCACTTTGCTTGCAGTAAGCGCTCACGCCGCAATTATAAAGCTTTTTTACCTACGCAGCCGAGCAAAGAGGCTCTAGCGCTAGTGACAAAGTTACTTTATTTTGATAGGGTAGGATGTTTATTTTAATGCGCAAGGTTTCTTTTTGACGCAGAAGGTAAACAAGAACCTAGAGTAATTACAGTTTTCCACTGCAATATGAATATTTTTTCACAAAGTTGACCTTAACAGAAGGATGGTAAGCCATGTCCGCACTCAAGTACAAACGTGTTCTGCTTAAACTTAGCGGTGAGGCCCTAGCCGGTGACCAAAAAACAGGTATTCAACCAGAAACCGTGTCTAAAATATGCGCCGAAGTGGGTGCTGTGGTGGCCATGGGTTTAGAGGTGGCCTTGGTTATTGGCGGTGGTAATATTTTCCGCGGTATTTCTTCTTCTGCCAAAGGCATGGAGCGCTCTTCTGCCGACTATATGGGTATGTTAGCCACAGTGCTTAACGCCCTTGCCGTGCAAGATGTTATGGAAAAGCAAGGCTTCCCCACCCGTGTACTTTCTGCCATTACCATGCAGGAAGTCTGCGAACCCTTTATTCGTCGCCGTGCTTTACGTCACTTAGAAAAAGGCCGTGTGGTTATTTGCGCAGCCGGAACAGGCAATCCTTACTTCACCACAGACACCGCCGCCGCTTTACGCGGCATGGAATTGCAATGCGATGCCATTATTAAAGCCACCAAGGTGGACGGTGTTTATAATAAAGACCCCATGAAGTTTGACGATGCCGTTAAATATGAAACCGTAAGCTATGACGACGCCCTAGCCCAGCACCTTGGTGTTATGGATGCCACAGCTCTAGCTTTAGCCCAAGACAATAATGTGCCTATTTTAGTGTGCAAAATGTTTGGCGGCGACATTCAGCGCATTGTCTGCGGTGAAAATGTGGGTACCATTGTAAGCAACTAATATTTAAAATATATATTTGAATTCTTTTTGGAGGATATATGCCTAAAGATACCGTACTTATGGACGCCGAAGAGCGTATGGAAAAAGCCATGCAAGCCATGGACAGAGATTATACCAAATTACGCACAGGACGCGCCAGCACTTCCTTGGTAGAGGATATTAAAGTGGACTATTACGGCACCCCCACTCCCATTAGCCAATTGGCTTCTGTTTCTGTGCCAGACAGCCGCACCATCACCATTCAGCCTTGGGACAAAGGCGGTTTTGCCGCTGTAGAAAAGGCTATTATGAAGTCTGATTTGGGTTTGACCCCTGTCAATGATGGTAAAATCATTCGTATTGGCATTCCGCCTTTAACCGAAGAGCGTCGTAAAGACTTGGTTAAGGTTTCTCGTAAATACAACGAAGATGCTAAAATTGCCGTACGTAACGTGCGCCGTGATGCCAATGACCAATTGAAAAAGCTTGAAAAAGATAAAACCATCTCTGAAGATGATTTGAAAAAAGCCAATGATGAGGTACAAAAGCTCACCGACAAATACGTGGCTGAAGCTGATAAAAGATGCCAAGCTAAAGAAAAGGAAATCATGGACATCTAATGTCTATTGAAAACCTTCCACAACATATAGCCATCATCATGGATGGAAATGGCCGTTGGGCGCAAGAGCGTGGGCTTTTGCGCACCGATGGGCATAAGGCCGGAGCAGAAACGGTACGCAAAGTGGTGACCGAGTGTCGCAAACTGGGCATACCTTATCTGACTCTGTACACCTTTTCCCATGAAAATTGGCAACGCCCCAAGGAAGAAGTGTCCACACTTTTTTCCCTCTTGGTGGATTTTCTCAAAGAAGAAGTGCCGCTTATGGTGAAAGAATCCATTGCGCTCACTATTTTAGGAGATATGGACGAACTGCCCCTAGTGGCGCGCACCGCATTGCAACATGGCATTAAGCGCACAGCAGGTACTCCGGAAAATCCCCCTAAAATGCATCTTTCCCTTGCGCTGAATTATGGTAGCCGCCGCGAAATTTTACGCGCCGCCAAAAGTATGATTGCCGATGGTTTACAACCCGAAGATGTGACCGAAGAGGCTTTTCGTCAGCGCTTATATACCAAAAATATGCCCGATCCGGATTTGGTTATCCGCACCAGCGGCGAAGTGCGCATTAGTAATTATTTACTCTTCCAATGCGCCTATAGCGAATTTTATTTCTCTTCCACCTATTGGCCAGACTTTGGAGTAGAGGAGCTGCATAAAGCCCTTGAAAGCTATGGCTCCAGACAGCGCCGCTTTGGAAAAACACAGGAGCAATTGGCATGAGTTTTTCTACCCAATATTGCATGAAACGTGTAGCCACAGGCCTATCTTTAACGGCACTCATATTATTGGCCCTTTACTTTCAAGGCGTGGTGCTTTTGGGCGTGGTGCTTTTAGTGTGCGCCGTGGCTTTGTGGGAATTTTACACCCTTTTCTGGGGCCCTTCGGGCCGCGTTATGACGCGCCTTTGCGGCATAGCTCTGGGCTTTGGTATGCTTATTCTTACCTGGATGGACAGACCGCAAGATGCCTTGGTATTTTTAGGGGCAGGCTTTGTACTTACGGCTTTAAGTTTTTTGTTCCGCATTGATATTATTGATGAAAATGACGACTTTGCGCCGGGGTCCATATTCTTAGTGGGGCTGGCCTATATACCGCTCTTACTCTTGCCAACCACCTACCTCACTTCCACCAAGCTCTTTTTTGTGCTGTTCTTGGTTTCCATCTCTGATGTGTGTGCGTATTTCATTGGCATTCGCTACGGGCGCCATAAACTTTGGCCCCGTGTCAGCCCTAAGAAGAGCTCTGAAGGATCTGTGGCTTCCTTGGTGGGCTGTGTACTCTCTTCCATTATTTTGGGCCTTATTTTGGGTTCTGCCCCTTGGTGGTACTTTGCTTTGCTTGGCATACTTATTAATGCCTTTGCTCAACTGGGCGATCTCTTTGAATCGGCCTTAAAGCGCGCTGTAGACGTGAAAGATTCCAGTAATCTTTTACCGGGTCACGGCGGCGTATTAGACAGAATAGACAGTGTACTTTTTGCTCTGCCCGTTTTTGCTGTGGTGGATCAGTGGTTTAAATTCTTTTAAGAGCTGAGGCATATATGCAACACCCTTGGCCGGCGCGTTCCGGATCCGTACATTATATTTCCAAAGCGCCTTCGCAAGATTGGGCAGAAGGGGTGCGCCATATAGTGCTTTTGGGCAGCACGGGATCCATAGGGGTAAACACCTTAGATGTGATTTCGCGCCATAAGCATCTTTTCAATGTCATTGCCCTAGCCGGTGCCTTTAATGTTCAGCGCCTAGCTGAGCAAGCCATAGCTTTTCGTCCGCCTTATTTAGCTGTATACGACGAAGCCGGCGTGGATGTGTTACGCAAGCTTTTGCCGCGCGATTACAAGCCCACCATTGTGCATGGGCAAGAAGGCTATGAATTTTTAGCCGCCCTTGAGGCAGCCAATACAGTGCTTTCTGCGCAAGTGGGGGCAGCAGGACTTCGTGGTACTTTAGCCGCGGCCCAAGCAGGTAAGGTCATAGGCCTTGCCAATAAAGAATCCCTCGTGCTGGCCGGCACCTTATTACGTCATATTTGCGCACGAAGCGGCGCGGTTATCTTACCCGTAGACTCAGAGCATAATGCCCTTTTCCAAATGTTGGTAGGGCGCCAATCTGTGGAAGTGAAGAAATTGGTGCTTACGGCTTCTGGCGGCCCTTTTCGTGGGCGCACACGCCAAGAGCTGGAGCATGTGAGCCGCGAGCAAGCTTTGGCCCATCCCAATTGGAGTATGGGTTCAAAAATCACCATTGACTCTGCAACCCTTATGAATAAAGGCCTTGAAGTTATTGAAGCCTATCATTTGTACGGATTGCGTCCCGAGCAATTGGATGTGGTGGTGCATCCCCAATCCATTGTGCATTCTTTGGTGGAGTTTCAGGATAATTCTCTCATGGCCCATTTGGGTAGCCCTGATATGCGTATGCCCATAGGGCATTGTTTGGCTTGGCCCCATTGCCTTGATATGGGCGTTAAACCTTTAAACCTGCTTGACTTTACCACGCAAGGGCTTACCTTTGCAGCACCGGATACGCAGGCATTTCCCTGTCTTGCCTTAGCCATGCAGGCTTTGCAAGCCGGGCAAGATGTGTGCATTGCACTTAATGCCGCCAACGAAGTGGCTGTGGAGCTTTTCTTGGATGGACGCATTAGATTTTTAGACATTGCCCATTTGGTAGAAAAAGCCTTACAGCCTTATATGGATTCTATGGGACTAACAGATCACACAAATCCCCATGCAGATATTTGGTGTTCGCTGGAAAATACTTCAGCCATCATGCAGCATATTTTTGATTTAGACACCACAACACGCCGCTATGTACGTAATTTAGCCGGTATACAGGATCTTTCATGATAGAAACTATTTTTTATGTGCTCCTTGTACTTGGAGGACTGATTTTTTTTCACGAACTAGGGCATTTTCTCATGGCGCGTGCTTTTGGCATGGGCGTCACCACCTTCTCCTTGGGCTTTGGCCCTAAGCTTTTCAGCTTTACCAGAGGCAAAACAGAATATTGCCTTTCTCTTGTACCCCTTGGTGGCTATTGCGCCATGCTGGGAGAAGAAGATGTTAACGACATGCCAGAGGGCTTTACCCCTGAAGAAAACATGGCCTTGCGCCCTGCTTGGCAGCGTCTTTTAGTGGTAGTTGCCGGCCCCGCCGCCAATATTCTTATTGCTTGGTTCATATGCTGGGGCTTGGCCTTTGGCTATGGGCAACAGCATATTTTACCCGTCATTGGTGAAGTGGTAAAAGACAGCCCTGCAGAAAAGGGCGGTATTTTATCCAAGGACGTAATTTTACAAATCAACAAAATGCCTACCACCAGTTGGGTGCGCATGTCTGAAGCCATTGGCGAAAGTCAAGGCCAGCCCATGCAAGTGCTCATAGAGCGCGATGGTAGCGAAATGACTCTTGAAATCACTCCCATGACCACCATAAGAAAAAATCTTTTTGGTGAGCCCAAAACCGCTTATGTCATAGGTGTCCATGCCGCAGGCGTGGTGCATCATAGCCCTGTGGGCTTTGTGGAAGCGGCCAGCATTGGTCTTGACCGCACATGGGAAATGGTCACCCTCACTTGGATGGGCTTTGTAAAGCTTTTCCAACGCGTGGTGCCTCTAGATCAAGTGGGCGGGCCCATTATGATTGCGCAAATGGTAGGTCAGCAAGCAGAGCAAGGCTTAGCCCCTGTGCTGGCTTTGGCGGCGCTGATTAGTGTGAACTTAGGTATTTTAAACCTTTTGCCCATTCCGGCCTTAGATGGTGGGCATATAGTATTTTATACCTATGAAATCATTTTCCGTCGCCCTGTGCCCATGAATGCCCGCGAATGGGCTTCGCGCATTGGTTTCTTCTTACTCATAGGCTTAATGATTTTAGCTACCTTTAATGATATTTGGCGCATAGCTAAAGACTTTATTAGTTAATTCTATGGACTTGTACTGCGTACTTAATGCCAGCGAAGGGCAACTTGATATTATCTTAGCCGATACTCAGGCTAAAGATTCTCTTCTTGTGGCCCAAAGCTGGCAAGCCCCCACGCGCGGTGCAGAAATTCTTACCCCTGCTTTGCAAAGCCTGTTGCACATTCAAAAACTAAACCCCAGCCACATTACTCACTTTGCCTGTGTGCATGGGCCGGGCAGTTTTACGGGTATTCGCCTTATTATGGGTACCGTGGCGGCCATTCGCCGCATTACAGGGGCCAGCAATGCCAGCATAGATTATATGCAAGCTCTCGCTCTTACGGCGCAACATAGCCTTGAAGAAAGCGGCGCCCTTGCAACTTCCCTTACGGAACAAACATGTATAGCCGTATTTACCCATGCCCGTAGAAATCTTGTGCATGCGCAATTCTTTCAGCTAGGACATGCCTTGCCATACCCTTTAGGCCCTGCACAGCTCCTTTCACCAGAAGACGCTTGCACACATATGCAAGATTTACGCGCCGCAGGAAAGCACATTTATATGCTGGGCTCCGGTCTAAAGCGCAATGCCGCTATCTTTGATGCCCATGCCGCAGATATTTTTGCCTTGCCATACGTGCACCCCAGCGCCAAAGCTTTATATGAATTATCTCTCGCGGCGTCCTATACAAACCAAGATCTAGAGCCTCTGTATATACGTCCTTGTGATGCCGTGGAAAATCTCAACTCCATTGCCCAAAAACAAGGTATGGATAGCGCCAAAGCCCATGAAACCTTGGCTTCTCTACTAAAAAAAGATACTGTTTCTGACATTTAGTGATATAATCCCACTTCCTCCAACTATACTTTTTCTCCTATATGCGTTAGCGTAACCCAAAGCACTTTGTATACAAAGAAAAGGGGAGGAAGTATGGACCGCATGCAACAGCTTTTACAGCTATGTGCACCACAAATGCTGGCCTTTAGGCGAGACCTGCACACCTATCCTGAGCTGGGATGGTTAGAATACCGCACCACCAGTAAGATTGCTGAATTTTTTATGAATCTTGGCTATGATGTGGTCATGGGCAAAGACGCCATTCACGCCCATTCCCGCTTAACGCCGCCTTCCACAGATACCTGCGCAAGACATAAAGCCAGAGCCATTATTCAAGGCGCCTTGCCCAAATTGGTGGATGCCATGGGTGATGGTCTCACGGGGTTATGGGTAGACATTCCTTTGGGAGACTCTCAAGACACTCCCCATGAACATGGCCCCCTGCTGGCCTTTCGCTTTGATATGGACGCCAATAGCGTGGAAGAAAGCCATGCCCCTGAGCATAAGCCTATGCAACTGGGCTTTGTGTCGCATAATGGCGGCATTATGCACGCTTGTGGCCATGATGGGCATGTGGCGCTGGGTATTGGCCTTGGCTTAGCCCTGCATACTTTACGTCAAGAAGAGCAACCTCTTCCCCTACAAGGTACTGTTCGTCTTATCTTTCAACCTGCCGAAGAACTGGGCCAAGGGGCCAAAGCCATGCTTGCCGCCGGAGCCATGGACCATGTGCAAGAAGTGTATGGTATTCATG
>CAYJPR010000028.1:0-14557 GCA_964372075.1 uncultured Desulfovibrionaceae bacterium | reverse complement strand
AAAATTGGGTAGATCCACACCCACAAGGCCAAGGCGCCGGACAGGTTTTCTAAACCTTTTTTAAAGATTTACCTTTTCACACACTATATAAAACAAAATATCTACAGTTCGCTCAAAAAAATCTATTTAAGCAGGCTGTTCAAAAAGGGTTGGATGCGAGGCCGACCCAACGGGCGGCGAAGCCGTTTACGTTGGCGAGCTTGCGAGACTTACGTAAATCGAGAGCAAAGCCAAGCGAAGCTTTTTGCGTAAGGAGTGTATAAGTAATACTCGACTGGAGCAAAAAGCAAGCTTAACGAAGCAGATAACCCTTTTTCAACAGCCTGTTATAGAACTAATAGCACCAAGACCATAACCACCCCCATAGCCAAAACAGCATAAGAGCGCCTCGTACGTAAAGCCAGCACAGCCCCCAGCAGTCCTATTCCATACAAAATATTCCATGTAAGACCGGGTATCTGCACCATGGCCCCTATGGATATCAAGCTAGTAAAAAGAGCATACAACAGAAAAAAACTCACCACATACAATGTTGCGGAAGACCACACCACACGCCAGTGAGAATTCCAAACGTATTTCTCCACACTCATTCCCGAGGGCGATGTGGGATCTTCTATCCACTGTTCTAGGGCTGTATCTTGCGCGGCATTGCACCTTCTGAGCCAGCGTTCTAAGGCCGCTGAAACATGGGCAAACAATATACAAGTAAGCAAGGGTAAGGGAATTTGTTCCGGTTCATGCCAATCAAAAAGAAGGCAAAAGGGAAAGAGCAAAAGAAAAGAAAGGGTTGCCGAAGGGGGAACCACTGTGCCAAGGCGCAAGCGATCAATCCAAAAAAGTTCTAATACAAGCCCTAAGGCTAGCGCCTCAGCTAAGGCATTGGTCACCAGCCCCATACCTAAAGCCGCCACCAAAGGCCTATCAAAAAAGACTATACTAGCACTTAAACGCGCCCATTGTGAAAGGACAAAAAAAAAGCGCCAAGACACATGACCACAAGAGTAATTATGATCTCAAAAAAGCTCAAATCTATAACGCCGTGTAACATGGTACATCTTCCAAGCTAAGCGATTTTTCTCCTGGAATGGAGCGAAATTCCAAAGGAAAATACCTTCCTAAATTTTGTAATATATGCCACTCATCTTCATTTACATACACATGGGGACACAATTCTTTTTTTTGCGCCCCATAGTGACTATTACCTATATTCAAGGTAACTTGCGGCATACTTCCCAGCATTTGCTGTGCGGTATACAAAATAATGGCTGAAGATAAATCTTCTATGCTTTCCACCAAAACAAGCACCTTTTCATAGGTATACTTCTGCAAGGTTTGAGGCAATTGACTTAAGCCCACAAAGTGCAATTGTATACGTTGCGGAATGGCAAGGCTCATAATTTGCTGACGCAAGGGGTCATTAACCAAGGTGTCATGGGCCACAATAACTTGCTTCGCATCCAAAAAGGGAAGCCAAGCCTCAATGATTTGCCCATGAATGAGCCGCGTATCCACACGAAAAAGTATCATAGCACTGTGTTGACAAAAGGCCTGTTAACTTTTTTGATCAAGCATTTTGCCTGCCACCACTATGCCGCTTTTACCAGCTTCACCGGCTATAACAGCCAGCTCTTCCAAAGGCTTGGTGCGCGAAGAAAACACCTTGATAATCATGGGCAGATTTACCCCTGTGACCACCTCAATATTATGTTTTGCCAAAAGGGCTAAAGATAAATTGGTGGGGGTGCCGCCAAACATATCGGTAAGAATAATAACGCCAGCCCCTTTATCTAGGCGCTGGGCCGCATCTTCCAGCCTTTGCACAGTATCACTCACATCTTGAGCTACATCCACAGAAATGGATGCACAATCTTCTATGGGTCCAAGAATAAGCTCTGCTGTGCGCAAAGTTGCCGTACCATAATCACCGTGAGCTACCACGATAATACCTACTAGATTTTCATTCAGGCTCATATTTTCCCCCTAGCTTCTTGTATGTACAAGAGCGCTAGAATTCATTGATCGTAAATTGCCTCATTGGCCTTAATTGGCCTTGGCATTGCTAGGATCTAAAAGCATATGTCTATGCTCCACAGAAACCGCATATCCGGCTTGTTTTATAACTTTATGCAAGCGTTCCACAGATGCCACAGAGCGATGTCTTCCCCCTGTACAGCCTATGGCTAAAGTGACTCTATACCGCCCTTCGCTTTCCATAAGACTAAGGGTAAAAAGCGTAAAATTCAATAAAATATCTGAAAAGGACTGCTCTAGTTTTTCTTTAAACACATAGCCATCTATGGCCGCATCCAAACCACTTAAGGGACGTAATTCTTTTTCAAAGTGCGGATTGGGCAAAAAACGCACATCAATGAGCATATCTGCTTCTTTGGGCACGCCATATTTAAAACCAAAAGAAATGAGATTTACCTTAAGAGGACGTAAGGCAGCTTGGCTTTGATTTTTCCCATGGGGGCCATAATGTTTTTGTAAAATACGGCGTAAATCATGAATGGAATACGAAGAGCTATCAATGACAAGGTCTGCCAAATTACGTAAAGAGGTGAGATCATGCCGTTCACATTCTAAAGCCCCCTCAAGCCCAAGACCACTTTGCTCTAAGGGGTGTGGGCGCCTTGTGGTGGCATAACGGCGTAAAAGCTCTGTTTCACTGGCTTCTAAAAACAAAATATGCGTCTGAATACCATCAGCACATAATTTATGCATCACAGCGCTCACTTCTTCTGCAAGGGCGGTGGAATGTAAGGAAATACCAAGCACAATACCACGAAAACGGCGCATGGAATCGCGTTGCATCATGGTGACCATTTCGTACACCATGGATACAGGCAAGCCTTCTACGGTAAAGTAGCCTAAATCTTCAAACACTTGCACCGCAGTGCTTTTCCCTGCTCCTGAAAGACCTGTGACAATATAGGCCGCCAAAGGCACGTGTTCTGGTACTTGCTGCATACAGATATTTCGTTTCTTTAAGAGCCTGCTATAAGAGCCTATTAAGGGAAAATGCTCTGCCCCTTTACTAGGGACAGAGCATGTTTTACTTACACTACGGGGTCAATGAGCCCGTACTCTCCGTTACGTCTGCGGTATACCACGTTGATGCGGTGACTTTCCTCATTTAAGAAGACGAGGAACTCACTACCTACAGATTCTAATTGCAACACAGCCTCATCAAGCGCCATGGGCTTAGGCTCAAAGCGACGTGTACCAATGGGCTCATCATCTCTTTCGGCGCCAAAGTTATAGGTAAAGATTTCTACCTTGGCATCGCGAGCTTGGCGATGATGCTTCTTTAAGCGAGATACATGTTTTTTAATTTGTGCTTCCAGCTTATCCAGCACAAGGTCAATGGAAGAATACATTTCTTCCGTTTGCTCTGTGGCGGTTAAGGAAAGCCCTTCGCCGCTTATGCGCACATCACATGCGTGGCGAAATTTGTCTAAGGCTAGGTTAACTTGTACATCCAGGCCTGCAGCTTTGCCGAAAAAACGACCTAGCTTTTCAAAACGGCGACGAGCGTACTTCTTCAGGTGATCAGATGGTTCAAAGTTCTTGAACGTGAAGGCAATATTCATAACTTCCTCCTTGGTTCAAATCAGCACGAGGTTGTGCCAACATGCGTGATTAGAGAATTTTTTTAACAACAACTACAACTAAAAATGCTCTTTTCTGCGCGAAGAGGAGGCGATATCCATAGCAGTACGATATTTCGCCACAGTTCTGCGTGCAATATTCACTTTGAGATGCTCTTTAAGCATTTCACCTATGCGTTCATCACTGAGAGGATTTTTCGTATCCTCCTCAGAAATAAACTTCTTGATCAGCGCTTTAACGCTTTCTGAACCCACTTGACTGCCATCGTCCAAAGCCAAGGCACTGTTAAAAAAGAATTTTAACTCATAGGTGCCATGGGGTGTTGCCACATACTTATTAGAAGTAATACGGCTCACCGTGGACTCATGCATGCTAATATCATCGGCAATGTCTTTTAAAATAAGCGGAGCCAATTGGGTCACGCCTTTTTCAAAAAAGGGCCGCTGATATTTAATAATACTCTCAACTACCTTATACAGGGTACGTTGCCTTTGGTAAAGACTTTTTATAAGCCAGGAGGCTGCTCGCATCTTTTCGGAGCAATATTCCTTATCCTGCGAATTCATGTCTTGTAAACCTTCTGTGAGGGTATCTGATAATTGTAAATGGGGCAAGCCATCATCGTTTAAAATGATAACAAAATCTCCATTAAAATTATATACAAAAACATCAGGACTCACGAAATTTGTGTCGCTATCGCCAAAGGAAGCACCAGGTAAGGGCTCTAAAGATTGAATAATATCAAGATATTCTTTAAGGTCTTCCATGGTAAGTTGGAATTTGCGCAAAAGGGGCTTATAGCGCTTATTTTCCAAATCTTCCAGATGGTCCGTCACTAAAGAAACAAGGATGGGATCTCGGTCATAACGCAATGCGCGCAATTGAATCATGAGACATTCTTGCGGCGAGCGCGCAGCCACGCCAATGGGGTCAAAAAGCTGTACCACATCTAACACAGCTTGCACTTCTTCTGCAGTTACATCAAGCATGGAAGCCATATCTTCCACAGAAGCCTGCAAATAGCCAGAGGAGGAAAGATTACCTACAATAATTTCGCCCACATCTTTTTGTTCATCTGTCAAAAGAGAAGATAAGCGCAATTGCCATAACAAATGCGCATCTAAAGAAGGTTTTTCTGTATAGCGAGATTCAAAAGAAGACATTTCTTCCAAGGCTTCAAATTCACGAGAGCTGTTATTACGCGGAGAAGAGGCAAATTCGCCTAAATAATCTTCCCAATCAGCGCCTTTGGCCAATTCGCCATCATACACAGCATCGTCATTTTTATCTGTGCGCACTTCTGTCTTTTCGGCTTCAAAAGCCTCATCATGCCCTTCTTCCAGAAAAGGATTTTCCAAAAGTTCACGTTGCACTGTTTCTACCAACTCAAGGCGAGACAATTGCAAAAGCTTAATGGCCTGCTGTAATTGCGGGGTCATAATAAGCTGTTGTGATAATTTCAGTTGCTGACGAAGCTCTAATGCCATAATTTCATGCCTTTAGCCTAAAGTTTTTCACGAGCACAGCTGTACGCACAATGCCCTTACAAATACTATGCCATAAGCTTTGGCTCTATGCAAGCCAGACAAGAGGGAAACAAGAGCCTGACAAGAATTAAGCAAAATAGTTTTGACAAAAATATCTTTTGTATCTAGACATTGACTTCACAGCGAAAAATATAGTAGCTACTGCAAAAGAGCACATATTTTCTAGATTTTATTATATAACTTTTTTAAGAGTAAAGGGTGCATATGATTTCTAAAAAGTTCGCATTGGTGGGATACGGCACCGCCGTGGAAGGGAAAATCTCTGAAGCTCATGCCAGTTTAGTAAATTTTTTTCAAGGCAATAGCAAAGCTCGCGGCTGTGAACTAAGCACCTTGCAAGTAAACACCAAGAAAAAAAATTACTTTCTTAACTATGAAATCTGGGAAAGTGAAGCGCTTTGGAAAGCCCATTTCGATTCACCCCATGTGCAGGAATTTTATAGGGAATCGCTCAAATATTTTACTGATTTTCATTTTGATACCTATATGCAATTTGCAGGTTCCCATGGTATATACCACTATGGAAGTGCGGCTTCACTGAAAAAGCAAGTGGCCATCCTAGGCATCCTCACAGCTCAGGACGGAAAAGTTATGGAGCTTAAAGAGCTTTTGCAAGATTTTCTTGCAAAGAACAAAAATGAACAGGGCTGTTTATTCAATGCCGTACATGTAAGTAGTAAAAACCCCAATGAATTACTAGCTTTTGAAGTATGGGAAGACAATGGCGCATGGATACAACATCTACAACAAGCACATTCTACAGATTTTTCTGA
Source organism: uncultured Desulfovibrionaceae bacterium (assembly GCA_964372075.1). GTDB lineage: Bacteria > Desulfobacterota > Desulfovibrionia > Desulfovibrionales > Desulfovibrionaceae > CAYJAD01. Next base: position 8,625 of record CAYJPR010000028.1, on the reverse strand, counting down.
GCAGTCTCAAAAACTTATCACAAATCTAAAATTCGACACCTTTAACTGTTTGCCCATACTATAATCATCATTTGAATGCCTTAACCATTAGAAAGCCCGAGTATGCCATTGGCATACTCGGGCTTTCTATCTATAAACAGCGTGGTATATACAATGGTTTTAGCAAGGCTTCACAGCATCAATACAATTTACACCACTCTAGCTATGCGTAGATGTATAGTTTCATTGCCTCTTATTTAAACAAGCCAAATATGGCCCCAAAGACACCGCCAATGAGATCAAAAACCCCCATTCCTAAAGAGCCTAAAGCAGATAATAGCACAGCGCCCGTATGCACATCGCGCTGTGGATCATCCAAAGAGCCATAAAAGCGCACCGGAATATCACTCAAACCACCGGAACTTACTACCAAGTTCATATCCAAAGTATCATTAACAAAATCCACTTTGCCGCGCCCTGTGGCCTGTAAGTCTTTGCCTTTAAGCTCAAACTTATGGCTTTCCAGCACGCCCTTGGTAATAACGCCGGCATCTTTAAAATAAGAGATTTGGGTGGGACTGCCTGTCAGTTTACCCTTTTCACGACTTTGTAAAAAGCCTTGCCCTATATTTAAGCGCCATGTGCCGTCAAAAGCGCTGGGAATATCACTGGCATAGCCCACAGCCCCTTGCGCAGACAGCCAAAAGTCCGCCGAGCCGGCAAGGGCCGTTTCCAATTCTAAATCTTCTGTAAGGCGCAAAAGAGCCGCGCCATTGGCCTGAGCTCCCACTTGGCAATGCAAAAGCCCTTTCTTCACCACGCCTTTAAAATTCACCTTTATAGGACCATTATACAATTTTCCTGTAATGGGCGTGCACTCTAGGGTGGAAGACGCTATCTTCACAGGCGCCAGCACATCTTTGACCCGCACCTTGTTCATAATATAGGTGCCGACACGCACCTTGCCCTTGGCGTTAAAATTCTCTAACCAGCGCCACGATAGGGGTCTTTCAGATTTTTTTCTTGTGGCTACAGGGGTAACAAGGGGCGGTAAAGGCTTACGCACAGGAACGTCCCCTGCCGTGAGACTTTGCCTTTGTTCTTCTTTTTTCTGAGCCTTAGCTTGCGCGGCTTTGGCAGCCTTCGCAGCGCTGGCAGCCTCTTGGGCTTTTTTATCCCTAAAGAGCAAGTCAAAATCAAACACATCGGCAAAAAGATCGAACTCCCACTGCGGTTTTGCTGTAAAGGTGCGCTGTAAGCTTCCGCTTATACGCATATCTTGCACTTGCGCTTGCAATTTCTGTAAGCGCAGCAATTCGTTGGCATAGGACATTTCTGTGCTTATTTTAGCACTTTGCGGTGCCGTAGGCGGCAAAAGTGGACGCCCATCTTCATCTAACTGGGCTAACACCTTGCTCAAAGTTGAGGTATTGGCATTAACTGTTGCTTTCCAGCGTATATCCTTAGAAAAATCCATCTCACCAAAACCGGAAGCTTGCATATGGGCAAGGCTTGGCACGGTGCCCTTGGCCTTACTTAAAGAAACAAGCCCCTTGGTAGTATTTAAAGAGAGCAAGGTAGAAAAATGCACTTCGGTGCTGTGCGGCAATGTGGTCAGCTCTGGGGAAAAAGAAATTTCCACTGTGCCGGGAATATTATGTAAAGCCACAGTGCCATAATCTTCATCAATAAATTCTAAGGCTCCATTCCAAGAACTTTTGGCAGAAATATCTTCCGTCACCAAGGAAGCTTTCCATTGACCGGAATAGGCCAATTTAGGAGGCCATTGCGCCCCGCTAATTTTAGCAGGATTCAGCCCAGCCACCTGCGCATTCACTGTCATAAGCTTGAAAGGCACTTTTTGCTTAGACCGCCCAAAGAAATTACCATTTTCTACCCTTAAGGAAGCTTGCCCCCCTAGGGAAACCAAAAATTCACCGGCATAGACACCTTTCCCGCTCACGGTAGCATCTGCAGACATACGTCCGCCAAAAAGCTCTCTCCCTATGAGGCGCTCCACCGGTCTCTGCGCCTGTACATTACGCAAGAGAGCTGTAATGTCATAAGCAGATTCGTCTTGAGCATTACGATACAATAGAGCCTTTCCTTCGGCGCGGCCTCCGAAAAATTTCTCGGCACTAAAGGCCAGTACTGCGGCATTTTTATGTTTTGCCGCGAGTTTTTCTCCATCAAGACCTGCAGGATTTACACGAAACTTAAAGCCCTCCAAGGGTAAATCCCAAGCAAAAACCTTATGAGCAGCCACATTAATGTCATAATCCACACTAATATAGTCATCCCCTTCCACCACTTGAGCCTCTGCAGTTCCCGGTTCCGGCGTCAAAGGTTTATGAGCAAAGGTCAAGGGTTTAGGCCGCTTGCCTTCTGCTTCTGGGTACACAGCCCCCAAATACAGCTCTGGCGAAAGGATATCTAAAAAGACCACAGCCTTGGACCATGTGGGCACGCCGCCACTACCCGTAAAAGAGGCTCCTGCCGCCGTGGCTGCCAAACGTGGCACCGAAAGGCCTTGCTTTGTAATAAGAAAATCTAAATTTCCTGTAATATCATGTAAAGCATGCTGGATGCCGGGGGGAAGATGACGTGCAAAGCCAAACCACTGCGTAAGGCTTAAATGTGCCACATCTAAATGCCCATCCACCGCGGGATTATCCACATCTTGCAAATGTATCGCGGCATTCAAACGTAAGCTATCTTGCTCCAACTGTGCGCTGACATTTTGTATATGCAAGGACTGCTGTAAGTTACCCACCACAGATCCGCTACTTTGCACAGCAATGGGAGCGCCAAACCAGAGCAAATTTGCTTGCACCTTCCATTGCCCTTCCACACCATGGGGCTGACTCTGACTTTGATTTCCGGCAGAAAAAGCCTTCACTAAAGACTTTCCTAAATTTTCTTTTAAAGTATAGCGCGCAGAAACATCCACGTTCACCGCATCTAAAAATTCATGCACCTGCCCTTTGCTTTGCACATGCACATCTATACCTTCTTCCACATCCCCTTCCATGCGCAAAGAAAAAGCCTCGGCCTGAGCAAGGTACTGCCCCCCTACATTAACGGTGACCACGTCAAAACGAATATTACCTTCTATATTGCCCAAAGAGCCCAATTCCACATAGCTTTGTAAGGATTCAAAGCGCATATCCCAGCCCGCTTGCTGTAACAACACAGAGCCGTGTAAAATCTCCACGGAGGAACCGTACACAAAGGGGGGGATTTGCCGTAAGGTATACTGCACATGCTCTTGCACTACAGCGCCCCAATGCTTTTTGGGGGATGTGCCATCGCCAGTTCCAAGGCTAGACGAAGACTCAGAAGGAGGCGCAGAAACTATTTCCGCAGAAGCCTTATTTTCATCTGAAGCAGACTTTGTAGCATGTACAGTAACATGAGGGCGCCACAAAGAAATATCCCCCAAGGAAAATTTCCCTTGTAATAAAGGAAGAAGCGAAGGGCGCAAAGAAGCATAAGCCACGTCTACACTAAAGTCTGTATGATTTACGCGTACTTGAGCAAGAGATAAAGCCGGCAAGGGAAGGAGGGTCATATCAATGCCGGAAAATTCCAGCTTCATGCCCGTTTCTTCTTCTAAGAGATGAGAAATTTTTTGACTTATTTCTTGTGGATACAATTTAACAAAGGCAAAAGTGCCTAGAAAAATAAAAAGCACTACACAAAACAAAGTAGCGCCCATATAGGCTAAGGAGCGCCACAAAAAGGCACTGCTTTTCCAAGCTTTTTTCTTTTTAGGAGGAAGGCCCTGCTTCACACCTGCCGCGCCCTTTTTAGACGGAACAGAAGATGTGCCCTCCTGAGAAGAAAGAGGAGAAGAAGTAGGAGACGTAGGGGACGTAGGGGAAGAAGAACGCGATGATTTATTCTGCACTTGACGACTATCCATGTGAAAGATACTTACTAAAAAAACGTCTATGAAAAAATATAACACCTTTATATAATGTTTACCCACAGGGTGCAATACATAAAAGCCCCCATTTTTCCCTAACACGCAGAGTAAAGGCCCTGATTTTGCAAAAAATTTTCTGGATAGGAAGCCCCTTTTTTCATGCTGCCATGTCTGACTTAGGCTGGAAGGTACATTTTTTCAACTTTGAGCACGTGGCGGTATTTAGCTGGCAAGACCTTGTGCATATGGCAGGATTTGAGCCGGATGTGGTCATTGTGGCTGATAAAAGCCGCCCTCCTTTTGTGCTGGGTATGGAACATTTTCCATGTTTTACCATTTTTTATGCCGTAGATACACATATTCACAGCTGGTATCCTTACTATGCACAGGCCTTTGATGCGTGTATTGTAAGCCTTAAAGACCACATTCCGTATTTTGAGCAAAAAAGACTTCCCGCAGAGCGCATCGTATGGTCTCCAGCCTTTGCTAAAGAAAATGATACGCCAAGCCCCCATATTGTCCCCCATTGGGATTGCCTCTTTGTGGGTACCATTCATGCGCAAAACACGCCCAAACGCAAAGTTTTTTTAGAAAATTTACAAAAACAGCTTGGCAATGTGCATTGCACACAGGGAAATTATGTGGAGCTTTTTCCACAAGGCAAAGTCATTATTAATCATTGCGAGCACGGAGATTTAAATTTTCGCGTCTTTGAAGCTCTCGCTTGCGGCGCCGCCTTGGTAACGCCCCTACTTGAACACGGCTTTACAGATATATTCACGCCTGATAAAGACGTCTGCTGTTATCCATTACATCAGCCGGAACAAGCCGCACAAAAAATCACCTTTCTTTTAGAGCATGACGACTTTAGGAAAAATCTTCAAGAACAAGGCCTTGCCACCATCAATGCGGGGCATAGAGCTTCACATAGAGCACGCAATTTGAGCCATTTTTTAGAAAGCATATCTGCTGAAGAAAAAAAGAAATGTGTAGAAGAAAGAAGAAAACATGCCGCCGACATAAGAAATCGCTGGCTTAAAGGCTTTTATCTTTTATTAGCAGAGGCCGTGCCGGCAGATCTCTTACGCAAAGCATATTTAGATGCGGCACGGGGAACCTTTGCAAAGTATGTATAAAAATTAACGTTGTGGTGGCGCTAAGAAAAGATCTAAATCATTTTTTTCTTTAAGCGTAGGTGTTTGACCAAGAACAGGGCTAGGCGCTTCATTGTCAAAAGACAGTTTAGCCGAAGGGGTAGACAAGGGCATATCTGCCAAAATGGCGCTAGAGGCGCTGGCTGTCGTCGTAGGGGAGGCTTTAGGATTCTGATGCACATGGCCTCGCATGACGTTTTCATCCACAGGTAAAGAACCGGACGCAAAAGTGCCACCCTGCTCTAAACTTTCCACCCTTTGTGTTAAGATGGTCACCAAAGCGCGCTGTTCTGCAAGTTCCAATCTTACTTGTTTGGCCAATTTTTCTTGACCAAATAGAATGAAAACAAACATCAAAAAGATACCAGAAAAAAATAAAATTCCAAAAATCATCATAGACATAGTCAGTCCTTTTGTATACCTCAAGGGTATTGTGCCACGGCACAAAATAGATTCACAGAAAAAGTACCTACAGCACTTCATCCATAGGTACTGTAAAATTTATGCATAAGCAAGGATAAGTATGAGCACTTCCCCCTTACGTCCCCATTTGGTAGTTGCCGACGCTGAAGGCAATATTTATGACCACCCCGACCTTCTCATGGTATGCCGTACCGGCAAACAGTGGGGCCTTCCTCGCCCCGATGAGCTCATGCCTCTGCCTCCGGAAAGTGAACTTTTCTACTTACCGCGCCGTCGAGCTGTGGGTCTCAATGAAGAAACAGGGCAAATGGAAGTGCAAGAAGACTTAGCTGTAGCCGCCTTTGCCGCCCCTGCTCACACCCTTACCAGTCATCCGGCCTATGCCACAGATCAAGGCGCGCCGCTTTTGCCCCTCTTTGCCTATGGTGCGGTGGGCTATGCACGAGGAAAATTTTATATTTGTGCCAAAAAAGTTGATGTGGACACGCGTCAAGAATTTCGTAAGGTAAAGCGCCAAATTCTCACGAAAAATGTACGCCAATTACTGGAAAAATATCCCAATAACCGCCTTATACAGCATATTATGCAAAAATGCGTCATGGAATACGATTGCCCGGCAGCGCGTAACTTGGCCTTAGGGCGTCATGAGGCCCCGCTTCCCACATCACGCACCTGCAACGCTCGATGTATAGGCTGTATTTCACAGCAAGAAGAAGGCTCCCCCATTGTGACTACACCGCAATGTCGCTTAGAATTTACCCCCACTGCGCAAGAAATTGTGGAAATTATGCGTCATCACAGCTCCAATGAAAAGGAAAAGCCCATTTATTCCTTTGGCCAAGGCTGTGAAGGGGAACCGCTAACCAACGCCCCTCTTTTGCTGGAAGCCATTAGCCAATTTAGGGCAGAAAAAGGCCTAGGCACCATAAATCTTAATTCCAATGCCTCCCGCCCCGAAGCTGTGGCGGCCCTTGCCGATGCCGGCCTTACGTCTTTGCGCGTGAGCATGAACTCTGCAAGGCCCGAAGTATACGATATTTACTACCGCCCCCAAGGTTACAGCTTTGCAGATGTGCGCGCTTCCATCATAGCCGCTCGCCAGCGTGGGGTTTTTGTCTCTTTAAATCTTCTATACTTTCCTGGCATCACCGACACCGAAGATGAATTGGAAGCCCTCACTCAATTGGTGGGTTCTTGCGGCGTTAGCTTCATTCAATTGCGCAATTTAAATATTGATCCTGAAATGTATTTAAACTTGCTCAAAGACATCCCCACCTCTCCTTCTGTGGGCTTTGTAAACTTTAAAAAACGCTTACGCAAAGCCTGCCCATGGTTGGAATTTGGCTATTTTAATCCTTGGCTTGGTGAAAAGGCCAGCTTAAGCGCCCCCATGCCCGGTGAATGGAGCGCCCCCATTCCTGTGGCTCGTGGCATATTGGGCGCAGATATGGAAGAAGATCAAGATTTGGATAATCCTGCGCATATTCATGACTTTTCACTTGATAGCACTGGGGACAAAGCATGATTTTCCCCTTGGGTGCGCTCATAAATGGTGTTGCTGTTATGGCCGGAGCCCTTTTGGGTCTGGCCTTTGGCAGCAAAATGCCCGAAAAAATGCGCGAACTTGTTTTTCAAGGCATTGGTCTGTGTATCTTAGTTTTAGGCCTGCAGTCTGCCCTTGTGGGCACTGAGCCCATGCTCACCATTGCCAGCATTATCCTTGGCTCTATCATAGGGGAATTATTACACATTGAGGACAAACTTATAGCCGTAGGCGAATGGTTAAAAAAGAAGGTGTCCTCCTCTAATCCACGCTTTACCGAAGGCCTTGTGACCAGCTCTTTGCTCATGTGCATTGGCGCCATGGGAATTTTGGGTTCCATAGAGGAAGGTTTGCGTGGCACACGAGATATAGTGCTTGCTAAATCCTCCATAGATTTTTTTGCCTCCATTATTTTAGCAGCCAGCTTAGGTTTTGGTGTATTTTTTTCCGGAATAAGCATCTTTGTTTATCAAGGCAGTGTTGTTTTAGCCGCCAGTTTTTTATCTGGTGTACTCACAGAACCTGTATTAACAGAAATTACCGCCACCGGTGGTATTCTTATGTTAGCCATCGCTACTAACACATTAAATCTCACACAAATTCGCATAAGTAACATGCTGCCGGCCTTACTTGTGGCTGCATTCTTAGCTATTTACTACACTTAATACTCTGCAAAGATAAAGAAAAGGATATTTATCATGCTTGACAAGTACCATTTCAAGACTATTTATAAAGAACAAAGCCTCTCATAGCACATTTTACACGTGACAAAGCATAACTTTTTGCGTAGAGTTCGTGCGTTTTAAAGGATCTGCTTTTTCGATCAAATTCTCAACATCTCTGCACGACTTTTTGTGACCTCTTCCTCAAAGATTATAGGTAAAAAATGAGCCAACAACAGAACATTTCGTCCTCCTTGGAAAATTTCCTCACGAAATTAGGTCTTGGCATGCGCGCCAAGCTCATCTTCATCTTTATCATCATTAAGGTACTTCCTCTCATTCTCATTGCCTTGGTGGCTTGGCAACAAGCCTTGAATCTTGGCGATGAAATGAAAGAACGTACGCAAAACATGGCCGACACCGCTGTAGAAGAACTTACTGTGGCCGGTAAACTGGCTGTAGACGATGCCGTGCGCGCTCTGGATGATAGAGGAACGCAAGAAATTGAGCGCCTCACCACAGACACAGCAAGAAATGTTGCCAATTTCCTCTATAGACGCGATGACGATATTCGCACGCTTGCGGCTTTTCCTATAGATAAAAATATTTATAAGACTTTTATCGAAAATAGAACTGGCCTTTTGATGATACAAAGCGAGTGGGTCTTATCAGAAGATAAAAAAAGCTGGGTCAGCACCAAGGCTCCTAATCCTGCGATAGATCTTCCCTTTACCTCTGAGCAAAACTCCACCCGTTATAAGTATACAAAGCCTACAGACTTTGAGTTTGAGCCTAAGCCTTTATATCTTGAGATGACCTTTGTGGATACCACAGGTAAAGAGACCATTAAGATTACCACTTCAGACTTAATGAGCCCTGAGCTTAAAGATATTTCCATAAAAAAGAATACCTTTATCAAAGCTGAAAATTATTTTG
>CAYJPR010000027.1:0-14693 GCA_964372075.1 uncultured Desulfovibrionaceae bacterium | reverse complement strand
TGTTGTGTTTAAGGTGTTGCTTTTTGCCCTTGCGTACTTGCGGGCTTGCTGTTGGGGGTATTTTTTGTTTCAGTTTTTTCTTGTTCTGCCTTTTCTTTAGCAGCCTTTTGGGCAGCTTTTTCTGCGGCAGCTTTTTGGGCAGCTTGTTCTTCTCGTGCTTTTTTGGTTCTCTCAGCAGCCAATTTTTTAGATTCTTCCCATTCTTTTTTTCCGGCCTCACCTAAAAGAGGGTAGGCGCGCAGGGCATTGGCATAGGGCTTTTTATTTTCATCTAAAATGACGAGGGAAGAAATCATATCCGTAAAGGGCTCGCATTGTCCCATAACAGTGACAGCGCTAAATACAGGCCCGTTTTCACTTAATCGAGCGACGCTGGGCATATCTGTGTCATTGTCTAAATCAAAGGTGGTGCCGGGGTCCACAGAGCGCAAATTCTTTCCCTTAAGATTTTGGTAAAAAGCAATAACCAGCTCTCTAAAGGGCACATCTTGATGCAAAACCGCCATGACAGAAAGGGCGCAAAGGCGTTTGGGGTGGCTTAGGGTAATAACAGTTTCGTCGCTATGCACATTCCAGCCTTCCAAAACATCTATGCTAAAATGTTCAAATACCAGATGCTTGGTGCTGGTGGAAATATGGCTTGTGTCGGCTTTACTGTGTATTGGCATAAGCGCGAGAAGACACAGTGTAAAGAAAAGCGCCCGCCACAAAAAAACTTGTGGCGGTGCGCTTTGTAAAAAGTAAGGTTGAAATAGCATTATCTACTTTTTTTCTCTTGCATGGCTTCAGGCCATAATTGAGAGGCCATTTCACGCAATTTGAATTTTTGAATTTTCCCACTGCCGGTGAGGGGGTAGGATTCCACAGTGCTAATATAGCGCGGCACTTTATACCAAGCAATTTTACCACGGCAATAATCGCGAACGTCTTCAGGTCGTACGTCATGGTCGGGTTTGACTATGATAAATACCCCCACTTCTTCGCCATATTTATAGCTGGGCACACCTACAACTTGCGCGTCAAGAACGCCTTCCATACCCATGAGATATTCTTCTATCTCCCGAGGGTAGACATTTTCTCCCCCGCGAATAATCATATCTTTAATGCGCCCTGTTACCACCACATAGCCGTCTTCATCCATGGTGCCAAGGTCACCAGAATGCAGCCAGCCATCGGGGGTGATGGCCTTGGCGGTTTCTTCAGGCATATTGTAATAGCCCTTCATAACATTATAGCCGCGACAAAGAATTTCCCCTTGCTCGCCGCGAGGCAATTCTTCGCAAGTGTCCGGGTCGGCAATGATAACCTCAATGCCCGGCATGGCACAGCCCACAGTGGAACAGCGCGAAGCAAGGCTATCGGTAACGTCAGATTGCGTCATAACAGGCGAAGCTTCCGTAAGGCCGTAGCAAATGGTAATATCTTTAAGATACATCTCTTCGGTAACGCGACGCATGAGCGGCTCAGGGCAAACAGAGCCGGCCATAATGCCCGTGCGTAAAGAAGACATATCAAAGCGAGAAAACATTTTATGCTCAAGGGCGGCAATAAACATGGTGGGTACGCCATAAACGGCGGTACAACGTTCTGTTTCAATGGCTTCCAGCATATGCAAGGGACTAAAGCTTTCCAAAATAATCATACTGGTGCCATAGTTTACACAAGCCGCCACACCCAGTACACAGCCAAAGCAGTGAAAGAGCGGTACAGGTAAGCAGAGGCGATCTTTTTCTGTAAAACCTTGGTGAGCGCCAATCCAGTAGCCATTAAGGCCAATGCCCACATGGGTGAGCATAACGCCCTTGGGAAAGCCCGTGGTACCGGACGTATATTGCATATTGATAACGTCCCAAGGGTCCAGTTCTGCTTGTCTGGCTTTGTATTCTTCGTCCAGCGTCATAACGCTCATGGCGCGTACTTCAGGAATGGAGAACATGCCGCGGTGCTTTTCATGCCCAAGGAAGAAAATGCGGCGTAAGTGCGGAAAGGTTTCAGAGAAAAAATGCTCACGGCTTTGGGTGCGTAATTCCGGAGCAATTTTATACAAAGTTTGCACAAAATCATGATCGCGCAGGCCATCCACAATGAAAAGATTTTCGCATTCTGAATGTTTGAGCAAGTATTCCAGCTCATGCTCGCGATAATTGGTATTAACGGTAATGAGAATGGCGCCAATTTTTGCCGTGGCAAATTGCAAAGCCACCCAATAAGGCACATTGCTGGCCCAAACGGCTACTTTTTCGCCTTTTTTTACCCCAAGGGCCATGAGGCCTTTGGCCATTTCGTCGACGGTTTTACCAAATTCTTTGTAACTTTGGCGATAATCTCTATCCACATACACCACAGCGTCATTGTCTGGAAAGCGTTCAATAGCTTCATCCAAGAGCTGGCCCAATGTCTTTTCACGCAGGTGAAAAAGTTTTTGTCTTTCTGCTACTTTATTCATAACAGGCCCGCATTAAGGCAGATAGGTTACGGCTAAAATTTGCGCCGGCTTATCACCATGAGCGCCCACATAGTGAGGCACAATGGAATTATAATAAATGCTTTGTCCGGTTTGTAAAATATGGGTTTCACGCCCGTACACAACTTTGAGCTCTCCGCTAAGTACCAGCATGAATTCTTCCCCTTGATGGGAAGAAGTTTTTTGTTCCTTGGCTTGCTCTTCGGCTGAAAGGGGGGCAATGGTAATATGGAAAGGCTCCATATTGCGATCGCTCTTGCCTTTACCTAAAGGAACATAAGAATAACTTACATTTTGCGTGCGGCAATTGTGTACAGCTTCATCGGGGTCTGTAGTGTCTAAGCTGGCAATGATGGGGTCCATGCTGTTTTCATCATCTAAAAAAGTGCCAAGGCGTAAACCAAGGGCGCGAGCAATTTTTTGCATGGGCCCAATGCTTGGATACACATTATTTTCTTCTAAACCTTGTAAAAAATTTAAGCTAAGACCGGTATCTTTAGATAAATCTTCCAAGCTTTTTTCACGTGCTTCGCGAAAAGCCTTTATTCTTTTTCCCAATTTATGTTCTGCTGCCATGCTATTCTCCCTTAATCTGTAACTCTAAAAAACAATTACCGTTGCACTATGTTTTCCTTATCAAGAGCTTACATAATAGGCAAGGCTTGTAAAGGCGTAGCTGAGTATTTTTTTGTTTGTGAGAAAAAAAGCAAGGACAAAAGTTAGACGCTGTGTGCAATATTTGTTATGAAAATGCCATGAACAGTACAGGTAAAAAGCATATGAAAGCAAAAAAAAGCCCAGAAAATACTCTGTCACCGGAGTCTAAGCCCATGGAGCGACGGCATATATTGGCCCAAGGGCAAGTGCAAGGCGTGGGCTTTAGGCCCTTCATCTATCGTCTGGCCTTGGAGTATGGTCTTACGGGGCATGTATGCAATACGGCGCAAGGGGTTCATATAGAAGCACAAGGGCCCGCGGAAGCTTTGCAAAACTTTGCCACAGATATACAAGAGAAACTTCCCCCCTTGGCCCAGCTGACGCACTTTTCGCAGAAAGATTTACCTTCGCAAGAGGCAGAAGAGGCCTTTGTTATTATTCATAGCCACGCCGCCACAGATGAGGGGCATAGCGTGCTCATAAGTTCTGATGTTTCCATGTGCGCAGAGTGTGAAGCAGAAATGCAAGATGTGCATAATAAGCGCCATGCATATCCCTTTACCAATTGTACCAATTGCGGCCCGCGCTATACCATTACCCATAGTATTCCTTATGATAGGGCTACCACCTCCATGGCTTGCTTTCCCCTGTGTGAAGCATGCCAAAAAGAATATGATGACCCGCTTAATAGACGCTTTCATGCTCAGCCCAATGCTTGCCCTGTGTGCGGCCCTAAGCTTTGGTATGTGGAAAAAGATGTCCATGCTACCATGCCTTCTAGCCATTACCACGAGGGGGCTGTGCAAAATATTGCCGCCCTTCAAGCTTTAAGTGAGGCACTGCTTCAAGGCAAAATTGCCGCCATAAAAGGTCTCGGAGGCTTTCACTTAGCTTGCGATGCTTTTAATGAAGAGGCCATTATGCGCCTGCGCGTTCATAAGCGTCGCCCGCATAAGCCCTTTGCGCTCATGGTGGAAAATCTGCAAGCGGCCCATGCTTTGGTGCATGTGGGAGAGCAAGAAGAAAGCCTGCTTCTAAGCCAAGAAAAGCCCATCGTGCTTTGCAAACGCAAAGATATTTTACCCCAATGCCTTGCGCCGGATACGGATACCTTGGGTATAGTGTTAGCTTATACCCCTTTACATGCAGCTCTTTTTCACTATTTGCGCCAAGGCGTATATGCGCAACAGGCACAACAGGTGCAACCGCAACAATGGGCGCAACAACATGCGCAACAAGTGCAAGATGTACAAAATCCGCAAGCTTACGCCCATGGCTTAGCCCTGGTCATGACCTCGGGCAATGCCGCCGGAGAGCCCATTTGCCTTGGCAATAGGGAAGCGGCCCATTCTTTATCTTCCGTAGCCGAGGTTTTTCTTTTTCACGAAAGAGACATTTTAGTGCGCAATGATGATTCTGTCTGTACGGTACATACTTTGGCTGAAAATCCTAGGCCGCTTTTTTTACGTCGCGCCCGTGGTTATGTACCGCGTCCGCTTCATCTAGGGCCATCTTTTGCCAAAGCGCCTTGTGTGCTCGGTATGGGTGCAGAGCTAAAAAGCACCCTGTGCTTAAATCGAGGGGAGGCGGCTTTTGTCTCTCAGCATGTGGGAGATTTGCAAAATTTAGAGACCCTCAGTTTTTATCGTCATGTTCTGAGCCATATGGAAATGCTTTTGCAAGTAGAAGGGCAGTGCATTGTGCACGATGCGCATCCGGATTTTCTTTCTACCCGTGCGGCTCAAGAATTAGCTGAGGAGCGCGGCATAGAGTTATATGCCCTGCAGCATCACTTTGCCCATGCCTATGCTGTGCTGGCTGAGTATAGCACAGAAGAAGTAAGCCCGTGTTTGTCCATAAGTCTTGACGGAACAGGCTATGGCCTAGACGGAACCATTTGGGGCGGCGAGCTTCTTTATATAGATGGAGCTGAACATACACGTCTTGGGCGGCTTTCTCTCTTTGCTTTGCCGGGGGCAGAGCAAGCCATACGCGAACCTTGGCGCATAGCTGTGGCCCTTGCCCAAGATAGTGCGTGGGAAGAGAGCGTGCTTCGGTCTTATGCTATGGGGCATGCTGTGCTGGAAATGGTGCAAAAAAAATTACGCTCGCCTGTAACTTCCAGCGCTGGGCGGCTTTTTGATGGCGTGGCGGCGGCGCTTGCTTTGTGTGATGCTACCACCTATGAAGGGCAAGCCGCCATACGTTTGGAGCAAGTGCAAAAGCATGTGAAAGCGGCAAACCTTCCTGCTCTTGATCCATGTGCAGTGCGTAAGATAGAGAACTTATGGGAAGTTTCTTCGCAAGAGCTTTTTATAAAAGCCTTACAAAGAGCGCAAGATTATGATGTGCCCACGGCGGCCTGCGCTTTTCATCATGACCTTGCCGAAGCTTTTGCTCATATGGCGTATGAGGCCGCCAAGGAAAAACATTGCTGGACAGTGTCACTGTGTGGCGGAGCCATGCAAAATGCCACTTTACATGGGCTTTTATACACAAAATTACAAGAAAGAGGCTTTAAGGTCTTAACTTCTAAGGCTATTCCTCCCAATGACGGCGCCATTTCTTTAGGGCAAGTTTACTATGGACTTTTGCTTTTACAGCAAAGGCAGTGTTAGAAATTTGTATTTTTTTCGATGAAAATAACTTTCAAAATAACATATTTATTTTTACTGTATATATATGGCTAAGAGGGGTTGTTTCTAAAGTAATTATTTGAAATAATAAAATAAAATGTGTTAACTTTTTATGAAAAGCACATTATTTTTTGAAATTTAGCTTCAAAAATAGCTTGTCAATACTCATAAAATAGACTAGGTAGTTGAAAACGCCAATCATTCTCCAGCTTTTGGACACATTTTAGAGCTTGCAAAAGCTTTTTTACGTGTTACCTATGCTGAAAGAACATACGTAACATAGTTGTCACGTAATTATAAAAGGAGATGGCTTATGCAAGGATTTTTACGTTTCGGTTTAGTATTTTTAGGTGGTGTTGTTGTAGGTGCCATGGCTAAGCAAGCTTTGAGCGCCAATTCCGGTATTCGCCCCATGGCCGCTGATTTACTCAGCCGCGGTATGGACGCAAAAGATTGCGTTATGGGCAAGGTAGAAACCTTAAAAGAAACCGTAGAAGATTTAGTAGCTGAAGCTCAAAATACTTCTGAAAAGCGCAAAGCAACACAAGAAAAGGCCTAGGCTGTTTAAGGGGACGTCATGCAGTTTGTTATTGTTCATGAAATTCAAGGAAGCGTAGGCAGATTGCGTGCGCGTTCCCTCTCTATGTTCTCCAAGCGCACAGCAGATGTGTTGCAAGAAAGCCTTGAAGCTGTTCAGGGCATACAGGAAATCAGCATTAATGCGCGCTCTGGCTCGGTACTTTTTTGGTACGAAAGCCAAGAAGCACGCGCCACTGCCTTAGAAATTTTACAAGTAGAAGATACCACACCGCCCAAGGGTTCGTGTTCCGGCGCCTTAAGTTTGGTCAGCCATGCTGTGGCCTTGCCGCAAAAAATGGATAAATTCCCCCTTTTGTGGCCCATTGCGCGCTATATTTTGTTGCGTCCTCTTATGCCACCATGGTTACGCATGATTTTAAGCTTAAAATCTGCCTTACCTCATATCATTCAAGGTCTTAAGTCCTTATTTACGGGCAATATCAATGTGGAGCTTTTAGACGCCACAGCCATTGGTATTTCCATTTACCGTCGCGATTTCCGCACTGTAAGCATGCTTACCTTCCTTTTAGGGCTTGGTGAAGCTTTAGAAGCTTGGACGCGCCATCACTCCCGCGAAGGGCTGGCCCAAAGCTTGGCCTTAGATGTGGATAATGTTTGGGTGCGCGATGGTGATACAGAGGTGCGCATTCCCTTTAGCGAGCTAACCCTTGAGCATGAAGTTATTGTACGCACCGGTACTGTTATTATGGTAGATGGTGTGGTTGTGGGCGGTGAAGCTGTGGTGAACCAAGCTTCCATGACAGGCGAGCCGCAAGGCGTGGTGCGCAATGAAGGAAGTTCCGTGTACGCCGGTACTGTGGTGGAAGAAGGGGCCATTATCATTCGTCCCACCAGCTTAGCTTCTGAATCTCGCTTGCAAAAAATTATAGATTTTATTGAAGACTCTCAAAGTCTTAAGGCAGATATTGAAAGCCGCGCCATGCGTATGGCCGACGCCGCCGTGCCTTTCACCTTCTTGCTTGCAGGTTTGGTGTACTTGGTAACGCGTGACCCTATTCGTGCATCTTCTGTGCTCCTTGTAGACTACTCTTGCGCCTTGCGCCTTGCTACGCCACTGGCTATTCTTGCCACCATGCGCGAAGGGGCCAGCCGCGGTGTACTCATTAAGGGCGGTGTCTTTTTAGAAGCTTTAGCCGAAGCAGATACTGTGGTATTTGATAAAACAGGCACCTTGACGGAAGCTAGACCGGAAGTGGCTGAGGTGCTGGCTTGTGAAGGGCATACCCCACAAGAAATCTTACGCATTGCCGCCTGTATGGAAGAGCACTTCCCGCACCCTGTGGCAAGAGCCATTGTGCGCGAAGCAGAATTGCAAGATTTAAAGCATGAAGAAGAGCATGGCGAAGTGGAATATGTGGTGGCCCATGGCATAGCCAGTAAATTACACGGAGAGCGTGTGCTTTTAGGTAGTCGTCACTATATTCGCGATGATGAGCATATTGACGTGAGCCCCATTGAAAAAGATGTGGACCGCCTCATTGCTGAAGGCTACTCTTTGCTTTATCTTTCTAAGGGCGGCGTCATTGCCGGTGTTATAGCCATACGCGATACTGTGCGCCCAGAAGCTAAAGAAGTTATTGAATGCCTTAAAGAAAGCGGTATTAAGCGTATTGTTATGCTTACGGGTGATGATGCTCGCGCCGCCAAGAATATGGCAGATTATTTAGGTATTACAGAATTTCACGCCGGTATTTTGCCGGTAGATAAAGCACAAATTGTGCAAGATTTGCAAGCCCAAGGTTGCAAGGTTATCATGGTGGGTGATGGCGTTAACGATGCACCCGGTCTTTCCATGGCAGATGTGGGCGTAAGCCTGCGCGATGGCACCGACTTAGCCAAGGAAGTGGCAGATGTGGTGCTGTTAGAAAGCAATTTGCATTCCTTGGTGGTAGCAAGACAGTTGGGGCAAAAAGTGGTACAGCGCATTAAGGGCAATTTTGTGGCCAATATGAGCTTTAACTCTGCCTTCTTGGCATTAAGCCTATTTGGTATTATTACCCCAACTTTTTCCGCCATTTTACATAATGTGACCACGGTGGGCGTGACTTTTAACTCCACCAGACCGCATTTGCCTGCGGTGCAGTCATAAAGATTTGAGTTTTCAAAGAGCGAGGTAGACAATGCTTGAAGATTACATAGTTTCCTTTTCCGAAGGACGCGTACGTTTACGTCATCCAGCCTTAAAGGATGCCGCATTGGGCCAAGAAATTTGTGCTTTTTTGCTGGAAATGAATGGCATTCAAAGCCTTGAGCATAAAGCTCTTACGGGCTCCTTGCTTGTGCATTATGATGCGCAAAGCATTACGGAAGAAGAAATTCACCTGCTCTTGGAACAAGGCGAAGAGTGGCTTAATGAAAATGCCCCTCAAGCAAATCAACCTGCAGCGCAAACAAACACAGCCTCTTGTACTTGCGTTTCTTGTTTTCCTTCTAAGCTGACCAAGGCTCAGAAGCGTAAAATCTTGCACGGTAGTATGCTTTCCACCTTTATGGTGACCCTCTTGAGCGGCGGTACGGGCAATAAAAAAGCGCATTATATGGCTGGCGGCGCCTTTGCCCTGCTTACACTGGTGCATTTATGGCGGGTGCGTAAAACCATCTATTAAGAAGTGCTGGAGAGCAACACAAAACTCATACGCTGGGCATAGCTGTGCTTTGCGCGTAACTCTTCTTGCCAACCTCTTTTAAGGTCTTGCATGACACTGTGCGGCAGTGTGTGTAAGGCCTTTTTCATTTTTTCAGGCGTAGAAAAGGCCATGGGCTGTACTAATTCTTGAGGGAAAATTTCTAAGCCTTGAGTTATATTGCTATATAAAAATCCTCCGGCGGCCCAAACATCAAAATGCCTTTGGGTAAGTCCTGCCGGTAAAAGCAAGGACGTTACATTAAGCACAGCAGGGGCGGCGCTGTAGAGGTTTGCAAGCTCACCATAATAATCTACGCTTTCATGAAAGCTTGTGGGCGACAGGCTTGGCAAGAGCTTTTGCCATTGCTGGGCATCACCAAAAATAGCTATACTTTCTTGCGCGAAGCTATTTAGCCAATGCACGCGTTGATATTGCGCGCTTTGTTCTGCGCCTAAGCCCACAGAGCGCAGGGCTGGGTGTAACCAATGGCTGGGCATAGCCATTTGCTTGGTCCACCAATGGTAATGGGGTAGAGTTTTTCCTTCTCGTATACATTGTTGCGCTTGTATCAAAAGCTCGGGAGCCACCTTGGCGGCGGCAAAAAAACTTTCCTTTTGCGGAAAGCTGGATCTCCCCACAAATACGCAACTAGCTTCTTTTGCAGTCTTTATATGAGGGGTGTTGCGGTATTGCTGTTGCGTTGTATCATGTTCCTGTACAATCCACATGTGCTGAGCTGTAGCTAGAGGCAGATGAAAAATCTTTTCTGCACCTTCTTTTTGCAAAGGTTCAATGAAGGATGCATCGGTGGCAAAGAGGGGTGTTTTCTTCCACCACGGCAAGCGCAATGCGGCTAAAATATGCCAAGGGTTATCCACAAACCACAGGGCTACAGGAATACCAAGGGCCTGCAAGAGAGCAAAGTCCTTTCCTTCACTATCTAGCCCTTGAGCATTGATGGAAAAAAATAGAGCCGTGTTTTCTTCATGTACTGCATGAAGTATAGGCTCTGCGTGACTTATATCACGCCCTTGCGCAACCGCGTCACCAGCTCTTGCGCATCCACTAAAGCCCCCACAGCGCACCGGCATCACTTCATAGCCAAGCTCAGTGAAGGCTTGCTTTACTTCACGCTCTAAGAGTTGATTTTCTGCGCAGCCCAGCAATATTTTTTGACGTGGCCTTTCTGAAGTATTTTGTGACCTACTCTCAGTAGCCCCATGACTGACAGAGCAAGTATTACTCCATTGCCATTGCAAAACTTGGCCTAAAAGGGGCCACCAAAAATCGGGGAAGAGCCGCGTATTGTAGCTATACCACCAAAAAATTAACGGCTTAGAGGAAGTATCTTTTTCTTGTTGTTGCTCTTGTTGTTGCCATTGCGCAATGCTTTCAAAATCCGTAACTATCTTCCAATGCATGGGAAATTCTGGGGAAAAACCTTGCTGTTCAGGGCTTATGCTTTTGGCAAATTCAGGGCTTTCTAAAACAAACACCGTGGACTTGGGGGCAAGTAGCTGAGCATGAGGTATATAATCCGCAAGGTTTTTTTCGCCCCAAAGTCCCCCTGTACCCATAAGCACGTGGGTGGCGTCAGCAAGAGAGTGTCCTTCATCAATATGCATACCGCTAAAATATGTACTCTGTTTTTCATAAGATTCAGGGCCGGAAGGTAGGGTGCATATCTTTCCGCTAAAATCTGCCATTCGTAGGCGCACAGGGCGGCGGCTTGGCGTATCAATGGGCGTTGATGTGAATTTAGACATAAGAGCCTCAAAAATTTTTAGGGGCATAATATACTTGGCTAAAAACGATTTTTAGCATATGTTCCCGCATGGTGAAATTATGAAAGAATACAGAGATTATTATTTTCGTAAAGCGAAAGAACAAAGCTATCCTGCTCGTTCCGTCTATAAATTGAAAGAAATTGACAATAAATTCAAAATCTTTCGTCGCGGAATGAAGGTGCTAGACCTTGGGGCCGCTCCTGGTTCTTGGTCTCTTGGCGCCGCAGAAAAAGTGGGCAAAGAGGGCTTTGTGCTGGGCTGCGACATTCAAACCACAGAAACTATTTTTCCCTCAAATATTATTTTTATGCAAGAGGATGTTTTCGAACGTTCCCCTGAGTTTGAGGAAAAATTGCAAAATCTGGGGCCTTTTGACGTGGTCATAAGCGATATGGCACCGCGTACCACAGGCACAAAATTTACTGACCAAACGCGCTCTTTAGAGCTTTGTGTAGAGGCTTTAGCTGTGGCTGGCCTGTACTTAAAAGACGGCGGCGCTTTTATCGTGAAAATTTTCATGGGTCCCGATGTGCAAGAATTACTCTTGCCCATGCGCAAGCAATTTACCAAGGTAAAATCCTTTAAGCCCAATAGTTCTCGCCAAGAAAGTAAGGAAACTTTCTTTGTGGGCACAGGTTTTAAAGGTAAAGAATATATTAATACTATTTGAAAATAGAGAGGTTTAGATCATGGCTGGACATAGTAAATGGGCTAATATCCAACACCGTAAGGGCCGTCAAGACGCCAAGCGTGGCAAGGTTTTCACCAAGGCCGCTAAAGAAATCATCATCGCTGCCAAGGGCGGCGGCGATCCTGCCGGTAACTCTCGCTTGCGCGCTGCCATTGCCGCGGCTAAAGCAGTGAACTTGCCTAAGGATAAAATCGAAGGCGCCATCCGTAAAGGTACAGGCGAAGATGCCGGCGGTGAGCTCTTTGAAATTAACTACGAAGGCTATGCCCCCGGCGGCATTGCCGTTATCGTAGAAACCGCCACCGACAATAAAAACCGCACCGTGGCTGAAGTGCGTCACTTGCTCACCAAGCATGGTGGCTCCATGGGTGAAACCGGCTGCGTTACCTTTATGTTTGATCGCAAGGGCGTTATCAGCATTGATAAAGCCAACTACGACGAAGATGCCATGATGGAAGTGGCCTTAGAAGCCGGCGCTGATGACGTTATTGACGATGGCGAAACATGGACCATTCACACAGCCCTCACAGATTTTGCCAGCGTTCGTGACGCCTTGGAAAGTGCTGAGGTGCAAATGATTTCCGCAGAATTAGCCATGATTCCGCAAAATACCATTATGCTGGACGCAGACACCGCACGCAAAGTGCTCAAGCTCATGGATGCACTGGACGACAATGACGATGTGCAAAATGTGTATGCTAACTTTGATCTGCCAGAAGAAATTCTCGCAGAAATGGAATAATGTCCATACGCGTTATTGGCATTGATCCCGGCTCGCGTATAACGGGCTGGGGCATAGTAGAAGAAAAATCGGGCGTATTGCAACTTGTGGATTGCGGTGCCATTCGCACCCAAAGCAAGGGCAATACGCCTTTTTCTGTACGCCTTGCCACCATTTACAAAGAACTCACCGCCGTTATTGCCTATCACAAGCCGCAAGAAGCCGCCATTGAGCAAGTTTTCACGGCAAAAAATGCTATGACAGCCTTAAAGCTGGGCCAAGCCCGTGGCGTGGCTGTGGCGGCCTGTGCCGGCTTTGATTTGTCTGTGCATGACTACGAACCTACCTTGGTGAAAAAGTCGCTGGTAGGCGTAGGGCGCGCTGAAAAAGAGCAAGTGGCCTATATGGTACGCGTGCTCCTTGGCACTAAAGAAGAGTGGCTACTAGATACCAGCGATGCGCTAGGTGTGGCCATTTGTCATATAAATATGCGCAAGTTTTTGGTGTAGTTTTTATTTGTTTATATCAAGCAAAAACTCCTTTCTACAGCAGTAGAAGGGAGTTTCTTATTTCATTGCCTCGCAATGTAGTATCAAAGATGAAATAAGGTGGCCGAAAAAAGTTTTTGAGGGTGGGGTGAGAAATCGAAGATTTCGAGGGGCGGGAACTTTTTTCAAAAAGTTCCCGCCCCTAAAAAAACATACTATTTAAACAAGTATCCGTATTTAGTAGCTAGTCCATCAGTGCGATTAACAATTTTTGTGGCAATATCATTCACATCTTCACTGCTAAGTACATCCACATCTTGCGCCAATAAATAGCCTAAATTGCTGTCACTTTGACTAAATACCCACAGTAAAGAGTACACTGAGCCCACATGGGGGCGGTCTTTAAATTCTGCTTTAGAGGTAAGTACCAAGCGAACTTTGGGCTCATTTTCTTCATTGAGCTGAAATAGATTGCTGGCATTGAACAATTCTTTGAGGCGAGTGGCCAATTGAATGCCAATGGTATCAGTACCTTCGTGGCTAACGCTCACTTGGGTGCTGCGCATAGCTAACTTAGCCGGGGTATTAGCTTTAGATTCACCGGCCTTAGGAGCGGCGCTGGCAGCCATAGAAATGCCCTGTAAGCTTAAGCATAAAGCTAAGCTTAAAAGGGAAAGAGACAGAATTTTACGCATACATATTCCTCACTATATTCTTGAAATTTTACGTTAAAAATTTTCTTCCAGCGGCGGGCAAATGAAAAAAGCGTCAGCTGGTTGTTGGCTTGTAAGGCAAGCTTTTTCTGCGGTTTTAGAGGCTGGTGCAATGCGCACATGGCGCCCCTGCACATCAATGCGCCCCTCAGCAAACCATTGAATCACTTGGGGGAAGAGTCTGTGCTCTAGCACTTGAATGCGTTTTTGTAAGCTGGCGGCATCGTCCTCTTGCAGTACAGGCACTGCCGCTTGGGCTATGATGGCTCCGCCGTCAACTTCTTCGTTGACAAAG
Organism: uncultured Desulfovibrionaceae bacterium; assembly: GCA_964372075.1. GTDB lineage: Bacteria > Desulfobacterota > Desulfovibrionia > Desulfovibrionales > Desulfovibrionaceae > CAYJAD01. Next base: position 1,014 of record CAYJPR010000027.1, on the reverse strand, counting down.
TGTACCGTACAGCCAGACATTTTCACCCCATAGGCGCAAGCATCAGCGGCCCCGTGAGCGCCCACAAAGGAGGGTAGCAGGGCAGGGTGCACATTGATAACTTTATCTTTAAAAGCTTGTAAAAATACGGGCGTTAAAATGCGCATATAACCGGCTAATACTATGAGATCTGCTTGGCATTGTTCAAGAGCTTGCACAAGGCACGCATCAAAGCTTTCGCGGTCGGCAAAGGTTTTATGGTCGAGCTCTAGGGTGGGGATGGAGAATTTTTTGGCGCGCTCCAGTACCATGGCACCTGGGCGATTGCTGATAACAAGGCTGACTTTGGCATCCAAGTGACCGCTGTGAATCTTATCAAAAATGGCTTGAGCATTGCTGCCGCTACCGGAAGCAAGAATGGCTATGTTTAAAGGCATGATGGTGAAATCTCTTGGTTGAAGATGACTAAAATTCAGCCTAGGGTGTTTTGCGTATACAAAAAAAGGCTGGCAAAAATTTTTTTACCAGCCTAGCGCAAAGCGTATAATTAGGCAATTTTTTTCAAGAGGGCTTCCCCTATGCTTTTGCCAAGCTCATGGCAATTTTTCAGCATATCGTGATTGGGGCCCCATTGATGTTTGAGCGGGTCTCCCACCATTTCCATATTCATGGAGGCTAGCCATTCATGCACAATCTTGGGGCTTTCCCCGGACCAACCATAGGAACCAAAGGCCGCCGCCACACGATTTTGTGGGCGCAAACCCTTCATATAGGTGAGCATGGAGGCCACATAGGGCATGATATTATTATTATGAGTAGGGCTACCCACCACAACGGCGCCGCATTCGGCAAGCTCTGTCATAACAGCGCTATGGTGATTGTTCTTTAAGGACATGATGCGAATGGGAATGCCCATTTCTTCAAGGCCAGAACCAATGGCATTGGCCATTTTTTCTGTGGTGTGCCACATGGTGTCGTACACAATGAGGGCGCGCTTTTGTGTTTTTTGCTCAGCCATTTCTTTGTAGGCATTGA
>CAYJPR010000026.1:0-15673 GCA_964372075.1 uncultured Desulfovibrionaceae bacterium | reverse complement strand
AGCAAGGCTTTGTGAGGGGAGGGATGCGCCAGCTCTGTGTACTTTTTGTGTCAAACTTTGTTGTAAAGCCCATACGAGCGAAGGGGATTTGCTTGTGGCTTCGCTCGTATGGGTTTTTGAATATAAGCTAGGAGAGCAGGTTACCAAAACTAGAGCGCACACTACCAGAGCTGGAAAGGACGCTTTTTGTGCCGCTTAACAGAGGGGAATACTGCTGAGCCCTGTGGGAATATTGATCGGCCTTACTTTGCGACACCGCCGCTTGATTGCGATAATTCCACGCATCCAGCCTTTTATTATAATCTTGCCATGCGCCTTGTTCTTTAAGGGCCAAGGCGTCGAGCTCGCCTTTTTCTGTGGTATCAAGGTTCAGATCAAGGGCTGAGCCCGTATCCACAGCCACCCCTGCCGCCGCTTGGTCTGCTCTTTCTTTACTGATAATTTTTGACGCTTCTTGGCGTTTTTGCACACTGGCATCGTGGGCGGCGCGTTTGGCTTCGGCGCCTTCATATTCTGCCAATTCCGCTTGCTGTTCTGCCACGGCGGCATTGTACTCTGCCATATCCGATTGGAATTTAGCCTGATCTTTTTGCGTTTGGGCTTGTTGTACAGCGCTATAGGTGCCCACAGCCGCTGAGGCTAGAGCGGTTACTGCCGTAATAACGGCGGTGGTGGTGGAAATTGCGGCCATATTAAACCTCCTTACAAAAAATGGTTTCACTTTGTTTGGCGCCAAGTCTTCTATATAAAGCATCACAAGGGCGTGAGGCCGGAGAAACATATTGAATAAAGCGCACTTCACGGGCCTTAAGAGCTTTTTCTGCGGCGCGTAATAAAGACATTACCGCCATGCCTTTACGTACTCTCGGTTGTAAGAAAAGCCCATCCAGCGTGGCCACCAAGGCTTGTTGCCTATGATAGCATGGAGTAATGGTAAAACAGGCATAGCCGCAGAGCTGTCCTGCATCATCGCGAGCGGCGCTAATATGTAGCATGTCTAAATCTTCCAGTAATTTGTATTGAGACTCGTGCAGAGTATAATCCTGCGCGCCATACAGATCTTGCTCTGTTTCGTTCCAATGGGCCTTGGTTAAAGCTTGCGCTTGTGGCAGAACCTGTGCCAAATTTTCTGTGCGTATGTGCAGCATACTTACCTCATGTCCATATCCAGCACCAAGGCCGAAATAGTAAAGGGTAGGGGGGTGTCTTGAACAAGATACACGGTTTCATGACAGCTTTGTCCGCCACCGGGGATAAAGTCCATATCTCCGCTAAAGGGCGATACCGCATGGCCCCATTGTTCAGGCACAAAGGGGAAATCATACATTTGTTCTGCTGAAGCGCCGTATTTACCCCCTAGAGAATTTTCCACGCGCAGGGTGCACTTTCCAATACCTCTTTGCTGTCCAATACTGCTTCCGCTAGAGTGCTCGCCCTCCATGCTTTGTGGCACCAAGGTGGATGTAAAGGGTAGGCCCACAATGATATGATGGGCCGCAAAAGGGATACGGCACTGACCTTGTGCAACCTTAAGGCCTTCTATGGGACTACCGTCGGCTAAAATATGTATTTCTTGCCCTTCTAAATGGACAAGGCCTTGCACCTGCGTGGTGGCCTGCTCATGATGTAAATGTAAGCCGCTGTCCACAAAAAAAGCCTTTTCTATGCCATGGCTGGCTTGCCATCTGGCATGAAGTTTTTCTAAATAGTAATGCTCTTCCCCCTGTATTGTTCTTTGTATGACGGCATAAATATCATCTCCATTCGCGCCGGAAATGGTCACCACAGAGCGTACTTTTCCTAAGGTTTTGTGCCTACTCCAGCCCCAAATATCATGCTCTTTCATATAGGTAAGCGCCAAAAGCACGCCGTCATCTCGCACCACCCAAATGGTGGAATAGGGCGTTTGTTGATAAGCCCATTGGCGTAAAGTGTGCCCATCAAAAAGATGCGGTGCCATGATGGAAAGATCATTGCCGGCATAGCCATCTTTTTCTAAGCTATAAAATAAATCACGCACTCTGGCCCCATGGCGTTGCACATGCATGATGGAATTACCAATAATAATGGGAAAAAGATTACTGGAGCCCCAATAGCTTTGGGCTGTGATATGTATATTGGTGGCGGAAATGGCAGACCCCTCTCCGCTGGCCTTATATTCACTGCCGCTGGTGCCTAAGAGTAAATCTCCAAAGCTGGCAGCCCAAGTAATAGCGTCTATATTACCGGAGGCAATATGATATTCCACAGGGTCGTCTTCTTGTAAGGGGCGAGATTTTCTAAAATTTTCAAAATCACCCACCCGCGACATGTAAAATGCTTGAGGGTTTTTCTGGGTGGCGGCTAAAATCATTCTTTGCTGGTGAAAGGACACAAGGCCGGGGTGATTGCCATTTTCAAAGGGAAACCAATCTTCCTTGGGCGTATCGGCAATGTCGGCTTCATAATTATTATCGGTAAAAGACAGGCCATTTGCTATGCCAATGAAGCCAAAATAGCCTGCTTCTTCGCGGTAAATATTATATTCCACGGCCCCTGCCACACTGGCCCAAGAAAGACGGGCATTATTACCCACCACCCAATCTGAGGGATGACGCCCCACCACAGCGCCTGCAGGGGAAGGCAAAGATTCTTTGCCATTTTCATCCACAGCCACCACCTTATAGCGCAGGCTATAGCCATTGGCTTCGCCGCTAAATTGCACTGTGGGAGCTGTGGGCGCCGCAAGAGAGGTGTTTAAATGCACCTCTTCTAAGGACCATGTATAGTGAGGGGCACTGCCTTGGCGTAAAATTTTGTGCAAGGGGTAAGCCTTATGCGCCAAGTATACAATGTCCCCCACCTGGGCAAAAGAAATATGCACTAAATCTTCCTGAGCATAGGGGGTGCTTAAGTTTACATCTAACAGGCCTTTTTCATGGGCCACACGTACTCTTTGGTGTGAAAAAATAAGCACGAAATTGTGCGCACTTTCCACATTAAAGGAAAAGGGAAAAAGCACAGCATCATGTTCTTGGCCTGTGCCTAAATCTGCCAAAAAAAGCGTGCCGGGGCGTCGTTCCACATTGCCATGCACTGTGGGGAGAAAATTTTCCATGCAGTGCACAGAATTTTTATGGCGCGCCAAATCATAGCGAGCGCTCAAAGAGGGAGCCACTTCGCCGCCGGTGAAATTGGTCATGGCTATTCGCATACTACCTACCTACTGAGTAAGGCCCAGTTTCTTTTCAAAGGTGCGTAAACCTGCAAGGCCGCTGAGGGCCAAAATGAGTTCTAAGACCACATCTGAAATGGAAGGAATGTGTATTAAGGGCCAAAAGGCTTGTGCCCAAGGGCGCAATAAAAATTCTGAAAAAAGGCCAAAACCACATACCCACATAATAAAAGGCCGTGGCCCTGCCACAAATATGGAGCGGTGTGACACTTGAATTTCATTGATTTTCGCTTGAGCAAGGTTTTGTTTTTGCAGACCTTTTACTTGCTGCAATAAAAGCTCTGCCTTATATTTTTTATCACCGTCTAAAAAATCAAGCCCGCTGGAAAGCAAGCTTGCCGCTGAAGAAAGAATTTCTGCCACAAGCATAGAATCTCCTTAATAGCTAAAAAACACGTGCTGTGCATGTTTTTGACTCAGGCCCACATGAAGAAAATTTTTCTTTTGGTTTAATCCTAGGCGCGGAACATGGCGCGCGTTAAGAGCCTTGATGAGACTAAAGGCAAAGGCTGAATCCGGCAGATGAATATCCACGCCGGTGCAGGTGCCGCTATGTGTATTTTGTGGCACATGCTCGCTTTTGGCAGAGCCGCCCACAGCGGCATTGTGCTTTTGGCAACGCACCGCAGAGTTTATGCGCACGGGGCGGCCCAGTTCTTGGCGTATTTCATCCAGCATCAAGAGTAAGTTTTCATCCATATCTTTAAGGCCCAGCCCGCAGCCGCATTTGCAGGCAAATTCTTCGGCAGTAAAATGGCGTAATTTCATAAATATTTCCTTATAATAAGCTTAAAAATTTCGAGCCAAGGCTTACCAATATGCCGCAAACAATGGTGGTCACCAAGGAAGAAATAATGGCAGATTTGGTAGTGTTTATGGCAATACTTTTCTCTAAAGCGCTTAATATTTTTAAGATTTCTTTATATTCCTCACGCAGTTCTTTAACATCCCTATGAATAGTGTGACACTCAAAAGGATTGGTTATTTGACTAAAAATACAAGGCTTATTGCCGTTTACTTCTTGTGGTGAAGGGGCATGGGACATAGAACCTCCTTGGCATTTTGTGAAAAGCTTATTGGCGTAGCTCCGGCGGTACATGACGATGGCGGCGTTCCCCTTCATAGCTTTGCCTGCAATGCTCTAGGCGCCAAAAAAAGAGCGTATCCAAGGTATTTCTGGGCCAAGCGCGAATACCTGCCACATACCATCTATAAGCGCGGGAGCTTAAAGTTTCATCGGGCCAGCCACCGCACAGGGCATTGAGACATTGATCCAAGGCGGTTCGTACATGTTGCAGATAATGCATGGCTTTTCCTTTACTCTGCTACAGGTTTAGCTTTTTCTTCTTCCCAAAGCCCCACATAGCGCTGGACGTGCTTTGCATACTCAGCCTCGCCCACAGCACCGCCTACATATTCCACCGTACCCTTGCCGCTATGCCACTGGATGGCGTGAATGTTTTCCGGCGCGAAGTACTCAAAAACAAGGGCCTCACCATTGACAATAATCAGCTTGTCAGAAGGCACCACAGTAACTTGAACAACTACCATCACTACCCCTTTGTATAGGTTAAGGTTATTTGTAATTCCCCTGTAACACCGCTGGGCACGGTAAGATTTACATGGCTTTCATCCACTGTAGCCACTTCAAGAGGGCGAAAAAACTTACCCTGTGGCGGAGGTGGTGCCACATCATTGACCACCACGTTTACAATGGGGCCTGTGATAGTCACGTTACCATTATCTGTACTCTTAATCTGCGCCACTAAATTGCCCACAGAAGCCGTGGTAAAAGTTATATACCCTTCAAGAGCATTGGCGCTTATGGTCGTACTTCTGTTCACATTACCAATACTAACAGTGACTAAAAGTTCTTCCGATAAAGCCTCGCTGAGTGTAAGGGTATAGGTGACGTTATCACCAATGGTAACAGTATTAGCGTTAGCCTTAAGGGAAATGTTTGCAGTAACTATAATGATTTCTTGAGGCGCTAAAGCACCTACAAAAGTACCGCCTTCACCGGCTGTGGCTAGGGCCATATTGGTAGGGGTGTAGCCTTCTTTCAGCCAATCTCTTGTATCAGTAATAATGGTACTACTTAAAGGTGTGCCACTATGCGTAGATGTAGTGGCATCATAACCCAGCATCCCACCAAAATATGCTAAGATAGAATCATAATCAGATGCACCTATAGCTATTAAAGCCCAAGAAGCTATGTTTCTTGTGGGGTCTTTAAACTTAGGGTCTGTGTTAGCTAAAAGGTGAGTGCCGCTACTGTTGCTTATAAGCCCATCCGTTCTATACCAATCTTGATTATAAGCCGCGTTATAATCAAAATCTATGTCTATGGTTTGAGCAAAAGGAGCTTCACCATATTTAATTACATAAAGGACGTCATTAGCAACACCGTTACGGCATGAAAGGTTATTCTTAATTTTAATAGCGCTACCATTAGCAGGGACAACGGACTCGAAAGCCATAAGGGTAGCAGCAGCACTACCATTTACAGCATATACGGTATTCCCCGTGACTGTATAATCAAAAGGGAAAGCTGTTGCCTGTTGAGCTGTGAAAAATGATACAGCTCCCACACATACGTTATTGGTAAATGTATAAGGGAAGTTGTGTGTAGCCCCACCTATAAAACCATTACCATCTCCACGTGAATCGTCTTCAAAATAGCAATCTGTTACATGAGCTATTTCAGCCGCTCTTGTGTTTGTAGCAGAACTAGAAGGGCAGTATACTATACAATTATTAATTGTAGAGTTGGGATTTGAGCTTGTTCCTAAGTAAAAGTTTCCTTCTGTAGTTGTCTCGTTAGTCATAAAACAATTGTTAAAAGTAACACCATAACCAGCTGTATATATACTAGCTTTAAAGAAACAATTATTAAATGTGGTGTATGAGTTGCTAATCATTAATCTTAAGCTAAAGCCAATCAACACACAGTTATTGAATATAGTGGGTTTAGCAGAAGAACCACTACCTTGAGCGTATATTGGTGTGTCTATAATAGTTACTTTCTCAAGGGTTATACCTTTTGGGATATGACTACCTACAGCCCCCAGATTTAATGTAGATGCACCTTCAATAACACAATCGTACATTCTAAAGGTACCGTTGCCGCCTCCTGAGCTATCCACTTTGAACTGTGGAGTAAAAGCACCAGAAGAGGTATAAGAAAGCTTTTCTAAATCCCAAGTGCAATTATCTTGGTAGCTTGACGCAGAAGCTGCTAAGGACACACTGTCCTTAACGTAAGACCATTTTTCGGGGTTAGTGGTGCAAGACCCTTTGTTAATAAGTATGGCCCCTTGACCACCTAATGTACCGCCATCAAAGTAAAGGTGTGCAGAAACGCCATTTCTTGCACCGAACTTAAACTCTATACCACTCGCGATATTCAAAGTACCTTGTAAAGTTACCTTTGCGGCATGTACTGTTTCTGTATTGTATGTAACAGTGTGACCAGAAGCTATTACAACATCATCTGTAGAGCTAGGAACCACGCCACCTACCCATGTAGTGGTATCTTCCCAATTACCGCCTTGTGCGCTTACTATAGTTGCCATGATTATACTCCTTGAGCCACCACAGCTTTAGCCGTGTATATATTGGTTAAACCCACAATACCGTGAGCTACAGCCGCCGTGCCGTCCCAAGTGGGCAAGCTGATGGTAATTTGGTACACAGGCGAGCCATCAAGGGCCTTTAAGCCTGTATCTTGCTCAATGGTTTTGTAGTCTACGCCACCGGGCCCACTGCTACCACCACCCGTAGAGCTAATGACGCCATCTTCTGTAATGGTGATATTATCCCCAGCGGTGAGTATGCCTTGCTTGCCTGCTAAGGCTTGGTTCGTGCTTTGGGCCAAAGCATTTATTTGCTCCGTGCTAGCAAAGCCTGAAACATCGGGAAGTTCGCTTTTTAAAGCATAGGTTTCTAAATTTTCCGTAAGCTCATCACGTGTTACGTAAGTGTTTCCGCTAGAACCACCCGAAATGGGAAGCTTTTCAATGTAGGCCAGTGTGTAGTAAGGGGGGAGGTTCTGCCCATGAGAGTGGGCTTGGTTGCCACCTGTAGCGTTGATGGGTACGGTAGCTGAGCCTATTGAGCCATACCCCCCTTCCCATTGAGCCGAACGTTCGTCTCTTGCAATGTTTTGAGATGAACCAACATAATTTTTCCCTAAAAGCATAGACATGCTATGACTATGTGGTGCTGTACCATGCGTATGGTTAGGCATCTCATTAGCTGTAAGCGTAAAGGGAAGTGTGGATGTATCACCACCCAACGCTCCTTGATTTTGCCCTGTACCGCCAAGAATAAACTTACCACGGCTAGGCTCGTGTAGTTTCCAAGTCATATCGGGTTCAGTTTGGCCCTTGGGTATGGGGTGCGCGTTATCAGGGCCGCCAAAAGAACCACTAAAAGCCACCACCATACCGGGGATAAAAGCTGTACGTGCAAGGTCCGCCATGGAAGAAAGAATGCTGTTTCCTTCTGTTTGCACGCGTGCTACTTGGCTATCTCCCTCTGCAGTGACACGGGCCACAGCTTCTTCACCGGCGGCATAGCCTGCTTCCGCCGCAGACTTTGCCGCGTCATGGGCACTTTTTTGTGCGGCGGTGGCAGAGGTGGCAGACGCTTCGGCGCTGGCTAAGGCATGAGCCTCGCTTGTGGCCGCGTTAGAAGCAGAAGTCATGGACAGTGCGGTATTTTCTCTCAGTTCTTGCACCAGTGTTTCCGGCGTATAAGGACTGGAAGCGTCTAGCTTCATACTGCGCGAAACAGCTTCTTTTAATTGCTGGCGCTCTGCCGTAGCTTTATCCAGCGCATCTTCAATGACAGCAGGATCAAAACGCGTGCCGCTAATAAGATCTACCTCTTGTAAAAAAGGCATATTGCGTAAAATGCTTAATTTATAGCCTGTGGGCAGTGGTTTTTCCTTATGCATATAGTGCACAGTGCCGCCTTCTTCTGTGAGGTCCACTGTAAAATCATACACTTGCGCGGTGGTATTTTGTGCATCTGTCACTTCCAGTGTAAGCTGTGCCTCTTCCCACACTTTAAAAGTAAAGGGAAAATGCGTAGCCATACCATTACCTTCAAACACGGCTTTTGAAACATCATTGGCAAGCATAGGACCCCCTTGCTATAATCCAGCTATCCGGCTTTTGATATATATGGCCCTCATTGCTATCGGCTTGCATGGCAGAAGGCAGAGCAGCTTGGTAGAGCTCTTCCAGCTCTCCAACACGCCCGGCATTATTTTTAAGTAAGGGCACAGCAATGAGAGCCGCCAATTTGCGGGCTAAGAGCAAAATGAAGCAATCATCAAAAAGGCTTACATCTTCTAAGTTTGCCGTGTAAGACAAAATTGCTTGGGCTTCATGACAAAGCAATACTTGATTTTTTGTTTGTCCATCATGCACCAAGATAAAAGCCTGTTCCTTACTTACAAAATCGCGCTGTGTGCTCCCAGGGGATGCAGAAAATATTTTTAAAGCCTGCAACATGTCTTGCGGCAGGGCATAAGCATGGCTGAACTGCTGTTCATAGCCTATAGGTAAGGGCACTTCTGCCAGCAGGGCGCGGCGCTGGGCAAAATTCCAAGGAAAATCGCGCAAGGCAGAACGCCTGGCACTATCCCAATAAAGCTTACACTGAACCGCCTCCAAGGTATTTTCTTCTTCGCTGGCAATGGTGCGCGTGCCAATGAAGCCTAGGGCCATATTCCAAATGGTGATTTTTGTGCTCATGGCATATCCTTTGTGATTGTACAGTTCGCTCAAAATGGCTAAGGGTGCCCATTTTGAGCGAACTGATTAGATGGCGCTTGGTCGTACATCCTGCGGACTAAAACAGGCTGCTCAAAAAGTAGTGGATACAAGGAAGACGACGTTTTTTGCGTAAGGAGTCCGACCCAAAGGGCGCTGAAAGCGTTTGCGTTTGCGAGGTACGAGTAATTACGCAAATCGAGAGCAACGCGTATATAAACATACATGACTGAAGACCGATCCAAAGGGCGCACAAAGTGCGTTTATGTTAGGTGAGTCCACGAACCTTACATAAATCGAGAGCAACGCAAAAAACAAGTCTGACGCAGTAGACGCTGCTTTTTCAGCAGCCTGTTAGCCTACCATCTGGGCCTCTTCATACGGCTCATCCTCAAAACCACTGAGGGCACAAAAAAGCTTGCCCGCTGTGGGCGTGCCTGTAACGTTCACTTTAAGACGTAGCCAAGGCTTTTCCACAGAACGCGGTAAAAAACGCCATCCGGTGCGTTTTCCCACCACAAAATCTGCCGCAGGAAGGGTCATCTGCGCTCCTGTCACATCGCTAAAGGTGCCGGTTTCGCTTTCTGCTTGTTGCAGACTTAAGGTGACAGATGTGGCGCCGGCTAAATTTTCTGTAAAGCGCGTGGTAATGAGCACAGGCTCCACTTTGCCGGGGCATTGTAAAGAAGTTAAGGCAATGGGCGCACCTGTAGTGCTGCTTACAGGGCCTTCAAAAAGAATGAGATGGCTGTCGATAATCATGAACACTCCTTATATTTACACGGCGCTTTCAGAGGAAGAAATGGCATCGCACTGACGTAAAGGTCTGCCGAAAATAAGCGGCATACCGTCAGATTTAAAGGCTTCGCCATACACAAGATGCACATTGCCTGCATCAGAAGATTGCAATTCAATGGCAGCCATAAGATCTTCATTGGCATACCAAATGGCCTTTTGGCGCAAGACTTCGGGCATTTTGTTCTTGGCGCTGATGAAGAGTTGTTGCAAGTCTATAAAGCCCGACTGCCCTTTACGCTTAGTGAGGGAAGCCACAGGAATATTGGCAATACGCACACAAGCGCGCCAATCGCGCAGAGCAAGGCCAAGACTCCATTGATAACGGTTCACAATGGCTTCATAGTGACGGCCTTCGCCATCTTCCACCGTTTGAATGCCAAGGTCTTTGTGCTCAAAACCGCCACTGCTTTCCTTAGGATAGATACCATGGATGGAACGCTCACCCCAAGAAATGAGCCAAGCAGAGGTGCATTCTTCACCGGTGCCGCCAGCGTCCAGCACATTGGGTGCATCCTTAGCAGGGTAGCGCAAAGCAAGGCCCTTAAACTCATCGGGGTTCACGTCGGAATTACCATAAAAGAGCGTACGTGCGGCCTTTTGGCGCATGGCCTCAGCAAAGGCCACCGATTCCCCATCAATGAATTTAGAAGCATTACCGCCATAGAGGCGTGATTCTGCCTCATCAATGAGCATACGTGATTCCATCATGGAGCAAGGCTCTTTCACCTGCGTCCATTGGCTCTTGCTATAGGGTGTGCCCTGATACAGGCGGCGCCAATACACTTCGGGCAAACCGGTGCGAATACGCGTCAGATGCCCGTCCGATTGGTTAGATTCCATAAATTGCACATCGTCCAAAATATCATTGGTCTCATTCATGAGCTCAATGATGGCACCGGCATTGTCATTGGTATAAAAATCGCGCAATTCTGCCAAGGTTGCCACAAGGCCTAAGTTTTTTCTGCTCATGTAATGCCTCCTTACTTATTGTATTTACCGTACAAACGTTCATGACGCGGCTGAGCAGAAGGGGCCGACTGCCCAAAAAATACGGCATCTTCTGCATGGGCCTTACCAATACTGGCTAAAAAGCGAATAACCTTGGGATGGTTGGCATAACCCGTCTCTTGCAAAATGAGCAAAAGCTCACCGCCGGGGTCAAAGCGATTTAACGCGGCCTTGGCGTAAGAAAGCGTACTTTGCATGGCAGCGCCGCCCATTTCTCGATCATGGCGCACTTCTTCTGCCCAGCCCTCCACTTGTTCTGCATAAGCCAAGCGATGCGCATCTTCATTGCGATAGGAAATTTCCAGCAATTTTTGTGCACTGGTATTATCTAGCCCTAGCTCTCGGGCTTGTTCTTCAAAAAGGGCTTGCTGGGCTTCGTTTAAGCTCATGCCGGGGGGAATTACCAACTCATAGCAAGCTTGCTGCTGTGTGTAGGGGCCTTGTTGTCCCTGCGCTTGTTGTGCCTGTTGTATCTGCGAAGGGCGAGCCTCGGGCATAGCCAAAAGATTAACAGCATTTTTCAATAAAGACTTTCCCTGCATGGGGGGCTTTTTACGTGTATTAGCCATGTTTTTCCTCCTCATAAGCCATGATAAGTTGTAAAATGCTATGGGCACTTTGTCCGGCGCCTAGCCAGCGTAAAAACACACGTCCCTCGCGGCTAGCCATGAGCTCGCGCACGGCCTTACGCATATGCCCATCAAAGGCACGGCGATTTTCTTCACAATGCTCTTGCTTGGCTTGCACAGCATGGAAGATGTTATCTTGCATATTTCCTCCTTATGTTATGGATACTTCTGCTTCAGGGGCGGTTTGTTGTTCTCCGCCTAAAATCCCTTGTGCCTCTTTAGGTAAGGCCTGCAAAAGAGGGCCTGCTTGGGTGAGCAGAGCTGTGACTAAATTCTTGTCTTCCAAAGAGACTTTGCTTAAATCCTGTACAATGTTGGCTATGCCTTGTAAGGATTCAAGACTTTGTTTTTGTAGCTCTTTTTGCTGTTCTTGTTTCAGGATAACTTGTTGTGCTTCTTGGCGCTGTTGGCGCAAAGCGGCTCTTTCTTCTGTGGAGTGTAAGAGGGCCGGCGCCACGCCTAGATATTCGGCATATTCTTCCACGGCCTTGTCGGCATCTAGAATATCCGCCACTTCAGGCTTAAGGGGCGTGAGCGATTGCACAAAACCCACAAGCCTATCCACAGCTGAAGTGCTGACCATTTTTTGCGCCTGAGCCAGTAGGCTTACAAATTCTACTTTCAGCTTTTGTCCCTCAAACTCCTTGGGCATGGGTGGCACAAGGTCATGACGTAGCATGAGCTGAAAGGTGCGCTCAATGAGCGGAATGAAAAGCTCGCCATGCAAACGCTCCAGCGCAGGGCCTAGCAAAATAAGCTTTTCTTCTTCACGCGCCGCCACTTCTTTGGCGGTAATGTGGCTACTTTTTCCGTCCAGCAAAAGGCGAAATAGGTCATTATACAAGCCCTGCTGAATTTGCTTTTGCACATCCTGCATGGCAAGGCGCCCTGCTTGAATATCCGGACGCACATCTAGAATGGGCTTAGCCGCTTGTGGGCTTTGCCCAGGACCCACTTCCACATAATTGACGCCGCCGGGGGTAAGGTCTAAGCCCACAGCTTTCAGGCTGGCGGCCACCGCTGTGGGCGGATCCACCGATTTATGAATGGCCTTAAGCATGGTGATGCCCATTTGTTGCAACATACGACAATCGGGCAACACATCCATGGCAGGAGAGCGTCCGTACACTTCATTGCCTGCCACATGCCAACGCACGCCAAAACCGGGGAATTCCATAAAGCCCGATTGTGAAAGCACATGCCCGCGCCCTATATTTCTGCGTGAGCCGCCGGAAAAACTTTGCCCTTCCAGCCAGTATTCTGAAGCAAAGGGCATATGCTTGGCCCCTGCTTTACCGTTCAGTCTATCTTTACGGGGGTAAATGGCATGTACCACCACATGCCCTTCATGCTGGGGACGCTTTTCATTTTGCAAATGACTTGGCAAATGCTCGCGCCCAAAGCGCTGAATGAGCTGTCTTGTGCTCATGTGAAAGCGTCTGAAAACCACATCCACCGCTTGTTTTTCATTGACATCAAGGCAGTATTCTCCGGCACTAAAGGGCACAAAGCGAAAGCCGTGCTCAAAGTCTGCCAGCTCTAGCATAAAGGCGGTACCAAAGGTGCCAAGCTCCCCATAAAGACTGTGTACTGCGTGATAGAAATTGGAATTATTAAAGAGTTTTGCCATACGCTTGGTCACATCTGCCAACCACTCTTTTACGGGGCCATGGCGGGCTAGATCGCTGTCTTCAAGACTGAGCTGAAACCACGGGCGCGCAGGGCTAGTCATGCCTCCTTGCAAGCCTGCCGCCAAGGTGCGCATGGCTAAAATGCCTGTGGCGTCAACTAATTTATCATTAAGCAGGGGCATCTTGCGCCATACATGTGGATTTCTCCCCCTATGATTGTAACGCATGGGCAAGAAGTGATCAGCCAAATCTTGCCATGCCGGTTCATAGCTTTGCCTTGCTTCCAAAAGAGCTTGGAAGCGCTGTTCTAGCCATAAAGCATGATTTTTTTCCTCTGCCATGGCTTAACCTATTTCCCTAAATGGGTATTGCTACCCTGCGCAGAGGCAGTGCCGCCTTGCAAGGGAGAAGTGAGCACCGAGCCTTGAATACCCACAGCTTTTGCGGCCCTGTCTTTTTGGGCATGACGCGCTGCGGTGGCGGCTTCGGTGACGGGTTTTGCCACTTGGGGTTTTTCTGGCGTATAGGTGGGCGCCGGCGGCGCGCTATAGCCTCCTCCTCCTCCAAATCCCATATGTGCCTCCTAGGTAGAAGTTTACTTGGCCCGTGAACATCACGCGCAAGTGCACAATGGCAAAAAAGATTGCCACCGTAAGGGGGAAAGATTTCAGTAAGGGAAAAAAAGATGCGTGGGGAGTAGTATGCTAGGGGATGTTTATAAAGAAGAAATTTAGGTGTTGCTGCAAAGAAAATGAATGAATTATTCCATTTCAAACACCTACTTCAAATAGGCTGCCCTTTTTCAGCTGTCTGTTAAGGTGTCTGCCAGCTTACGATGGGCAGCCGGCAAAGCCAGCTGTGCAATCTCTTCCAAGTTAGCCCAAGAATAAGCCGTAGCCGCAGTAAGCACTGGGGAAGGTAAGGACTGTTCATGACTTTTTTGCAAAGCCAGCTCAAAGCAGTGCAAGGTGATGCGATAGGTGGTGTAGCCATGTTTAATAATGCCGTATTTACGCACAATTTGCACATGAAATCCCGTTTCTTCGTAAAATTCACGTACAATGGCATCTTCTGGGCTTTCGCCTTCTTCTATGCGACCGCCGGGGAATTCCCATAAATTGGCCCATGCCCCTTGCGGGAGGCGTTTTTGCACAAAGATTTTTTTATTACTCTGAAGCACGCCCGTAACCACATTGAGAGGCGTAATAACGGCGCGCTTTCCGGGCACGGGGCGTTCCGCGGTAATATGCAATCTATAGCTTTCGCACAGATGCTGCACAGGGCAGAGCTCACACAAAGGCTTTTTGCGGCACACAAGGGCGCCTAGCTCCATAATAGATTCATTATGTGCCCCAATGGCATGTTTGGGCACAGCTAAAGCCAATTCTAAGGCCAAAGCACGTATGCGCGAGGCGGCAGGTTCTTGTTTGACGGGGCTATCTATGTCGTAAAGGCGCGAGAGCACACGCTCCACATTGGCGTCAATACAGGGCAATTCATGCCCAAAGGCTATGCTAGCTATGGCGCCGGTGGTGTAGGGACCAATGCCGGGAAGTGCGCTTATGTCTGCTAGCTCTTGAGGAAAAATACCTGCATGTTTTTCCATGATTATTTTAGCGGCTTTATGAATATTTCTGGCGCGCGAATAATAACCAAGCCCTTGCCACGCGTGCAGAATATCTTCTTCACTGGCATGGGCTACAGCTTCAATGGTGGGGAAGCGTTGCATCCAGCGTAAAAAGAATTCTACACCGCGCTCCATTTGTGTTTGCTGAAGCATAACTTCTGAAATCCATATTTTATACGGATCTTTCTGAGCACGCCAAGGCAATGGGCGAGCATGCTTTGCAAACCATGGTAAAAGAGCTGAGACTATGTGATGCGCTTTGTGTGTCATAAAAATGTGTAGATAGTCTTAAGGAAAAAGGGTGAATACTTGTTGGAAAAATAACGTGATTTGACGCTTTTGTAAAATAGCTTGACATGAGCGCTTAAAGGCTTATATTTCGCCCTCTTGCCAAGAACGTGCAAGGAAAAATATCTTTTGGAGACAAATCATGAAAAAATATCTTTTTAGTATTCTTATGGCCCTTGTTTTAGCCGTTCCCGGCCTTACTGCCTTGGCTCTTGCCAATGAAACTGTAGATGAAGCCGCTAAAGCTGTGAGCGAAACTGCTGATAAGGCTGAAGCCGCTGCACAAGACGCTTTAAGCAAGGCAAAAGAATGGGCTAACGAAGCTAAAACTTTTGCCGGTGAAGCTGTGGAAGACACCAAGAAAGCCGTTACTGACGCTGCTGAAAGCGAAAAGGGCCAACAAGCCATCACTGATGCTAAAGCCGCCGCTTCCGAAACTGGTGAAGCTGTAAAAGAAAGCGCTTCCGGCTTATGGGATTCTGTGAAAAAGATGTTTGATTTCTAAGAAATCGCACTTGCATTTTGTTGCCCTTGTGTCTGATAATTTCAGGCACAAGGGCTTTTTTATGAGTAAAAATCCTTGCAAGCAAAGCGTGGCAACCCACCATAAAAGCTTATGACGCACTCTTTGCTTTATAATTTTACGCTCTCCCAGGCGCATCTGCATGGCATGACTGGATCTGCCTCTTGCCCCC
>CAYJPR010000025.1:0-15700 GCA_964372075.1 uncultured Desulfovibrionaceae bacterium | reverse complement strand
TACGAATATGCGCACCGTCCACGTCGGCGTCTGTCATGATAACAATTTTATGATAGCGTAATTTTGCTAAATCAATATCATCCTTACCAATACCTACACCCATGGCTGTAATTAAGGCTTTTACTTCCTTATTGGCCAACATTTTATCAAAACGGGTACGTTCAGTATTTAAAATCTTACCGCGTAAGGGCAAAATGGCCTGATTATTAGGATTACGCCCTTGCTTTGCAGAACCGCCTGCAGAGTCACCTTCCACTATGAATATTTCAGAAATGGCAGGGTCTTTACTTTGGCAGTCTGCCAATTTACCGGGAAGAGCATTATCAGATAGCACACCCTTACGACGCACCAATTCTTTAGCACGCCTGGCCGCATCACGGGCTCTGGCAGCGTCCACAGCCTTTTCAATAATGAGGCGAATGTCCTTAGGATTTTCTTCAAAATGTACGGTGAGCTTGTCATACACAAGGCCGGAAACAATACCGGCCACTTCGCTATTGCCAAGCTTGGTCTTGGTTTGACCTTCAAATTGCGGATTGGGTAATTTAACGCTAATAACAGCCGTTAAACCTTCACGCACATCATCACCGGAAAGGCTTGTACCTTTAAGCTTTTTCACTATATCAGGCTGGCCTTTAATATAGCCGTTAATGGCGCGAGTAAGGGCAGCTCTAAAGCCCATAAGGTGCGTGCCACCTTCTTTAGTGCGAATATTATTAGCAAAGGTAAGAACATTTTCCTTATAGGTGGCATTGTATTGCATGGCAAAATCCACGCTTACATTGTCCGTAAAGCCTTCGCAGTCAATGATGGAGTGAATGCCACTTTCACCGGAATTCAAATCTTTAACAAATTGACCTATGCCGCCGTCAGCACGGAAAACTTGTTTTTCTTCCGTTCTTTCGTCAATGCATTCAATTTCAAGACCTTTATTAAGGTATGCCAATTCTTCAAAGCGTTTGCGTAATACTTCATAGGAATATTCGCTCACTTCAAAGATTTCTTCATCGGGCTTAAAGTGAATGGTGGTACCACGTAACATGGTATCTGCTTCACGTACTAATTCATCTTGTGGCACACCGCGAGAATAAGTTTGTTTAAAGCGACCACCGTCACGACATACAGTTACGGTAAGGCTTTCAGACAAAGCATTTACACAAGATACACCCACACCGTGCAAACCGCCGGACACCTTGTACGAATCATTGTCAAATTTACCACCGGCATGCAGTACAGTTAAAACAACTTGCACCGCAGGCACGCCGGCCTTGGGGTGAATGTCTACGGGAATACCGCGGCCATTATCACGTACGGTAATGCTATTATCCACATGAATAATAACTTGAATATGCGTACAAAAGCCGGCCATGGCTTCGTCTATGGAGTTATCCACCACTTCGTATACAAGGTGATGTAGACCGCGTGTATCGGTAGAACCGATATACATGGCAGGTCTTTTACGAACAGCAGCTAAACCTTCTAAAATATCAATGGAAGATGCGCCATAATTGGATGCGGCTTGTGTGTTATCTTGACTCATTGTTATACTTCGTCCTCGCTATAATACGCGGTATTGCCCACTTTCATGGGCATGATAATAATTACATAATCCACATCATCTCTACCGGAAATGGCGCAAGGGCCTTCATCGGTAGTAAGGCGCATGGTAAGTTCTGCAGATTGGAAATGGCCCATAATGTCCATGAGTTCCTTACTGGGGAAGGCCACTTTTTTAATATTGCCCACATAGTTTACTTCTAAACTTTCTGTGGCAGAGCCCACATCTTGGCCTTGTACAGAAAGAACGGCTTCCTGCTCATGTAAATCAAAATTAGTGAAACGAATATTTTTCGTATTAAAAATACTCAAACGCCCAAGGGCTTCGGCGCATTCTTTTCTGTCAATTTTAAGGCTATTGGCGCTATCACGCACTTTTTCTAAAAAGGCATTATAATCAGGGTAATTATATGTCACTCTAGGTAAGCTTAAGGTTTCTCCCTTAAGGGTACGAACATAAAAACGCTTGTCCGTAATGTTAAATTCTATTTCATCACTGCTCAGCCATTTTTTCAGCTCTTGCAAGTATTTCTTTTGTAAAAGCATACCCTCTTCCGGTAACAAACGGAAAAGATCGTCATTTTTCAAAGAAACCAAGGCAAATTGATGACCATTTAAACCGCATACTTCAATATGCGTATCTCCACTTTCCTTGGTAATAGGCTTCATGAAAAGACAAGCAATGGCGTCCATGGTGTCATCATCGCTAATGCAGAAGGTAACTTTTTCTAAAATATCATGGAAAATGTCTCCAGCCCAAATGACAGCATTTTCTGTGGGGAAGGAGGAAAATTCTTGAAACCAAATGGAATCATTGGTGGGCAATTTATACTTTTTACGGCCTTGTTCCATGAGTAAGGTTTGATTTTCTGTATCCAATTGCAATTTAATTTTACCATTGGGTAATTGACGTACTAGGTCTACAAAGGCGCGACCTTGAACGCCCACAAGACCTTCTTCTTCCACTATGGCAGGATATTTACCATGAAATTCCATATTCACATCTGTGGCTAAAAAAGAAACAGAATCTTTGTCTGTTTTAATCCAGATGGAACGTAAATAGGCAGCTCCTGCTCTTTGAGGTAAGATGTTGGCGGCCTTTTGCAATCCTTCGATGACTTGTTCTTTTTCAATGATTATTTTCATATAAATCCTGTAGTAGAGTAATAAGGGTTACTTTTTGTTCTTAACTTGTGTATCTAGTTTATATTATATGTTTTTTTTAGAACAATTTTGCTTACAGCGGGAAACAGCTTTTTTTTGAAATGCTCAAAACGGGTTTTTTTACATGTTCAGGCATTTTGTCTTAATTTCTGTCACCATATGTTGCATATTTTTGTTCGTATCTGTTAATTTCTTAATCTTTTTAATAGCATATATTACAGTGGTGTGATCTCTTTTGCTAAAGAATTTTCCTATGGAAGGATAGGATAAACCCAATAAATCACGACATAAATACATGCTTACCTGCCTTGCGCGCACCACATCCGGCTCACGCTTATGCCCAAGAATTTGCTCTTCGGCCATTTCAAAATATGAAGCTATACAGCTCACAATATTTTGCGGCGTTAAATTTCTTTCTTCCACCTGAAAGGGATGCAAAATACTTTCTAGGTGATTGGTTTGTAAAATACCTTCATGATGCTCTTGAAAAGCAGCAATTTTTAAAATGATACCGCGCAACATGGAAATATTTTTACAGCGTTGAGCTAAGAGCAATATATGCTCTTTAGAAAGCTTGAGACCCAGCTCTTTGGCATATTTCACCACAAAGCGCATTCGTACATCAATATCAGAATTTTTTAGCTGTACTATAAGGCCTGTATTAAGCCGCGCTTGTAAGGGCGCGCTGAGATTTTTTTCTTGCTCAGGGCTTAGAATACTAGCCATAACAATTTGTTTTTTTTGCGCTATGCCATGTTCTAAAAATTTTACAAAACTTTCTTGCACTGTCATAATGGACCGCACATCTTCGCATTTATCTAAGATAAAAAATGCGTATTTTTGCAGTAAGGCTTTAGGCCCATGGCTTTGCAATGCTTTGACAAAATCTTCCATATTGCCGTAAAAAAGCATATTTTGCATGGCATGGTTTGCTTGCAAAGCTTTTTTAAGGCAGTGTAAAATTTGTGTTTTCCCCGTACTTGTACTGCCATACATAATAAAGGGATTATATTTTGCCTCAAAGGGCTTTTCTGCCATGTTTTTTAACAAAGCAAGGGGGAATTCATTCTTAGTATTATAAATAAATTCGTCAAAAAAATCTGTTACAGGATTTTTTTTGGCCTGGGTGAAATTTAGGGACGTACTATTTTTTTGAATAGAATTTTCATAGACTATATGCGGTATAAAGGCATACGCAGAAAAAATAATGTCACCTAAGGCTTTTTCAAAATACTCTTGGGCTTCTTGTGCAAACCATTGTGCAAAATATGCATGAGGAAATGCCACGGTCAGCGTTTTTGTATGGCTGTTAAGCTGTAAGGAAAGACTTGATAACCATCCGTCAATATTTTTTAATGGACAGATTTCATTAAGCTTTTCTTGTAATTCTGCGTAGTAGGTAAATGTAGTTTCCATACTCAAGAGCAAGTGTTTACAGTGCTAAATAACCAAAGAAATAAAATAGCAAAAAAAGTCTCTCTTAACAAGTAAATTTTATGGGCCTGTACTGGGATATTAGCCTAAACCAAAAAATGCCTTAAAAAGGTATTTACAGCGCATTTTAACAAAGTGCCGTGAAATTGTTATGGTGAACCATTTAATGCGCTATTAAGCTTTAGTTAAGTATTTTCATGTATAAATGCAAAAAACACCCTCTGGACAAGGCAAAATAATAAGTTTATGCTTGTACAGATAATCTATTTATAGTTATTTTTAACAGATATATTTTAACCCAAGGTATGGTATGTTACGGAATTTTTTACTTATTGCAGGTGTTCTTCTTGTTATTTTAGCGCTTATTTTTGGTCCTAAATTATGGGATTCTCCTCCAGAAGAACAAAGCGAAAATGCTCTTTCTGAGCAAAATCCCAGCCAAGAAAAACCTAGTTCCCCTGCTACACAAGAAAGTAGTTCTGAAAGTGTGCAAGAAGAAGCTCCTTCTGAAGAAATTTCTGAAGAAGGAATTTCTGTGGATGACACTTTACCTGAAGGGACAATAACAGAAGGTACTACAATAAAAGAAGCTACAGTAGAAGGAGATGAACATACCCCTTCATCTGATGAAGATGCCAATATTCCACCTGTTACTGAGCAAATAGTGGAAGGCAAAATAGAACCCGGTGATAGCTTGTTGGTGCTGTTTGAAGATTATTCTGATGTAAATTCTGCCTATGCCTTGGTAGATATGATTGAAAAAGAATTTTCTGCCAAATCCATGCGTGTGGGTCAGCCATATTTGCTGGAATATGATGCAGAAAAAGATACTATTTTGCGTTTTGAATATGAAATTAACTCAACTGAAAAACTTATAGTAACTAAAAAAGATGACGCTTATGTGGTTGCTGTAGAAGAAATTCATTATGATAAAAAATTGGCCTATGTGGATGGAAGTATAGATGACAGCCTCTATTTAACCATAGCCAGATTAGATGAATCTCCGCAATTGGCGCATAAAGTGGCGGATATGTTTCGTTATGATGTGAACTTCATACGCGATGTTCAAAAGGGCGATTCGTTTTCTATTTTGGTAGAAAAATTATACCGTGAAGATGAGTTTAAGGGCTATGGGCGTACCCTTGGGGCTACTTTTACCAATAAGGGTAAGAAGTTTGAAAGCTTTCTCTATTATGACGCCAATAAAAAAGAAATGCATTATAATGCCGATGGCGAGAACTTGCGTAAGGTATTGTTGCAATCTCCCCTTAAATTTACTCGTGTAACTTCCGGCTATACCCATAGTCGTAAACACCCCGTTTATGGCACTTACAGACCGCATTTAGGCATAGATTATGGCGCACCCATGGGCACACCTATTATGGCTGTGGGAGATGGTACTGTGACCTATGTGGGCTGGCGCGGCGGCTATGGTAAACATATTATAGTGCGTCACGCTGCCGGCTTAGAGTCACTATATTCACACCTCTCACGTTATGCGCGTAAGCTTAAAAAGGGAACAAAAGTTAAGCAGGGCGAAACTATTGGTTATGTGGGAAGTACAGGTGTTTCTACGGGGCCACATTTGGATTTTCGCTTAAAGCAAAATGGCAAGTTTATTAATCCTTCTAAGGCCATTAACCCCCGTGCGGAGGCTGTAAGTAAGGTGCATAAAAAGGGCTATGATGAACGTAAAAAGTTGGTACGTGAATTTATGGATGGTACGCGTTCTTTGAAGTCTTACGATCCTACAAGTGTAGATGTCCCTAAATAATAAACAGTTCGCTGAAAATGGGCAATCTGCTTTGTCAGACTCGTTTTTTGTTTCAGTCATGTATGTCTAATACATTCCTTACACAAAAAACGTCGTCTTCCTCGCATCTTACCCATTTTGAGCAAACTGTAGATAGTTAAATTGAACAGCTTGTTCTCGATACAAAAAAATTCCGCTTTTTTTTAAAAGCGGAATTTTTTTATAAGAATAATACTATAAAAAACTTCAAAAAAACTAATGCCCAGCAATACTGTATTTTTTCAATTTATATTGCAAAAGAGATTTTGAAATGCCTAATATTTCAGCGGCTTTTACTTGCACAAAATCTGTACGTACCAAGGCGCGGCGCACCAGCGCGGCTTCAATTTTCTCTAAGGTATCGGCTAAATCTAGCTGAACGGGTAATAAGTCCACAGCGCTTTTGTATTGGGCGTCTTCATCGCGGATTTCCGGCGGAAGGTTTTCTACATCAATGCTTTCTGATTGAACTAAAACGGTGCAACGTTCCACAATATTTTGCAATTGGCGGATATTTCCGGGCCATTCGTAGGCCATGAGATAGTTAAGAGCGCCGGAATTAAAAGTCTTGGGCTCTATATTGTTTTCTTGGGCAAAATTGGCGGCAAAATGTGCCAGGAGAAGGGGAATATCTTCGCGTCTCTCGCGCAATGGGGGAAGATGAATTTCCACCACATTGAGGCGATAATACAAATCTTCGCGGAATTGCCCTGATTCTACTAATTTAGCAAGGCTTTTATTGGTGGCAGCCACCACGCGGATATCCACTTCAATGGCTTCATCGCCGCCCACACGTTCGAAGCGTTTTTCTTGGAGAACGCGTAAGAGTTTTACTTGTAAATCTGGGGTAAGCTCGCCAATTTCGTCAAGGAATAAGGTGCCTCCGCTGGCTTGTTCAAAGCGTCCGCGACGCATGGCCACAGCGCCGGTGAAAGAGCCTTTTTCATGCCCAAAGAGTTCGCTTTCTAAAATACCGGGGTTAAGAGCCATACAGTTTACAGAAATAAAGGGCCCTTCTTTGCGCGGAGAGGTTACGTGAATGGCTCTGGCAACTAATTCTTTACCTGTACCGGATTCACCGGAAATAAGCACCGTGGAGCGGCTGGGAGCGGCTCTGTCTATCATGGTGAAGACATCGCGGATGGCGCGGCTACGCCCAATGATTTGATGGGTACCATAGCGTATTTCCATGGCCTCTTGTAAAAGACGGTACTGGCGATGGGTGGTGGCTAGGTCCACAGCATTGTGCAGGGAAAGCAAGAGTTCATCGTTGGCAAAGGGCTTGGTGATGTAATCAAAGGCGCCGTATTTCATAACTTCCACAGCACTTTCAATACTGCCAAAGGCTGTCATGATAAGAACGGGAATATGTGGCCAATTTTTCTTGATACGTTCAAGCACATCACGCCCTGTGAGACGCGGCATTTTCATGTCGGTGATAACCACGTCCACTTCAGATTCTTCAAGGAAAGTGAGGGCCGTTTCTGGATCATTGATGGCAGTGACATTATAGCCTGAGTCTAAGAGCATGGTTTCAAGGATGAGCAAATAGTTTTTTTCATCGTCAATTATAAGAATATGTGCTTTATCATTCATAGAAGGATCCTCGTGTTGGAGGTAAAAAGTAAAGAAAGTTTATTGTGCGCCATTATTGGGGGCAGCTTCAAATTCCATACGTATTTGAGCATGGCCTTCTTCAGTATTTTGTAAATATATTTCACCCTTATGACTATTAATAATGCTCTTTACAATGGCAAGACCAAGACCGGTGCCATTGTCCTTGGTGGTAAAGAAAGGGTCAAACATATTATCTATGCTTTCTGGGGGAAAGCCTGGGCCGGAATCGGTGACAGTAAGTAAGACATGCTCTTGGTATTTATTGCCTTGTACGTGGATAATGCCGGGGCCGTCCATGGCTTGCTGAGCATTGACTAAGATATTGTAAAAGGCGCGATACAGTAAATCTTTATCACCGGTAATGATAAGATCAGCTTCAAGGTGAAATTCTACGCTCACCTGATGGCGAGAAAATTCCCCTTCCAAAAAGGCCATGACTTCATCTAAAACGCGGCTAATATCCACTGGGATTTCAGAAGGCTGGCGCGGTCTGGCATAGTCTAAAAAGTCGTTAATGGTTTGACTTAAGCGGCAAGATTCGTCGTGAATGGCCCCTAAAATACGCTGAGAAACCGTGTCCGTTTCTTTTTGGCGCTTAAGTAAAAATTCTGAACTGGAACGGATGATACCTAAGGGGTTACGGATTTCATGGGCAATACTGGCTATGACGCGTCCCATGCTGACGAGTTTTTCTTTACTGTGTAATTCATCTTCTAGGGCTTTATTGGCCGCCACGCGCTGAGCTAGCACTTTTTCTGTGCGGCGAATGAGCATGATGAGCAAGATAAATAAAATAACCGAAGAAAATAAACAAGTGGCCACAATGAGCCCTTGGAAGGCTATAACAGAAGAATAGTCATCAGTAATATCCTGACTTAATTCTAAAACACCCATAACATGCTGTGAAATATTACCTTCACTATCGCGTATTTGCCCTGTTAAGGGGTACACAGTACGCAAGATAAAAGAACCCGGCTTAAGGGGCAGGTGAAAGGGGGCTTCCCAGAGGGGGATGTCGGAAATAAGTTCAGACTTTGCCGCCGCACCTTTGAGCACTTCGCTCACATAATCTGGTGCAAGACCTGTGCGGCCTATGTCATCACTGTCAGTGGAATAAGAAATGACGCGTCCAAAATCATAAATGCGAAAACGCTCAATTTTTAGACCATGCATAACTGAACGCACAATGGTATCTAAGCGCTCATATTGCACAGGATTTTTTAAGGCAATACGTCCATAAGCCAGAACGGTTGGTACTGTAAATCTTTGATATATTTGATGGTTAAGGTTTGTTCCCAGAAGATTTGCAAATTCTTCTTGCTTGGTGAGCAAAGAGTCGCGAGCGCTATTGGCAATAAATACCGAAAGGATAAGCGACATGGTCAAGATAAGGATAAAGGACAACCATGACAGCGTTCTGGCATACGAAAGGGGTAAGTCCTGAATATCCTGACCTGAAGATTTTTTACGGGGCAAATCTTTGGGGGCAGCCATTAAAAATATTGCCTTTCGCTTTCGATATTAACAAAGTTATCCAAAGCGTTCTTTTCTTCTTCGTGCTCAGGGGCTCCAAGGCGCGCATTGGCATAGCGCTTACCCATTTCCACAGCCGGTTGGTCTAAGGGATTTATACCCATAAGCCAGCCTGTGAAAAAGGTGGTGATTTCTAAAAGCATAATGAGTGAACCTGCGGCGGCGGCATCGGTACTGTGCATATCAATTTGCACCAAAGGAAGACCGTGCTTGGTTAAGGCCATGCGCGTGCCTAGACCTTCGGCTTGTAAAAGCTCGCCAAAAGGCTGTTCTTGTAACCAAGACCAATTTTTGGGCAATTCTTTGGCAAAGGTGGTGCCAAGGGGAAGATTTTCACTGCTTAAGAAAATGCAGGCCTTATTGCGCGGACCATCTAAAAACATTTGCTGTGCAGAGTGTTGATCTGTAACGCCTGTGGCGGCAATGGGCATACTTCCCTTACCTTCCTTGCCAAGACTTTCAGCCCATAATTGCACAAACCACGGCCCAAAAGTGGCCCACATGGGTATGTAGGAGAAGAAAATAAGCTCATTATAATTGGTGGCATCCAGTCCCATGCACCATGTGGCCAATGTATAGGCAGGGTGATCACTTAAAGCGTCGGGATTATCTACCAAGGGTTTGGCCACCATGGCGGCGCCTTCTAAAAGAGCTTGCCAATCAATACCTAAAAAGGCGGCAGGGAGAAGACCCACAGCAGAAAGCACAGAATAGCGTCCGCCTAAGAAGTTTGGAACTTCCATGGAATGAAAACCATGAGTTTTTACTTCTTGGCGTAAAAAGCCCATTTCCGCATCGGTAATGAGCACTATATGCTCTTTCCATGCATCGCCAAGTTTTTCTTTAAGCCAGGCGCACGTTAAGAAATATTGAGAAATGGTTTCTATGGTACCGCCGGATTTACTAATGGCTACCACCACGGTTTTTTCTGCTGGAAGCTTTTTTAGCCAGTTGTCAAAGGTAGTAGCGCAAACATTATCGGCAATCCAAAGGGAGCGTCCTTCATGGCCAGGCCAATCTTGGCTTGGTGCAAAAGCTTTTTGCAAGGCACGTGCACCCAAGGCAGAACCACCAATGCCCAGTAAAAGCATATGGTCATACTGCAAACAATGGGGCAGTACTTTTGCCATATCTTCTTCTAATTGCTCTTTATAGCTTAAGGTAAGGAAAGGAAGTTTATGGAATTCTTTTTCTAAGCGAGAAGAAAAGGCGGCAGTAGATTGATATTTTGCCAACATATTTTTGGAAAGACGCCCTGTGTAGGCATGAGACCAATTTAAACTATGACTTTGCATTTCTTATCCTTCAAATAAACTTAAGCGTTTACCTTGCGCAAGGCGTGCTTTTACCCTCTTATAAGTGGCAGGATACACACCAAAACGTAATGACCATAAAGGGCATTGTTCCTTAGCCGTACAAAGACGCACTTCACCGCGATGCCCAGCACAAGATAAACAATGCGCGCGAACCACGCGTAGAGCTTTTTTTTGTGCCATGGCAATATGCATAGTATTAGTGGTATCATCTTGGTCTGAGCTGTCAAGTGAAGGCTGCGTTACAACCTTGGCAAGACTTTCTGCCTTGCCAAGACGTAAAGGCCAAAGATGACATTGTGTATCCTGGCAGCGCTGAATTTCCGGAGAGGAATTCCCCTGACAATCAAGGCAAAAACGTCTAATTTGACGTAATATATCTGGGCGAGCCATGGATTACTCCACCTTTATGCACAACATTTTTTAAATTTCTTACCGCTACCACAAGGGCAAGGATCATTGCGCCCAACCTTGGGTTCACTACGGCGAAAACCTTCAGGACGGTGAGAAATACCTTCTAAATAGTAGAGTTTATCTTCTTCTTGCTTAAAATAGCTTTTTTCGGACAAGCTATACACATTGCCGTTTATTTCATAGACGGCAGAAAAAGTGACGGTATCAAAAGTTCCTTCACCTTCGGTGGCAGGCTCTTGACCACAATCTTTAATGTGCAACTGATGCCAAATAATACCGGACATATTGTCGGCAATATTGCTATCTTCCACTTCATCTCTATAGATGGGATGTGTTGTTTCCACAATAAAACTATATAAATGCTTACTAAAAGCAGAAAAACGTGCACGTACTAAAGCTTCAGCAGAAGGAACGGGGGCACCATCATGGTAGGGCTTACAACAAGCATCATATTCCAGCTGGGAGCCACAAGGGCAAAGATTTTCAGACATATTTTTTCCTGTAAAATAAATTTAAAGAAGTATTTTACGGAAAACAAAGCCAAAAGTAAAAAGGTTTTTGTGTGAAGAGTTTCAACAAGGTTTAGGCTTATTTTTTAGGGGTAAAAATTTTCCTGCTTTTAGGGCAAAAATAAGCAAGGAGTAAAGAAAATTGAACTTTTTAGAAAGTTTCTAAAAATTGAAAAAAAGTAAAAAGTTTTATATTTTATATGGATATAGTTTATTAAGAATAAATACTATTTTGGTACGCTTATTGCTTTAATAAAAGTACCTTCCTTCCTTTTGCTTAAAGCCTCCTCTTAAGCGAGCGACCCGCAACGGTGTGGGTCGCTTTTTTTATACATATATAGGTTCTGCCAGTTGTAAATTTTTTAGAGCCTCACCATTAGATAAATCCAGCCCCCAAAGCTAAAGAAATGCCTAATAGCATAATGCCTGTTATGCGTTGTACCGTGCGCATGGTAAGTTTGTGTAAAAATTTCTTACCTAAAAAGACGCCCACAAATGCTCCCACAATACCCACCAGCACAAAATCTGCCCCTTGGGCCAGCTGAGAAAATTCCGTCATCCAAAGGGCGGCGCCGTACACAGCAAGGCGTGTCATATCCACCATAAAACCAATAACGGCATTACTGCCCACAAAGGCCTTTGGCTCTAGATTCACCTTGGCTAAAAAAGCTGAACGTAATGCCCCCTGATGGCCTGAAAACCCGCCAAAAAATCCGGACAAAACACCGCCCCAAAAAATATACTTTCTCTCAAATTGTAAGCCTTTAAAACGCGGTAGCAGTTCCACCAAGGCAAAGATAAACATAAAGGTAGCAAGGCAAAGCTTTAAAGATGTGATGTTTGCTTCCTGCCCTGCAAAGCTATAATGCAAAAGCACTTCCCCTTGGGACAAATAGCCCAGCAAGGCGGCGCCAAGCATGGCGGTAAACATGGCGGGAATGCCAAATTGTAAAACCACATCCTTTTGCGCATGCTTACCCACCATACTGACCTTGAAAATATTGTTGGCAAAGTGCACCAAGGCTGTGGCCATAACGGCTAACTCCGGTGAGAAAAAGAGCGCATAGGCCGGTAAAAGCAAGGTGCCAAGGCCAAAGCCTGAGTAGAGCGTTAATCCTGCTGTGGCTAATGCCATGATAAAAATGAGTAGATATTCCATAATACCCTCTTATAGTTTTGCAGAAACTTCTGCGCGTATTTCCTGAATCTGGCGTAAAGCTAAAGCTAATATTTCCTTGCCCTTGGCTGTGGCATAAAAAGAACGCCGCGCCTTGGCACCTTGTCCCTCGCTCTCGCTGTATAGCCAGCCCAATTTCTCCATGCGATGTAGTATGGGGTATAGGGTACCGGGGCTTACCTCATAACCATGGTGGCGTAATTCTTGTAACATCCACTGTCCCACCACAGGCCCTTCACTGGCATGGTGCAAAATGTGAATTTTCCAAAAGGAAAGTAAAATTTCTCTTTGTAAGGCTTTAGCATCTTCTCTTTCCATACAATCTCCTTAAATTACGTTTACCGTATACGACAACCGTAATAAGTCAAGTTTTTTCTGTTCAGGATTCACTGAGCAAGAAAACATCACAGCAGGAATTGCCGCACACGCAAGGTAAAGTATTGACCTTTTAGCCATAGTATCCTATGCCTTTCTATTCATAATGAGAT
This sequence comes from uncultured Desulfovibrionaceae bacterium, assembly GCA_964372075.1. Lineage (GTDB taxonomy): Bacteria > Desulfobacterota > Desulfovibrionia > Desulfovibrionales > Desulfovibrionaceae > CAYJAD01. The sequence goes on along the minus strand of CAYJPR010000025.1, from coordinate 2,702 downwards.
AAAGTGCATAAACAGCACCCTTTTAGCTAAATCAAAAACGAAAATAATAATAATTTTAAGTTATTATATTTTTCTAGGAGATTCTCGGTGGAGAACAAGGGACAGCAACCAAAGCGTAAGGCAGTAAAGATTGCCTCCAAGTCGCCCCATGTGGCTTATTTTTCTTCCATGTTAGAAAGCTTTGCCGCGCGCGATGACTTAAATGAAGTGGTAAAAAATCGTGTAGTGAAAGCCTGTGACCTACTGGATGCTGGCGTTGCACTCTATCCCAATGACTTCCAGAAAAAGGATGTCATTGAAGAGGTATTGCAAAACTACGGTGGCTACGATGTGGACGCCTTGGAAGCTCTTTCCAAGGAAAAAACCTTCGCCATTGCCGGACGTATCATGGCATTGCGCTCCTTTGGTAAAGCTGCCTTCTTCCATGTGATGGATCAAAGCGGTCGTTTGCAATGTTATGCTGTAAAGGCAGATATGGGCGATGAAGCCTATGCTATCTTTAAGAAATTTGACATAGGCGATATTGTGGGTTGTGAAGGTTTTCTCTTCTTAACCCAAACGGGTGAGTTGACCTTGCACTGTACAAATATTCGCTTGCTCTCACGCTCCATGCGTCCTTTACCGGAAAAATATCACGGCCTTAAGGATATGGAAACACGCTACAGACAGCGCTACGTAGACCTTATTGTAACACCTAAGACACGTGAAATTTTTCAAAAGCGTAGCCAAGTGGTGCGTGAATTCCGTAATTTTATGGAAGAGCAAGGCTTTTTAGAAGTGGAAACACCCATGATGCAACCCATTGCCGGCGGCGCCACGGCCCGCCCCTTTGTGACGCATCACAATACCCTTGATATGCAAATGTATTTGCGTATTGCGCCGGAGCTGTATTTAAAGCGCCTCTTGGTGGGCGGTTTGGAAAAAGTTTTTGAAATCAACAGAAACTTCCGTAATGAAGGTATTTCCACACGCCATAACCCAGAATTCACCATGTGTGAATTTTACTGGGCCTATGCTACCTTTGAAGATTTGATGGATTTAACAGAAAATCTGCTGGGCCATATTACAGAAAAAGTCTGTGGTTCACATATCATCAACTATCAAGGGCAAGAAATTAACATGACCCCCGGCACTTGGAAGCGTTTGTCCTTCCATGGCGCCTTGGAAGAAATTGGCGGACATGCTCCGGAATTTTACCAAGACTACCAAAAAGTGCGTGAATATGTGCGTAGCCGCGGTGAAAAAGTGGTGGAAAGCGAAAGCCTTGGCAAATTACAAGCCAAGCTCTTTGACTTAGACGTAGAAGCTAAATTGGTACAACCTACCTTTATTTATCATTACCCCACGGATATTTCGCCCCTTTCACGCCGTAATGATAAAAACCCTGACATTACAGATCGCTATGAATTCTTCATTGTGGGCCGTGAGCATGGTAATGCCTTTTCTGAGCTTAACGACCCCATGGACCAACGCGGCCGTTTTGAAGATCAAGTACGTGAAAAGGAAGCAGGCGATGATGAAGCTTGTGCCATGGACGAAGATTACTTGCGCGCTTTGGAATATGCCATGCCCCCTGCCGCAGGCCAAGGTATTGGTATTGACCGCTTAGTGATGCTTTTAACCGATTCGCCTTCCATTCGCGAAGTTATCCTCTTCCCCTTATTGAAGAGCGAAGGTTAATATGCGTCTTCCCATGTCCTTTGAGCTTTTTGTGGCGCTGCGTTATCTGTTTTCGCGCCGCAAGCAAACCTTCATCTATGTCATTTCCATCATGTCCATCCTTGGCGTGGCCTTGGGTGTGGGCGCTTTGGTGGTGGTGTTAGGTGTGTATAATGGCTTTTCCACGGACATTCGGGATAAAATTCTGGGTGCCAATGCACATGCCATTGTCATGTCTTACATTCCCACGGCCCTAGATGATACACAAAAAATTATGGACAAAGCCCTTGCCACAGAAGGTGTGGTGGGGGCTACGCCCTTTCTTTACACAGAAGTGATGCTCTCTTCTCCTGCCGGAGTCAAAGGGCTTATTTTACGTGGTATAGACCCCACTTCTGCACCAAAAGTGCTGTCTATTTTACAAAATATGCAGTCCGGATCTGTGGAAGGGCTTATACAAGGCAAAGATCATGTGGGCGCCCCCGGCATTATCATTGGTAATGAATTGGCTAAACGCTTAAGCCTTGGCGTGGGAAGCCGTGTAAACTTGCTTTCTGCCTCAGGAAAAGCCTCTGCCAAGGGTTTTACGCCTACAATTCGCCCCTTTACTGTGGTGGGCGTTTTTAAAACAGGCATGTTTGAATACGATGTATCTTTAGCCTTTGTAACCTTACCCGCCGCACGTACTGTGCTGGGTGTGCCAGAAAAGCGCATCACCGGCATAGAGCTGGTGGTCAATGATGTGTATCAGGCAGACAGCATAGCCAAAAAAGTGGAAAAGGCTTTGGATTCGCCCTTTTATGTACGCCATTGGATGGAAATGAATGCTAACCTTTTTGCGGCCTTAAAGCTGGAAAAAATAGGTATGTTCATTTTACTTACCATGGTGGTGCTTATTGGTTCTTTTTCCATTGTAACCACCTTGGTTATGCTGGTTATGGAAAAGACCCGTGATATTGCCATTCTCATGTCCATGGGAGCCACCAAGACCAGCATTCGCCGTATTTTTATGCTGCAAGGCACGCTCATTGGCCTTTTTGGCA
>CAYJPR010000024.1:0-15976 GCA_964372075.1 uncultured Desulfovibrionaceae bacterium | reverse complement strand
CTTCCATACCGCCCATGCATATGAACTTTTGGCGCTGGATTGTGGCCTTTGCTTGCCTTTTGCCCTTTGCCATAAAGCCCATGTACCGTGAATGGCCTGCCATACGTCAGCATATTCCTTACATATCCCTCATGGCTTTGCTTGGCGTTACCTGTCTGAATTTTTTTGTTTATATGGCCGGTATCACCACCTCCAGCATTAATATGGTGTTTTTTGTGCCCTCAGCTCCCATACTTATTATGCTCTTATCGCGTATCTTTTGCGGTGAAGCCATAACAAGACAGCGTCTTGTGGGTTTGGGGCTTATTTTAGGCGGTTTAGCTGTGCTTATCTCACGCGGAAGTGTGGAAAACCTTATGGCTTTTCAATTTCACATGGGGGATTTATGGAGCATTGCCGGAGTGGCGTGTTTTGGGGCCTATTCATTTCTTTCACGCTACAGGCCTGCTGAAGTTTCCGCCACGGCTTTTTTGGGGAGTACCTTTGCTTTGGGATTATTTTTTTGCCTCCCTGTTTTTTTCTGGGAAATGGCAACCATGCCCCCCGTTACGTGGAATAAAAGTGTCGTAATAGCCATTTTATATTCAGGAATTGGCTGTTCCACCTTGGCCTATATGGCTTGGACCAAAGCCATAGATGCCATAGGCCCTGTCACTGCCGGTATAATTTATTATTGCATACCGGTATTTACAGCAGTGGGAGGGATACTTATCTTAGATGAAGAAGTTACTATGGTGCATATGGTGGGTGGCCTCTGTATGCTTTCGGGTATTTTGCTGGCCACATTCCTTAGGCAAAGACCTAAAGTATGGTAAAAATGGTATTTTATGAGTACACAGTATAGTATTGAGCAGGGAAAACTGGTGGTGAGCAATGCTTCCAGTATGCCTGCATGGGTGAAGGTTTGTGTTTTTATTTTGTGCGTAGCGGCGGCGGGCGCAGGCGGTTTTTACGTGGCCTATGAGCGCTTGGCCTTGCCGGAAAATAGCTATGTAATTAGCATAGATGCGCTTAATAGCTATAAAGAGATGGAACGCACACTTAATGAAACATTAGCGCAAAACATAGAGCAACAAGAATACATCTTAGATAAAGACACCTTGAAGGCTGTTTTTTCTAAGGTTTTTCCTGAAATTCGCATAGAAGAAAAATTGCTTAATACCTATATAGACGCTGTGTCTAAATGGGGCGCTGAATATTCTATTCCTCCACTGCTTCTCTTAAGTATTATTTGGCGTGAAAGTTCTTTTAATGCGGCTACGCATTCATCGGCCAATGCGCGAGGCCCCATGCAAGTTATTTATAAATATCACACAGAAAAATTAAAACGTATTGGCAAGGGCGAAATGGATTTGCACGCCATTGATACGGGTGTGCGCGTGGGGACGGAAATTATGCGTGAATATTTTGACCGCTTTAATCAAGATATTTTCCGTACCATGAAGGCCTATGTGGGTGGTACCCATAAAACCTATGCGCAAGATATTTTAACGCGCTATTTTAGGGCGCGTATGTATATGGAAGAGCATTATGGCAAAAGCTAGCCCCATATAGGCTCTCTATATAGGTCCTTTGTTCACAAAAAAGCCCTTGGCATGACGCTAAGGGCTTTTTCAGAGTGCTGACAAAGTCAGCACGATCGATAAATCAGGAATAGGGCGAGCTTTGCTTGCCCGTTAAATGACTGATTTTCGTGCCTTTCCGCTTGGCAGCTTTGCTGACAATAGCGGCGCAAAACCCACGAAGTGGGGTTTGTCATCAAACTGAAAAGCCCTTGGCATGACGCTAAGGGCTTTTCTATGAATTATTATTTAGAACCTGTTATTTAAAATAGTCCTTTACAGATTCGGCAAGGCGCAAACATAACTCTGCCTTATTTAGGGTGTATAAATGCACACCGGGGGCGCCGCCTTCCATGAGTTGATGAATTTGATGCACGGCAAAGGCAAGGCCGGCTTCGCGTACGGCTTCTTCGCCGCCTTTTTCGTGGGCAGCTTCCAACTCTAAATAAAGCTTTCCGGGAATATTGGCACCGCACATGGAGAGTAAGGTCTTCAAAGAGGCAAGGCTTTGAATGGGCAATACACCGGGAATGACAGGAGTGTGAATGTTTTCCGCGCGTAAAGCATCCACAAAATCAAAATATTCACGCACATCAAAAAATACTTGAGTTACCACAAAGTCTGCACCGGCGCGTATTTTAGAAAGGGTATAGGCACGGTCCAGAGCAAAAGAAGGGGACTGTGGATGCGGAGAAGGATACCCGGCCACGGCTACGCCCATTTTCGGCTCTACACGGCGCATATAGCGCACTAAATCTTCTGCATAGCGAAAGCCGCTTTCTTTTTCGGCCTTGGCACAGGCTTCTTCCTGTCCCTTGGGGGCGTCTCCGCGCAAAGCCAGCACATTATCAATATTATTTTGGCGTAAGCTTTGTAAAAAACTATTGATTTTTGCCGCATTGGCTCCCACGCAGGTAAGGTGCACCAAGGGCTCTAAGTTCATTTGGCGTAAACGAGAGGCTATTTCTAAGGTATTATCTTGCGAGGAGCCGCCGGCGCCGTAGGTTACAGATGCAAAAAGAGGGTTTAAGCTCGTGAGTTTTTCCACACAAGCAAAGAAATTAGGCCATTGTTCTTTATTTTTTGGGGGGAAAAATTCTAAAGAAAAAAAGGGCTTATTTGTGTTTTTCATGAGCTCTATAATTTTCATATGCAATCCTTTGGTGTAAGATAAATACACTATATCAAGATAAATTGATATAGTCAACAAGGGGGAATGCATTTAGAGGAAAAACCTACACTGCGTAGAGGCTGTGTTTTTACCTGCTGTATACTTGGCGTCACATATATTTCTTGCTTCCCTGTACTAAAAAGTCTATGGTTTTTACTTCTTTTTTTTAAAAGGGTATAATTTGTTCAAGGAGAAGTTTACTAATGCAATTAAAAGACAGAGATTTTCTTAAGTTACTCGATTTTACTGCCGAGGAAATAGCCTATTTGTTGCGATTGGCAGCGCATTTAAAGGCCGCTAAAAAAGCAGGCAAAGAAGAGCAGTACTTGCAAGGTAAAAACATTGCCCTTCTCTTTGAAAAAGATTCCACCAGAACGCGTTGCGCTTTTGAAGTGGCCGCCAGAGACCAAGGCGCGTATACTACTTATTTAGGGCCTTCCGGTTCGCAAATTGGGAAGAAAGAATCCATGGCGGACACAGCTCGCGTGCTTGCGCGTATGTATGATGGCATTGAATACCGCGGCTTTGGGCAAGACCTTGTGGAAACCTTAGCGCACTATTCCTCTGTGCCTGTGTGGAATGGTTTGACCAATGAATTTCACCCCACCCAAATTTTAGCTGACTTTTTAACCATGCAAGAGCATTGTCATAAGCCATTAAATGAAATGACTTTCGCCTATATTGGTGATGCTCGCTATAATATGGGTAATTCCCTTATGATAGGCGCGGCTAAAATGGGCATGGATTTTCGCTCCATTGCACCGGAAGGCTCACAAACAGAGCCTGAAATGGTGCGCATAGCGCAAGAAATAGCTCAAGAAAGCGGTGCAAAAATTACTCTTACCGATGATGTTGCCGCCGGTGTTGCCGGATGTGACTTTATTTACACCGATGTTTGGGTGTCCATGGGCGAGCCGGAAAGCGTATGGGCAGAGCGCATTGCGCGCTTGCGTGATTACCAAGTAACGCAAAAAACCATGGATCTTACGGGCAATGCGCAATGTAAATTCCTGCACTGTCTGCCTTCTTTCCACAATAGAGATACGGAAATTGGCGAGAGCTTATATCAAAAATACGGCATTGAAGCCATGGAAGTGGACGATTCTGTCTTTGAGTCTCCTGCCAATGTGGCTTTTGACGAGGCTGAAAACCGTATGCATACCATTAAGGCCGTTATGGTAGCCACTTTGGGAAGCAATTTGCCCACTGTTTAGCGTGAAAGAGGGAATAATGACTACTTTAGTTGTAAAATACGGCGGTCATGCCATGGATGATCCTGCTTTGCGTGCACCTTTTGCGCAAAGTATTGTGAATTTAGTGCGTCAAGGTATGCGTGTGGTGCTGGTGCATGGCGGTGGCCCGCATGTGAATAAGATGCTTAAAAGACTGAATATTGAAAGCCATTTTGTGGATGGCTTGCGTGTAACCACAGCGGAAACCATGGACGTGGTGGAAATGGTTTTGCTTGGGCAAGTCAATAAGGCTGTGGTTTCCTTGGTGCAAGAAGCCGGCGGCAATGGCGTGGGGATTTGCGGCATTGATGGTGGTCTTTTGCAGGGCGATGTATTGCGCCCAGAGCTGGGCCTTGTGGGCGAAGTGCAAAAAGTAGACGGCGCCGTGGTGGAAGCTCTTTTACAAGGGAATTTTATACCAATTATTGCCCCTGTGGCTAAAGGGCCCGAGGGGCAGAACCTTAATGTGAATGCTGATACTGCCGCCGGCGCTGTGGCCGGTGCTTTGCAAGCAGATTACTTTGTGCTGGTATCTGATGTGCCCGGCGTATTGGATGCGGAAAAAAATCTTTTGCCTCAGCTAGATACGCAAGCCATAGACAGATTAAAATCTGAGGGCGTTATCCATGGGGGTATGATTCCCAAGGTAGATTCTTGCCTGCATGCTTTAGACGCAGGTTGTAAGCGTGCCCTTATTTTAGATGGACGTGCTGAGGCCTCCTTAGAACGCTATCTTTTGCAAGACGAAGCTTTAGGCACTGTTATTAGCCGTGCATAAGCTTGGGAAGTCTCGTTGCCTATTTGACATGAAAAAAAGTTCTTTTCTGAGTCTTTTTGTCTTAGTGGGGCTTTTTTTCAGCATCTTACCTGCTGCTTTGGCGCAAGAAGTTAATTTTTCACCTGCTTTTAAAACCATAGGCTATTGGGATAGCGCCAAAGCTTTACGGGTGGATGTTAATGTATGGTATCCCACCACAAGCAAACCCAGCACGGCGGCTTATGGGCCGTGGCGTTTGCGCGTGGTGCGCTATGGTAAAGCTGTGGAGGGGCGTTTTCCTCTTATAGTGCTTTCTCATGATTCCACAGCATCGCGCTTTTCTTATCATGATACGGCGGCATTTTTGGCTTCTTCGGGCTTTGTGGTCATGGCGCCGGAACATGCCAGTGATAATTTTCAAAATATGCAAGATGCTTTCTCTTGGCAACAATTAGCCAAAAGAATGCAAGAAATTCGTACGGTTTTAGATATAGCTTCCAGCCATAAAGATGTAGAATCCATGGTAGATATGAAGCGCGTGGGGCTTTTGGGCTTTGGCACCGGCGCCACGTCGTCCTTAGTGCTGGGCGGAGCCATGCTGGATGCCGGCGGCTGGAAAAATTATTGCGTGCAAGTGCCGCAGTCCATGGCCTATTGCAATACGTGGGCGCAAGGCCATGTGGAGAAAATGCTGGGCACATTACCTTCCTTTGGGCAAAGCTTTGTGGATGGGCGCATTAAAGCCCTAGCGGCAGTGTCTCCCAAGTACGATTTTTTACTTACCGGCAAGGCTTTGCAAGTTATAACGCGCCCCTTACTTGTTTTGGAAGCGGAACATGATTTGAATAAAAAAGTGTGGAATGCCTACGATACGGCAGAGATCTTTCCGGCTCAGACAGAGTTTTTTTCCATAGATAATATAGATGTGCGCGATTTTATGGCCGCATGTCCTGCTGAGCTACGTAAAGACTTGCCGGATTTATGCGGTAAAGCTTCTATAGAAAATCGCCAAAAGGCCCATGAAAGTATGCAGGGCCATCTTATACACTTTTTCCTTCAACATTTGGGACAAAGCGCCCCCTAGGCGTCTTCATAAGGATATATTATGTCTTCCCCCTCAAAAAAAGCTTGTGACGCTTTGGCGCATTTGCGTGACCGCGACCAGCATCAGCGTTTAGTAGATTTTATTAATGAAGTGGGCATGCTTCGTTTAACGCCCCGTACAGGTTATCAATTTTTAGGTACCGGTGCGGAAAGTGTGGCGGAACATTCGCATCGTGTATCCATCATAGGTTTTGTGCTGGCAAAGCTTGCCGGCGCCGATGTGCCGCGCACAGTGTTTATGTGCCTTTTCCATGACTTGGCCGAAGCTCGCACGGGCGATTTTAATTATGTAAATAAAATGTATAATTCGTCCAATGCGCGCCTTGCCATGGAGCACGCCACAGAAGGTACGGGTCTGCAGGAAGATATTTTATCCTATTGGGATGAACTAGAAGCAGAAGCTAGCCTTGAAGCGCAATTGGCCCATGATGCTGACCAATTGGACATGCTTTTTAATTTGAAGCGCGAAAGCGAAAAGGGCAATACCTTTGCCTTGCAATGGATGGCCAGTGCCATAAAGCGTATTCGTACCGAGCATGGGCAGCGCATTGCTGAGGTGGTTATGCAAACTCCGTCTCACTATTGGTGGTTTAATGGCCCCGATGCCACATGGTGGGAAAAGGGCAAATAAAGGGCGCAAGAGTCCATGCTGAACTCCATAGACAGAAATGAAATGATGATTATTTTAGGCAGTATGAGGGTACTATGACCGATTTACGCATTATTCCGGTAATGACCGCACACGAAGAAGCGCTTTTTTTTGCGCTTCCCCAGCAAATTTATGCTGAGGCTCCCCTGTGGGTTCCGCCCTTGCTGAGCGAAGAAAAAAAACTGCTTAATGTAAAAAAGCATCCCTTTTGGCAAAAGGCCACACGCCAACTTTTTTTAGCTTTACGCGGTGCCAAACCCGTGGGACGCATAGTGGCCTTGGTGGATGCTGCTTATAATAGTCATGCTCAGGAGCGTTGCGGCGCTTGGGGCTTTTTTGAATGTTATAATGATGAAGAAGCCGCCCATGGCCTTTTTGATGCCGCCGCATTATGGCTAAAAGAGCAGGGCATGGGCTTTATGCGCGGGCCTTTAAATCCTTCCACCAATTATACGTGCGGAATGCTGGTGGGCGGTTTTGAGTTGGCCCCTTGCATTATGATGCCGTGGAATTTTTCGTATTATCCTGCCTTGGTGGAAAGCTGGGCCATGCGTAAGGAGCAAGATTTATTTGCCTATGAAATGCGTAAAGATGCTTTACGTTTACCTGATTGGGTTTCAGAGCAATTACAAAGCATAGAAGAGCGTAAAGAATTTACGTGGCGCTGTGCTTCCAAGGCCACCATGACGCAAGATATTCACACCATGCTGGATATTTTTAAAGAAAGCTGGGCCAAGAATTGGGGCTTTTCGCCCATGTCCTTGGCTGAGGCAGAAAATCATGTGCATGGTTTAAAAAGCGTGCTTGATCCGGACTTTTTTGTGCTCTTTTATCATGGTGATACTCCGGCTGGGGGTATGCTGGCCTTACCGGATATGAATCCCTTACTTAAGCGGCTCAATGGGCGCTTGGGACTGCTCACACCATGGCATTGGTGGCAATCGCGTAAGGAAATTCAAGGCACCTATCGTATGGTTCTTTTTGGTATTAAAGAAGAATATCGCATGCTTGGTTTACCCCTATTGCTTTTTAATTACATGGTGGAGCAAGGGCGCAAAATGCCGCATTTTTCCTCTGTGGAAGGGTCTTGGACATTGGAAAGTAATGGCATGATTAATGATTTAATGGAAGATTTTGGCGGCGTTATGACCAAGCGCTATCGCATTTATCGTAGGGAGCTAGCAGATATATGTCCACAGCCAGTGTAGTACAGACATACGAGCATCTTAAGGGCAAGCGCATCTTATTAACCGGTGCCACAGGTTTTGTGGGGCGCCATGTGGTGGAAGCTTTGGCTCCCATGGTGCAAGCCGGACAGTTGGAAGTAAGCTGCTTTGTGCGCGCTTCTTCTCGCCGCAATGTGCTTCCTTCTTTTGTGAAAATATTTGAAGCCGACCTTGCCTCAGGGGCAGGGCTGGAGCAGGCTTTGGACGGGCAGCATATGGTAGTGCATATGGCGGCTTTGCTTTTTGGGGCCCGCTGGGAAGATTATTTAGCCAATGTGCAGGCCGCGTCTATTTTGGGCCGTGCCATAGCTAAAGAACAAGAAAAAGGCCAGCTAGAGCGCGTGGTCTTGGTGTCTTCCTTGGCGGCTTCCGGCCCATGTGCCAAGGCTCCCGGTGTGGGCGATGATGTATTGCCAAAGCCTGTGTCTGCCTATGGTTGGTCCAAGTATTTATGTGAAGAAGCCTTGGGGCGTTACTGCGGTAAAAGCCTTGTGACTTTACGTCCGCCCATTATTTATGGGCCGCACGATAAGGGCTTTTTCCCCTATTTTGCCATGGCGCAAAAAGGCCTTGTGGTAAGTCCTGGTTTTGGGAGAGATTTTCCTGTTTCCATTGTGCACGTGCAGGATGTGGCGCAGGCTATTATTTGCACTTTACAAGCGCAGGCTCAAGGCGTGTACCATTGCGATGGGGGGCAGGCTTATACCATACGTCAAGTGGGTGAGCTTATGGCTGAGCTTATGGGCAAAAAAGCTCGTTGTGTGCACATGCCCTTGGCCGTTATGAGCGTGACTTCTTTGCTCAGTACTGCATGGGGAGTGCTTGCGCAGCGCTTTGGTTTACGCGCCCCCTCGTGGAATAGAGATAAATATCGTGAAGCAAGGGTGCAGGGCTGGCTATGCCAAAGTGAGCGCCTGCAAAAAGAGCTGGGTTATGCACCGGCATGGGGCTTGCGCCAAGGTTTAGAGCAGAGCATTACATGGTATAAGAAGGCCGGTTGGTTATAATTTTGAGAGTGTTATAGTAGATATTATGAAGATTACTTTACAAGAAGTTTCGAAATATTTTGGAGGGCGTACCATTTTGGACGCCTTTTCCTTGGATGTGGAATCGGGCGTACGTTTGTGCGTGTGTGGTCCCAACGGTACGGGTAAATCTACCTTATTGCGCATTATTGCCGGTATGGAATCCACCGATGGCGGGCGAGTGCTTTTACCGCGCGGGGCGCGTATGGGCTATGTGGAGCAAGAGCTGGATGCAGAATCTTTGCAAAAGCCGCTCTTAGCCTATGTGCAAGAAGCCTTGCCCGATTGGCGTGAATTTTGGGAAGCGTGGGAAAAGGCCGTGGCTAGCGGCGATGAAGCCGCCCTTACGCCGCTTATGGCTAAGCAGGCAGAGCTGGAAGCTGTGTATGGCTATAATCCTGAGCACCGTGCTCAGGCTGTGCTGAGTGGCCTTGGTTTTTCCAAAAGCAAATGGGCCATGTCCATGGATAAGCTTTCCGGTGGTTGGCGTGAAAGGGCTAAGCTTGCTCGCGTACTTACAGCCGGCGCAGATATTTTGCTTTTAGACGAACCCACCAACCACTTGGACATTGAAGCTGTGGAGTGGCTGGAAAACTTCTTGCTGACCTTTAAGGGTGTGCTGGTATTTGTGGCGCACGATAGAATGTTTATGGATAAGGTGGGAACGCATGTTTTGTATCTTGGCATGTCTCGTCCTTTTTATCGTAAGGCCAATTTTACGCAATTTTTGCAATTGCAAGAAGAGCTGGAAGCGCAAAAAGAGCGTGAAGCCAGAAGTATTCAAGATGAAATTAACCGCAAAATGGCCTTTGTGGATCGTTTTAAAGCCAAGGCTACCAAGGCAAGACAAGCCGGTTCACGCCAAAAAATGGCTAAAAAGCTGGAAAAAGAGCTGGAAAATTATCAACCGGAACAGCGCCGCCGCACTTTGAACTTTAGCTGGCCCGAAGCCGCGCGAACAGAAAAAATGGTGCAAGGCGTGGTGGATGTGGACTTTGCCTTTCCGCAAGATGGTAAACGCCTATGGCCGGCTTTATCTTTCAACCTGTATCGAGGACAACGCATTGCCTTGGTGGGGCCCAATGGTTGCGGTAAGTCTACCTTATTGAAAATCTTGGCAGGGCGCTTAGAGAAAACCGGCGGCGTGGTGCAAAACGGCTCCTTGGTGCGTCTTGGCTATTTTAGTCAACATCAATTGGATATTTTGCAGGCTGAAGGCTCTGTGCTGGGGGAAATTCGACGCCTTTCGGACCCTCGAACCACAGAAGAAGAGCTCATGAGCGTGCTCGGATTGTTTCTGTTGGGGCAAAATTATTTTGAACGCAGGGTAAGCTCCCTTTCTGGCGGTGAAAAGAGCCGTCTTATGCTGGCCACGCTTTTCTTGTCTCGCAGTAATTATCTCATATTGGACGAACCCACCAACCACTTGGACCTTGAAAGCCGCGAAGCGCTTATTACTGCCTTAGATGCCTATGAGGGCACTGTGCTTATGGTGGCGCACGATCGCTGGCTGCTTTCTGAGGTGGCGGAAGAAGCTTGGGCCTTGTCGGAAAAGGGCATTGTGCGCTATGAAAGGGGCTTTGCGGAATATGACGTCGCGCGCCGGGCAGAGCTTGCGGAAAAAGAGCCTAAGTCTAAGGAAAGCGTAAGTGCGCAATCTGCTGAAAAGATGTCGCTTTCTCGTGATGAATTGAAGCAGATAAAGCGTAAACAAGCGGAAGAGCGCAATGCGCTTTATAAGAAAATGCAACCCTTGCAAAAGAAATACACCGCCGCTGAAACGCATTTGGAAGAACTTATGCTGGAGCAAGATGAGCTGGAGCAAAAGCTTGCTGACCCAGATATTTACGCCGATGCGGCCCAATCTACTCCTCTTTTACAGCGTTTTGGGCAAGTGAAAGAACAGGTGGAAGGGCTCATGGAAGAGATGGCCAGCTTGGAAGAAGCTTTGGCTGTGTATGAGCAAGAGCGCAAAACCTTATTGGGTGATGAAGGGGCCTAGCCATGGCTTGCATAGAAGTTGTGGCAGGTATTCTTTGGCGTGAAGGCAAATACTTGGCAACTCAAAGACCGGCCCATAAAGTGCATGGCGGTTATTGGGAATTTCCCGGTGGCAAGGTGGAAGCCGGCGAAAGTCTGGAAGAGGCTTTGCAGCGCGAACTTAAAGAAGAGCTTGGGCTGGATATAGGCACGGATCAGGAACAATGCCGCTTTTGGAAAACTGTGGAGCACCATTACCCTGAGCGTCATGTGCGAGTGCATTTTTTTCATGTCCAGCACTGCACAGGGCAGCCGTGTGGCTTAGAAGGGCAAAATATACAATGGTGCCTGCCGGAGCAAGGTCTGCATATGCCCTTTTTAGAGGCTGATACACAGCTTGTGCGTGAACTTTGTGTGTATGTTCCAGATTCTAAAGCATAAGCATGGAGGGCTTTGCCTACTCTTTTCCTTGTAAAAAAGTAAAAAATTTTCTAGAATGAGGCGTCCAGAAAAGTCTATCCTCAAGGAGGACATATGCGTACCTATGTTTGGAGTGAGCATTATACTGTAGGGCATGAAGATATAGACTCGCAGCATAAAGCTCTATTTGTGGCTTTACGTGAATTACAGCTAGAAACCTATGGCAAGGTAGAGCCTGTGCTTGTGGTAAGTAAAATAAGACAGATGCAAGAGTATTGCCTCATGCATTTTGCCGCGGAGAAAGCGCTCTTAGAGCCGCATAAAGAGCGTTTGCCCTTGTATGAAGATCATATGGCACAACACGCCATATTCGTGGAAAAGACCAATGCTTTTGCCATGCGCGCAGAGACAGAAGGCGGCGCCTTGGTGCAAGAAATGTGTGATTTTTTAAGTGATTGGCTTGTAAATCATATTTTGCATATGGATAAGCAATGTTTTGTGGTGCTTCAGGCGCTGGAAGATTAGACTCTATGGTCGATTCTTAATCAGGTTCGACAAAGTAAGACAACTCGCAAGTGACTTGTGTTGGTTAATCCAAAGGAAAATACGTAAGTTATTAAGTTTTGCTTAAATGTAAGGAGCGCTCTCGTAGGCTCCTGTTTAGATTGAATTTGTAGAAAATGCCTCAATTTGCGCTTTATCGATGGATTTGATGCTAATCAGAAAGAAGGAGGGCTTATGCGTACGTTTGCTTGGGATTCAAAATATCTCTTGGGAATACCGGAGCTGGATGAACAGCATAAAAGACTTTTCATTATTTTACGTGAGTTGCAATTAGAAGCTTACGGAGAAATTTCTTCAGCATTTCTTGTGGAAAAAATCTCGGAATTGCAATGCTATTGCTATGAACATTTTGCCGCTGAAGAAACGTATATGTTAGGCTATAAAGCGCATCTTCCCATGATGGAAGAACATATTGCTCAGCATGAAAATTTTATGGCGGTGACCAATGGTTTTACCTTACGTGTAAAAACCGAAGGGGCTAAATTGGCCCATGAACTTTGCGCCTATTTAGGGGCATGGTTGGTATCGCATATTTATACCATGGACAAGCGCACCTTTAGCGCCATTCAGGCTTTAGAGGCTTCAAATCCGGTGGCAGGTTTTGAAAGAGGCTTCGAGGAGAATGCTCCTTTAGGCTTTGGGCAAGACCAAACCAGCGATGTAACGCGTATTTTACAAACAAGTAAATAAAATAAGGTGTGGGGAAAATTATGAACCAAGAACTTCGTGTGGCTGTAGTGGGCGCCACGGGCGCTGTAGGGCGCGAAATGTTGAAAACATTGCATGAGCGCAGCTTTCCTGCCACAGAAGTGGTTCCCTTTGCCTCTGAGCGTTCGGCCGGCACTGTGGTGCAATATGGCGATGATGACCTTGTGGTAAAAGAGCTTAAAGAAGATGTATTCGAAGGCTTTGATATAGCCATATTCTCCGCCGGTGGTAGCACTTCAGAAAAATTTGCCCCTCATGCCGCCGCTGCAGGTTGCGTGGTTATTGATAATTCTTCTGCTTGGCGCATGGATGAGCGCTGTCCCTTAGTGGTGCCAGAGGTAAATGCCCACGCTTTAGAAGAGCATAATGGCATTATTGCCAACCCCAATTGCTCCACCATTCAAATGCTTGTGGCCCTAAAACCCTTGCATGATGCGGGAAAAATTAAGCGCGTTATTGTGTCTACCTATCAAGCTGTTTCCGGTACAGGGCAAAAAGCCATTGCGGAATTAGAAAAGCAAGTACGCCAAATGTTTAATTTACAAGAGCCAGATGTAGATGTGTATCCACACCGCATTGCGTTTAACTGCTTGCCTCACATAGATGTTTTTATGGAAAATGACTACACCAAGGAAGAAATGAAAATGGTGCATGAAACCGTAAAAATTTTAGAAGACCCACAAGTAAAGGTCACTGCCACCTGTGTGCGCGTACCGGTATTTTATGGGCATTCTGAGTCTATCAATATTGAGACAGAGAAGAAAATCACTTCTGCGCAGGCTCGTGCCATATTGGCTCAAGCTCCCGGCATTCAAGTATATGATAATCCGCGCGAAAATATGTATCCCATGCCCATAGATGCCGCCGGCGAAGATGCCACCTTTGTGGGGCGCATTCGCGAAGATGAAACCATTGCCAATGGCCTGAATATGTGGGTGGTTTCTGACAATATTCGTAAAGGCGCAGCGCTGAATGCGGTACAAATTGCCGAAGTTCTTCTTGAAAAGGGCTGGCTTGGCGTAGAAGATAAAACGGTATTTATACAAAAATAATGGCTATTTCATTAGAAATTTTAGAGTCTTCTGAGTACTTACAAAGGCTTTTGCAAGTACAGCGCCCCGGTGCTGAGAAAATTCTTGCCTTTTATGAGCATAGGGTAGGGGGCATTTGTAAAGATGCCCACCTTATGTTGGCGCCCTTAGATGACCATTTGTGTCATAGAGGGGATGGGGTCTTTGAAAGCATTTCCTTTAGAAAGGGGCGACTTTTTCAGCTGGAAGCGCATTTAGAGCGTATGCAAAATTCCGCTTTGGGCTTGAAAATGCAGCCTCCTTGCTCTTGGCAAGAACTGGAATCTATCATTTTGCAAGTGGCTAAAGCCGCTGAGCGTCAAGACGGGGCTTTACGCATTCTTATGGGGCGTGGTCCTGGGGGTTTTGGAATTTCTCCTGCGGAATGTCCGCAAACCTCTTTATATATCATTGCCATAGAAAGCAAGGTGCCTCAAATGGCTTGGTATGAAAAGGGCCTCAGTGCGTGCCGCTCTTCCATACCTGCAAAGCAAGCCTACTTGGCAAAAATTAAAAATGCTAATTATCTTCCCAATGTGCTCATGGCAGAAGAAGCCAGAGAGCGCGGGGTGGATGTGGCTTTTTCTTTTGATGATCAAGGCTATTTGGCTGAGGCGGCTGTGGCCAATGTGGCCTTGGTGAGCCAAGACAATGTGCTTGTTTGTCCGCATATGAATCATGCTCTTTCCGGCACCACCCTTATGGCAGCGCTGGAAGTGGCGCAAGATATACTGCCCGTAGCTTACGCTAATATTGATGAGCAAGCCCTTTGGCAAGCCAAGGAAATCTTGCTTTTTGGCTCTACGCCGCTCTGTGTGGGCGTGACTCATTATGAGGGCAAAGTCATTGCAGATGGACGCCCCGGAGAAATTTCACACCGTATACGTGAAGGGCTTATGCATAAGCTTTGGACGGAAGGAACAGCCTTTTGAGTTCGGCAAAGCCAGATAAAACAGCGCAAAAAAAAGCTCCCCATGTGGACTTAGATGCAAGCGCTAAGGATGCCAGTTCTGTAATAAAAGCTGGGGATTCTTCTGCGCTCGGTTCCATATCTGATTCTGCATCTGATTCTACGTCTACTTCCGTGCCCTCGCCTGCTGCCGGCGCTACGCAACAAGCTTTATCTGTGGTGCTCATGGATGATGGGTTTGACTGGACCAGCGTACAGCAAGAAGTTTTGGCAGTGGCGCAATTTTTACGTCATGAAGGCTATGCCGTGCATATCTTTTGTCCCAAGGCTAGCCCTCTTATGCAAGAGGCTAAGGCGCAAGAGCTTTCTGTTATGCCTTATGGCGGGCGCTTTGCTTTACTTTGGAAATTTAAACGTAAACAGCCTCTTGTGCTCCATGCTTTTTCCCTAAAAACAGCGGCTTTAGCTGAGGCTTTTGGCCGTTGGCGTTTGCCGGGCGTTACCTTGTGCTTGCATTCGCTTTATTCTACGCCTCCTCAAGAGGGCCCTGCACTTACGGCGGCCTTGGAGCTGTGCAAAAAGATGCAAAAGACCATTTTTCCCACTGTTCATAGGAAAAAGCTTTGGGAAAAGCAGGGGCTTACACAATCTGATTCCCCTTGTGTGTATCCGGCTTTAGCCTTAGAGCCTTGGGCCGCGTTACATGAATCTTTGCCAGTATCTCAGGTGGAAAAACAGTCCCAGCGCTATATTTTTGTGGTGGCGGCTTCTTTATGCCTTCAAGGTGGTCTAAGCACTGTGTTTAAAAGCATGGTTTTGCTTATGGAGCAAGAGCTAGAAGGCGTAAATAGTTTTGAAGTGCGTGTTTTAGGCAGTGGGCAAGATTTTGAAAGTCTGCTCACGGAAGCGCGCGGACTTGGTGTGGAAAGCCGTTTGGCTTTACTTGGTGAGCAAGATATGGCTGAGGTGCTCCCTTGGGTACACGCTCTTATTTTGCCACAAGGCTGTGCTTCGCTGGTGAGTCCTGTGTTTTCCAAAACTCTCACGCAATCAAGCGCAGAGAGCGGGGATGGAACAAAAACTTTCTATGCCGGAATGCATACACTTTTAGCCGCTTACTGTCTTGGTCTTCCGGTTATTTGTGCGCAAAACCCGCCTTATACAGAACTTAGCCAAGGCAAGATGCTACATTTTACTGCTGAAAACGCTACAGAGCTCTATGAGCATATGCATGGCCTCATGCAAGATGAAAGTATGCGCCAAAAGCAAGCTGAGTATTCAGCAAATATGCGAAAATTTGCCCTCATGCCTCGTTTGCAAAAAGACTATGGCAAGGTATATGCCATGGCTTTGGAGCAAAAGGGCTGGGGTTTTTTATGCAAAAAAAAGTCTACATCATAAAGCCATAGGTCTTGGGCCGGCTTTGTTCATAGGATAAAATATGAAATGTAAAGTTTGTAAAGAACCAGCAGTGGTATCTTTGCGTAGTCATCACGCTGGTTTTTGCGCCACGTGTTATTTGCAATTTTTCAGCGGCCAGGTAGAAAAAGGCATTCGCAAGCAAAAGCTGTTCACCCATGAAGATAAACTTCTTGTGG
>CAYJPR010000023.1:0-16803 GCA_964372075.1 uncultured Desulfovibrionaceae bacterium | reverse complement strand
TCCCCCATGATTGATCGCCAATTTCAAAGAACACTGTGCCGGAAAGAGCTTCGGAGGCCACGGCGTCAATTTGCAAGCGCACTCGTTGCTGTGCTTGGAATGTGTCGGAGGTATTTACACCAAATGTCAGACCTTTAGCTGCATTATTGAAATTGGTGTCCACCAAGCCAAAGCTATACATCCATTGGCCTTTTACTTTGAAATCAATGGCGGATGCACCGCCAGCAACACCTAAAAGCATTCCTGCAGTTAAGAGCAATGTGCAAATTTTTTTCATATTCTTCCTCTTTTTTAGTGTAGCACTATACGTCATTTTTAGTTAATATTTGAGAATATAGCACTTAAGCTGAAATGTCAAATTATTACCTTTATATAGCAAAACATAAGCATACACTACTACCGCGCTAAGCTCCCCTCTTGAGCCGCAAGCAATCTTTGCTGATAAATGGCTACGGCCTGCGCCGTGTGCGTTAGACCATGGTAGAAGGAAAAAAGCCCTACTATGGCCTCTGCTTCGTACTCACGAAAAAGCCCCTCTTCACGCGCCGTGGCAAAGCGAATGGCTCTATCTTCCACCAAGGCTTGCAAAGGCAAGGGCGGCTCTTGGCTTGGGTCAGCCATCCAGCGCAAGGTACAAGTAAGCGCTTCAGACACTTCGGCAATAATCTTTCCTACATCGTCGGTAAGTTCTATGCCGCCTTCTGTTTCCAAAGCATCCATCATGGTAGAAATATACATACGCAATTCATCTAAAAGTCGCACTCCGTGAGGTAAAAGCGGATATTCCCGATAAATATGCGCCAATTCATAATTACGTACTTTGTAAAAACGCTGGGTATTATTACTAATTTTATTGAGTAAGGTAAACATGGAGCGCTGAGAAACCTTATGTTCACCGCGCAAAAGATCTTGCGTCATACGGCTGATAAGGTCTGCTGCTTCTGTGAAATGTGTTCGCGCAGCTTTTTGCACTTCTCCTGCCGCAGAAGCAGGCCAAAGCAAGGCAGAGACCACAAGTGCAGAAATGCTGCCAATGGCCATTTCAAAGACACGATTTAGGGCAAATAAAAAAATGCCATCTTCTTGTTCATAGCCTAAAAGCAAAACAAATACCGCCGTTACTCCGGCGGACTTAAAGCGCTCTTCCCACAATTCCATAAAGGCACAAATGGGTACCACAATGGCAATACCCATAATACGCCCTTCTAAAGTATGCGGCATGAGAATGGAAAGAGTTAAACCAAGTAAAGCGCCAAAAAGCGTTCCAAAAAGGCGTAGCAAACTCATTTCCAGCGAGGCTGACATATGAATTTGCATAACCATAAGCGTGGCCAGTGGCGCCCATAAGCTGTATTCAAGGCCCAAAAGCTCCGCACAGCCATAGGCCAAAATACAGGCTAAAGTTACTTTTAGACTATAGCGAAAATTCCTTTTGGTAGAAGCTTTAACAAATTTTTCAGGTAAAGAATGCCAAGATTGAAAGCTAAAGGCATGGGACGAGCCCACAAAAAAAGAACGAAACCATGTGCTCAAAAATCCTTGTGCTTTACGTTTTCTTGCCATTTTCTTTTCCTTATGCATTCTCCTTACTGGCCTCTGCCTTGGGAGTATATGCTGTAATAAGATGAGATAATTTATCTAAATTAGCCTCTGTATCAAACATGCGGCTTACGCGCTCTTTAGCATTTTGGGCCATACGCAAGGCATTGTCTCTATCTTCCACCATGGTACGCACGGCTTGCGCCAGGGCCTTGGCATCTCTTTCCGGCACTAAGAGGCCCGTTTCTCCGTCAATGACGGCATCTTTCATACCAGCAATATCAGTGCCAATAACAGGCAAACAGTGGTGCATGGCTTCCATAACCACATTGGGCAAACCGTCAGAGCATAGTACTTTTTCTTTCACTATGCTTGGCATAACAAAGATGTCACTTTGCATAATATGCTGAGAAATACCGTCGTGGGTCACAAATCCCAGCATACGCACTTCTTGTCCAAGACCATGGTCCGCAATGCGCTTTTCTAATTTTTGTCGCCAAGCTCCATCACCTATGATGGAAAGTTGCACAGAAATGCCGCTTTCCTTCAATAATTTTATGGCATCTATAAGATAATGAAAGCCCTTGGTTTCAATAAGGCGACCAATGGCTAACAATTTATAAGGCGCTTGCATGGCTACAGGGGCTTTGGGGCAATTTTGCATGGTGGCTACATTGTATACAAGATAAAGCTTGTGATGCTCACTTTGCGGCACAAAAGATTCTAAATAGGGAATATTAAAACGTATATTGGCTCTGGCAAAAGCGCAGTCCATAAGTTTTTCCGCTAAAAAGCCATCGGGCGGACGAATATCCCCTGCATGCACAGAAAAAGAAAAAGGAATACCCTCAAGCTTATGCGCCACCCAAGCCGCCGTGGCCGGACCATTGGCCCAAGCCGCATGCATATGCTCAATGCCCATGGCTTTGCAACGCTCTGCTAAATAAAAGCCTGCAAAGGTAGACCAAAGGCTTTCTAAATGCATTTCTGCATTGCGCCAACGACGAAAAATAAGCGTATGCAATAAGGAAAGCGTTTTTTTAGGCTGAAAAACAAGGCGTTTGAAAGTGGCCCACAAAATATGCGCCGTTTTCTTCATACCAAAATGCTCAATGGGAACGGAAGTATGGCGAATATGCGGCGCTAAATTTTTATGCTTTTGTGCGTATAAAGTAATAACAGATAGAGGGAGCTGGCGTTTGTACAAACCTTCTATTTCATAAAAAACAAAGGTTTCTGAAGAAAGAGGAAACCAATGAGATAAAAAAAGCGTACGTGGAAAGTTGGTATCAGTGGGCGGCATGGCCTTACCGAGGCCATCACTATTTTCAAGCATAATATATCCTTATAAAAAGCGTTTGCAAAGAATTTTTCCTGCTTGTAAGCTGAAAAAAGCCCCTTGGCAAGACATAAAAGAGGCAATAACTACGTTTACAGGTCCATAAAAAAGACTTTAATAGATCATTTTTTTGGTCATTCCGCCATCTACAATAATATTGGCTCCGTTAATAAAATCATTATCTTCTTCAGCTAAAAAGACGCATACATTACTCACATCACGTGGACGCCCCACTCTGTTAGATGGATGAATAACATGATCATGCTCCGTAAGCTCTTCTAAAGCACCGGTGTGAATATGGCCGGGGCTAATGGCATTGACCGTCACAGGAGTTCCTAGCAAAGAGACACAAAGGGTATTAGTCATGGACACAAGACCGCCCTTACTCATGCCATAAAGTTCCCAATGGGCCATATTTTGATGCCAGCGCGTAGAAGCTATATTGATAATTCTGCCATAATCTTGCCCTTTATTTACAGCAATAAAGGCTTGCGCACAAAGGTAAGCTCCGCGTAAATTAGTATGTAAAAGCCTATCTATATCTTCTAAACTTGTCTGCTCCACAGGCTTTTCAAAGGCAGATACGGCGCCATTATTAATAAGTATATGCGCTGTTCCATAGTTTTTTTCTATATGCGTAAAAGCCGCAGTAATGCTCTTGGGGTCAGCAAGATCTGTGTGTATATATTCTACTTCTTGCAAGGGACAAGGAAGCACATCCAGCACAACAACCTTATGCCCAAGGGCTAAAAATCTTTGACTCATATCTAAACCAAGACCGCAGGAACCTCCTGTGATAATAATTATTTTCATATTTTACTCCTCAAAAATAGTTTAGATAAAATTATCTTTTTTATTCTTGCAAACTTGCTTCACAAGGCTTTAATGTATATATTATTTTGAACACTTTCTCTTAAAATTCAACACCACACTAGCCAAGGATACAAACCTATGCATCTCTCCATTGACTACCCTGCCATTACTCGCATTTTCACCAAGGCGCAAGAGCAAGGGCGAGACTATCTTTTTGAATTTGAAGTGTACGAACTTTTAGCCCTCTCTGGAGCAGAAACTCCGCCTAAAACTTTGGTTGTGCCGCGTCATTCTCGCCCCAGCGATGAAGACCTAGCCGGCTTTAGCGGAGATAAAATTGTTTTAAAAATTGTTTCTCCCACCATTATTCATAAAACCGAAGCCCGTGGCGTGCGCATAGTGCCCCTTGTGCCGGAAAAAGTACGCGCCGCCGTGCGCCGTATGTTTTATGAAGTGCCGGAAACCTTTGCCAGCCTTGTGGAGCGTCATACAGAATACGCCCCTGAAAATTATAAAGGCCTAAAAGGGGACGATTTACTCTACGCCATTCAAGGCGATGTGCGCGGCGTTATGCTTACCCAATTTATGCCGCCAGACTCCCATGCCTTTGGCAATGAACTCATTGTGGGCCTGCGTCACAGTAGAGAATTTGGCACCATTATCAGTGCCGGTCTTGGGGGTACAGATACAGAGCTTTATGCTAAGCGCTTTAATAAAGGGCAGGCCATTGTGGCGGCCTCGGTGGAAATGGTGGATGGTGAAGGCTTTTTCCATCTTTTTAGAAAAACCATTTCCTATCAAAAACTTGCCGGATATACACGCGGACAAGAGCGTATTGTAAGTGATGAACAGCTCATGGAGTGCTTTGCTTCCTTTATTGATATGGGCAAGTATTTTTCTCCGCAAAATCCGCAGGCACCTTTTATTATTGAAGAGCTTGAAATTAACCCCTTTGCATTTAAAGACTATCTTATGATTCCGCTGGATGGCCTATGTCGCTTTTCCTTACCAAAAGCTGCCAAAGTCAACCGTCCCATAGCTAAAATCCATAATTTATTGCACCCTGAACGCATAGGTATTATGGGCGTTTCAGCCACACGTAAAAACTTTGGTCGTATTATCTTAGATAATATTAAAGATGCCGGTTTTACAGAAGAAAACATCACCCTTTTCCATGAAAGAGAAAAAAGCATTGATGGTATTGCTTGCTTGCCTCACATTGAGAACCTCACGCAGCCGCTAGACCTGCTGGTCATGGCTGTGGGTGCAGAAAGTCTCACAGACTTAGTGCCAAGCATTATTACCAGCAAAGCCGCAGAATCGGTCATGCTCATTGCCGGAAGCATGGGAGAAACCGATGAAAGTGTGGAAAGGGCTGAAGCCATCATGCAACATATAGAAAAAGGGCATGAGCAAGAAGATGGTGGGCCTATTTTCCTTGGGGCCAATTGCATGGGCGTGGTTTCTCGTCCCGGTAGCTACGATACCTGGTTTATCCCCAAGGATAAATTCCCCTCGTATGGTGATAAAAAAATACATCGCGCGGCCCTTATAAGTCAAAGCGGTGCATTTATGCTCCACCGTATGAGCCAAATGCCCACATTGTACCCAGCCTATATGATTTCCATGGGCAATCAATCAGATTTAACCCTTGGTGATATGCTCACCTATTTTAGCACCCAAGAACATGTGGATGTTATTGCCGTGTATGCAGAAGGCTTTAAAGATGGCGATGGTCTGGCCTTTGTACAAGCCGTGCGTAAAGCTGTGCAGGCCGGAAAGATGGTGGTCTTTTATAAAGCAGGACGCACGGTAGAAGGTAAAAACGCCACCAGCGGACACACGGCCTCTTTGGCAGGCGATTATATGGTGTGTGAAAGTTGCGTACGCGAGGCAGGCGCCATTGTAACTCGTACCTTTACGGAATTTCAAAATGTCTTCATGTTAGCTGAGCACTTGCACCATAAAAACATTGGTGGCAGACGCCTTGCCGTGGCTAGTGGCGCCGGCTTTGAAGCTGTTGGCATGGCAGATTCCATTCAATCTGATGAATACAGCATGACCTTGGGAGATTTCAGTCCCAGCTGTAAAGAAAGCATTCAAAGAATATTGCAAGAACATGGCTTACAAAAATTGGTTACAGTGCAAAACCCCTTGGATATGAATCCGGCGGCCAATGATACAGTGCATATTTGCATAGCTAAAGCCCTTCTTGAAGATAGGGGCATTGATGCTGTGGTCATGAGCTTTGGCCCTCTTTCACCCATGACACATACCCTTGGTCCCGGCATGGGAGAGCTGAGCATAGATAATAAAGCAAGCATGGTGCATTTAGCCGAAGAGCTCATGCGTACGCTGCCCAATCACTGTGCTAAACCCTTGGTGGGCATTGTAGATGGTGGCCCTTTATTCCATGCTTACAGACAAGCCCTTATGCAAGCGGGTATTCCTGTATTTACCATTTGCGATCAAGCCATTGCGGCCCTTGCGCTGTATATGGAAGCGCGTCTTAAAAGTCAGCATTGCGGTTGTATAACTGCATAGAGTTTATATGCAAAAAAGTATTCTGTTCATATTTTGTCTGTGGTGTTTGTGTTTAGCAGGTTGTTCTACCTCGCAACAAGCTTCTGTGGCGCGCGTGCAAAATGAAATACATAAAATAAAAAAGGCTCAAGGTTTTCAAGAGCGTCGCATAAGCACCAGCACTTTTACCCTCTTTGCCTTAGTACACCCTGCGCGTAATAGTGCTGACACTTTGCATGTGTATATTGAAGGAGATGGCCTAGCTTGGATACAGAGAAATAAGCCTTCGAGCAATCCCACGCCTACGCAAGCCACAGCATTAGATTTGGCCTCTCATGATCCAAGCATTGCAAATGGTTCTGCATCTGTGCTCTACTTGGCGCGTCCTTGTCAGTATGTACAAGGAACAGCGGCAAAACTTTGCCACCCTAAATACTGGACGGCACAACGTTTTGCCCCAGAAGTTATCACAGCCCTTTCTGAAGCCATTGATGCCATAAAACAAGAAGTAAACGCGCAAAAAATTGTTGTAGTGGGCTATTCTGGCGGCGGGCCGTGTGCGGCTTTGGTGGCGGCGCAAAGGTCAGATGTTACCTTTTTAGGCTCGGTGGCAGGAAATTTAGATACCGAAGGCTGGACCACGTGGCATAAGGTAAGCCCTTTACAAGGTTCGCTTAAGCCCATGGACTACGTACATGACCTTAGGCATATACCACAAAGGCATTTGAGCAGTTATGATGATGCCATTGTGCCGCCCATCATAGGCGAAAACTTTTGTAATGCCTTGTATAGGCCAGAATATTGTGAACAAGTTTCAGGCATAGAACATGGCGGACCTTGGCACTCTGTGTGGAACTATACCTATAAATAAAAGGATTTCTATGTACAGAGAAATAGAAAGAAAATTTCTGGTGCTAGGAGATACATGGCGTGCCTTAGGGCAAGCAGTACACTTTTGTCAGGGCTATATTTTTTCTTCACCGCAAAGCTTTGTACGTGTACGCACCGAAGATGATCGCGCTGTGCTGACCATTAAAGGCCCCAAGAGCGGTATTGGAAGGCCGGAATTTGAATATCCCATCCCCTTTGAGGATGCTAAAGAGCTCTTAGAGCACCTTGCTCATAAGCCGCTTATTTCTAAAATTCGGCATTTCATACGCCTTGGACAACATACATGGGAAGTGGATGAATTTTGCGGAGATAATGCCGGTCTTATAGTGGCGGAAATTGAATTACAAAGTGAAGAAGAATATTTTGAAAAGCCGCACTGGATTGGCGAAGAAGTAACTTTTGACCCTCGTTATCGCAATGCGGCCCTTGCGCGCCACCCCTACTGTTTGTGGGATGAAGCGCTAAAAAAGCGTTAAATCAGCGCCCTTCCATCTTTAATAAAGTATCAAGAACCTTTAAATCTGCAGAAAAATCATCAATATCATTACGCAATAATGCGCTGTGTTCTTGCGCAAAAGCTTGTTCTAACCTTTGCAAAACCTCTTCACTATGACGCAAGGCCGCCGTAATATCTTCACTGCTTTGGCTGTTGGCCTTGGCAGATCCAGCTAAACGGCAATAATTTTCTAATACGCCATGCGTTGCCGGTAAATAACGGCGTAAAAACTTTTCCCCCGGCTCTTTATCTCGTCTATCTTCTTGCATACAAAGCACTATGGCTTCAGCAGATTTAGTTAAAGCCAATAAGTGTGGTTGAACACTTTTGGGTAAAAGCAATTGCTTGGTGCGCAATTTTGCAATGGAGCTTTTGTATTCAGCCAAGGCATTTTCGCTGGCCATACGCTGGGTAGCAGTGGCAGAAGCGGCGGCCTGAGCCATTTTTTCTTGCGCAATTTGTACGGCTTCTTTTTTCGCTTCTAAGCGAGTGCGAATATGCCAAAAGGCATAGCCCAGCGCCGAGACAAGGGCAAATGAGCCCAAAAGTAGCACTACATGTGGCGAAGATGCACAAAATTTAAGCGCTATGGGAAAAAGAAACACCGCCGTGCCCCATTCGGTACCCATGGCATAACGCTTCATAAAAAGTCTTTGCACAAAGCTTTGCGCGCCGCCCCAAAAGAGAGCCTCATAAAAAGGTAAACCTAAACCTAAGCTCAGCACCATTTGCGCTAAGCCAAAACCTAGGGGAGCCAGCCAGGTCACTTGCATGCGTATATCACGGGCCACGAGGCAAATAAGGCCCATATATGTAGCCATGGCGGCGTAACTGGGGATAAAATTTGCCACTACGCCGGCGCAAAAAAAGGCACTTAAATGCACCACAATGCGCATGCCAAAGCCACGTACATCATCCATAACTTTATCTAATAAGGATACTTTAGTATTTTCTTCCATATATATACCTTTTGTATTCTCTATTTTTACTCGGCCCTTAGCTTACTGTCAAGAAGTAGCACTAGTCCGGCTCCACCAAGAGTCATACGCCTTTCACGCACTTCCAAACCTTGCTTATAAAGAAAACCTTCCACGGCGCCACCGCGCATAAAGTCTTTATAACAGGCATAATGCTCCCCTCCCACCAAAGCCTCTACGCCATGAGCCAAGCAAGCACTGGGAAAGTAGATATTGCGTTCGGTTAAGGTGTAATCAGCCACAATGACATACTGCGCTACACGTAAAAGCTCTTGGAGTATTTGCTGAGCTTGAACATAAGGCAAGGTATGCAAAGCCATACAACACGTGGCCACATGTATACTTTGTGTGGCTAAGGGAAGGCATGTACCGTCCCCTTGTATGAAATCAGCTTGCGGTACGCGCTTTTGTGCTTCGTGCAACATGGATTCGCTCATATCTAAGCCTATGCCCTGCCAAAAGCTGTTTTGTTCCTGCAAAGCCATATGTAACAAGCCACCAGCACCGCAACAGCAATCCAGCATACTATACTTAGCTTGCATAGCAGACCCCTTAGGTACACATACATCCCGCAATTGGCAAACTTCGCGGCGTAATCCACGCAATACAGGGCCTAACAGCGGTTCATACAGTGCTGCAGATTTGGTGGAAATATGCTGTTTTACAAACTTGCGCATGAAGAGCCTTGTATTTCGTGTAGTTGCGCTAAAATATGTGCTTTAGCCCTGTGCATGGGCGCAACATCAGGCAAAGAAGCTAAAATTTTATGTAAATAGCCATCATTCAGCATATATTTCTTACTGCTGGCAAAATTCATATCATGCACCCATGAGCCTAAAAGAAGTTTAAAATCATTAATATAAACAATATTTGCATAGGAAGCCAAGCGGTTTTGCATAATATCTTCCAGCATGGCGGGTGACCATAGCGAAGGCTCATTCTTGGCATAAAAAGTGACAGCTTCGTGCTTTTTTTCTTCACCTTTTTGCACAGGGGAAAATTGCTCTGACATAACGCGCAAAATATCCAATTTGTCGGCATCTCGCACAGCATAAGTAATATTTTTTAAGGCCCTGTCTAGACCATGAGGCAAGGCAAAGCGATTATGCATGGCCACCGCCGCCAGCACGTGCTTTTGTACTTCTTTCGATTCACACTGCAAAATACCGGTCTTTTTTAAGACCTTTGCACCGTGCAAAGCATGATTAACCGATTGCGTATCGCGAAAAGTGTTATACTGCAAAAATTGCTCAAAACGCCCAATATCATG
The DNA here is from genome assembly GCA_964372075.1 of uncultured Desulfovibrionaceae bacterium. Classification (GTDB taxonomy): domain Bacteria; phylum Desulfobacterota; class Desulfovibrionia; order Desulfovibrionales; family Desulfovibrionaceae; genus CAYJAD01. The sequence goes on along the minus strand of CAYJPR010000023.1, from coordinate 6,955 downwards.
ATATAAAGCCGCCAAAGTACAAGCCTTGCTATGTTCTTTCAAACAAGCTTCTTCTTGCACTAGTAGCTCTACATAATGCAGTACCCTTTCTGTGTGGTGAATCTTTAAGCGCAACATGGAAGCATCGGCAATTTTATGACAAAAGTCTTCACTGTAATGGGCAAAAAAATCTTTATGGGCAATAAGAGTATTTTCTTTTAGCATAGCGCCTATATGTACATGGCCTTGTTAGAAGACGCAAGAGCCGGCGAAGAGGAAGTACATTCCGACTGGTCCTTCACCTATAGGGGGCTTACCCACTTCCTGAGGGTGAATGTTACCGCACTTGAAATAGACAATTGAGATAGCTTATGCTAGAAATTTTTTTTCACCTTCTACCCCACACTATTTATGTCAGAATTTGTACATCTTCATTGCCATACGGAATTTTCTCTGCTGGACGGCGCCATTCGTCTCAAAGATTTATGCAATCGCGCTAAAGACTTTGGCATGCCCGCCGCCGCCATTACCGACCATGGTAATCTTTTTGGCGCCACGCATTTTTATAAGCAATGCAAAGATGTGGGCATTAAACCCATCATTGGCTGTGAAGTATATGTCTGTCATGATCATAAAGATAAAACTTCAGAGCTTGCCAGAAGAAGGCATCACCTTGTACTTTTAGCGCAAAATATTACGGGATATCATAACCTTGTACGTCTTGTAACCCAAGGCTATATGGAAGGATTTCACTATAAACCGCGCGTCGACAAAGCTCTTTTACGTAAATATTCTGAAGGTATCATTGGCCTTTCTGCCTGCATAGCCGGCGAAATCCCCCGCGCCATCGAGCATAAAGATATGGATAAAGCCTTGGCACTTACCCAAGAATATGCCGATATTTATCCCGGTCGCTTTTATTTAGAGATGCAAGTCAATGGCCTTGAACAGCAAATCATAGCCAATAATGGCCTTATGGAAATTGCTGAAAAAACGGGTCTGCCCCTAGTAGCCACCAATGATTGCCACTATTTAAATGCTGACGACGTAGAAGCGCATTCATTGCTTTTGTGTATTCAAACACAAACCAATGTGAATGACCCCAAGCGCATGCAATTTGACTCCACAGATTTATATTATAAGTCTGCAGAGCAAATGGAAAAAGAATTTTCCCATGTGCCGGAAGCCATAGCCAATACCATGCGCATTGCCGAGCAATGCAATATAGAAATGGACTTTAGCAAGCACTATTTTCCTGTCTATGAGCTGCCCGACGCCATGACACCCGCCATGGAATTTCGCCGCTTGGCTGAAGAGGGTTTACGCAAACGCATTGAACAGCACCCCGACAGAGAAAGCCTTGATATCCCTCTCTATGAAGAGCGCCTTGAAAGAGAACTTGGCGTTATTTTAGAAATGGGATTTCCAGATTACTTCCTTATAGTACAAGACTTTATCAACTGGGCTAAGGGAAATAATATTCCCGTGGGCCCCGGTCGTGGTTCTGCGGCTGGCTCCCTTGTGGCCTGGGCTTTGCGCATTACCAACCTTGACCCCATTCCTTATAATCTTCTCTTTGAACGCTTTCTTAATATTGAACGTGTCTCCCTGCCCGATATCGACGTGGACTTTTGCGAACGCCGACGTGTTGAAGTTATTCAATATATGGTACGCAAATATGGGGAAGATTCCGTAGCTCAAATTACCACCTTTGGTAAAATGAAAGCCAAGGCTGTTATTAAAGACGTGGGCCGCGCCCTTGGTTTAAGCTTTGCCGAAACAGATCGTATTGCCAAACTTATCCCAGAAGACCCTAAAATCACCGTAAAAAAAGCTTTGGACAATGAGGCAGATTTACGCACCATTTACGATACTGAACCTAGTATTACCAAGCTTATAGATACAGCCATGCGTCTTGAAGGGCTTTCGCGTCACGCCTCCACTCACGCGGCCGGTCTTGTGGTTTCTGATAAGCCCATGAGTGAATATTTACCGTTATATAAAGGTAAAAAAGGCGAACTTGTAACGCAATTTGATATGAAAATGGTGGAAAAAGTAGGTCTTGTGAAGTTCGACTTCTTGGGCCTGCGCACCATGACCCTCATTCAAGATACGCTGGACGCCATTGTTCACCAAAAAAAGGAAGCGCCCAACTTAGACACTCTTCCTTTAACCGATGCCGCCACCTATGAACTGTATGCTCGCGGCGATACCGATGGTATCTTTCAGGTGGAAAGCTCGGGCATGCGTCAATATTTACGCCAGCTTAAACCCAACTGTTTTGAAGATGTTATCGCCATGTTGGCCTTATATCGCCCCGGCCCCTTGGGTTCCGGCATGGTGGATGAATTCATTAAGCGTAAGCATGGCGAAGTGGAAGTTGTTTACCCTCATGAATCTTTAAGTGATTGCTTGCGCGATACCTATGGCGTTATTGTTTATCAAGAACAAGTAATGCAAATTGCGCAAATTATTGCTAAATACACTCTCGGCGGCGCAGACCTTTTACGCCGCGCCATGGGTAAAAAAGACCCTGCCGCCATGGCAAAGGAGCGCTCCACCTTTGTGGATGGCGCCACAGCCAATGGTATTGATAAGGCCAAAGCCGATGAAATCTTTGACCTTATGGAAAAATTTGCGGAATACGGTTTTAACAAATCCCACTCCGCCGCCTATGCGCTTATTTCCTACCATACAGCCTACTTAAAGGTTCACTTTAAGGTTGAGTTTATGGCCGCGCTCATGACGTCTGAAATGGGCAACCAAGATAAGCTCTTAAAATACGTAGCCGCCTGTAAAGATATGGATATTGATGTTTTACAGCCCACCGTTAATGAGAGTTTACGCGCTTTCTCCGCCGCCGACAGCAAAGTTATTTTTGGCCTTGGCGGTATTAAGAACGTGGGCGATGAAGCCATTCGCGAAATAGTTGAAGCGCGCGAGCAAGACGGCCCGTACGCTTCGCTTTTTGACTTAGCATGCCGCGTAAATTTACGTAAAGTAACCAAACGCGTTTTAGAGTCTCTCATCAAAGGCGGGGCTTGCGATTGTTTTCAGGTTTCTCGTGCGGCTATGCTGGCGGTGCTAGATACCCTTGTGGCAAGAGCGCAAAAAAAGGCCAAGGAAAAAGACTCCAATCAAAATTCCCTTTTAGCCATGACCCCACAAGTGGAAACTGTGCAAAAGGGCATCGGCTTTGATTGCCCGGAATCTGACATTGCAGAAATGGAAGAAAGCGATAAATTGCGCAATGAAAAAGAAGCCTTAGGCTTTTTCCTCACCTCACACCCCCTTATGCCCTATCGTAAGGAAATGCTACGACTGCGCTTGCACCCCATGGAAGAATTACGCGAAATGTACCACGGAAGCGAGGTAAAATGCGGCGTTCTTATTACTTCTGTGAAAGAAATTACCACCAAAAAAGGCGATCGCATGGCCTTTGCCACGGTGGAAGATTTAACAGCCAATGGAGAGGTTATAATTTTTCCGCGCACCTATGCGGAGTATCGTGAACTTATACATTCAGATCAGCCTCTCCTTTTAGAAGCAAAGCTGGATGCGCAACAAGATGACGGCGGGCATGATGAGGATGATGAAGACGCTCCCCCACGCGAAATTAAGCTATTAGCGGAAAAAATCATCCCCTTATCCCAAGGATGCCGCCAAAGCGATACCCCCATTTGTGTGGCCATACCGCAACATAAATTGGATAGAGAAAGCTTGCTTTCTTTAAAAGCTATTTTACAAAATTATCGCGGTTCTGTGCCTGTGGAAGGTTATGTTATTGTAAATGGGCATCAATGCCTCTTGCGCCTTGGACCTGCCTTTGCGGTACAGCCCGGCGCAGAACTGGACACAGCCTTAGCCCGCTGGGCAGAACCTGTATAACTAGAAAGAGAGACATATGAAAAAGAAATTATGGCGCCTCACAGTGCGCAGTGAATTTTGTGCAGGCCACGCCTTACGTCACTATGAAGGTAAATGTGAAAATTTGCATGGACATAACTTTGCCGTAGAAGCCACAGTGCAAGGCGAAAAACTCCATGAAAAAATTGAATATCTTATGGATTTTAAAGTTATAAAAAACAAACTTAAAGTTATACTTGAAAGTTTAGATCATAAGGTGCTCAATGAAAGTGCCCCCTTTGATGTGATAAATCCTACTTCAGAAAATTTAGCACAATATATTTGGCAACATCTAGATGCCGCCTTAAACAGTGATCCTGAAGCCGGCCCTGTGCAAGTATATAGCGTTTCTGTATCCGAAAAATCTGCTCAAACAGCCACCTATATGGAAATAGATTGTTAGCAGTCAATATTTGCAGTCGGTTCAAAGTAGATTGTGCTTATTCAACAGGCTGCAATTAAAACAAAATACCTACAGTTCGCTCAAAATGGGTAAGATGCGAGGAAGACGACGTTTTTTGCGAAAGGAGTGTATTTAGACATACATGACTGAAGCAAAAAGCAAGTCTGACGAAGCAGATTGCTCATTTTCAGCGAACTGTTCTTTTTCAACAGCCTGTTAACTCTGTAAATATCTTTGCATACCCACTATACCTAGGTGCAGTAAAAGTACAGCCAGCACCAGCTGCCCTAGGCCATAGAGGGCCAAATCCATCCAAGCCTTTTCTATAATAAAAACGTATATGTCATACGCATAGCTTGAAAAAGTAGTCAAAGAGCCCATAAAGCCCACCAAAAGAGCTCTGCTGTCTAGCTTTTTGTGTTGCACATACACCCAAGCAAGGCCAAAACCAAAACAGCCCAGCATATTAGCGCAAAATACAGCCCAAGGTATCAACTCCGCATTGCCATAAGCAGCAAAAGCTACACTCAATAACCAACGTAAAGTGGCTCCAAGGGCCGCGGCTAGCATAAATAGAATAAAACTTCGTCTCGTCCACATGCTCATTCCTTAGTTATGAAAAAGCGTTTTTTACTACATCGTATCATGCTCATTGGTATGCTCATAACCACTCCCAGCTTACTAGCTCAGAAAAAAATGAAGTGCAACTTTCCTGTATTTTCATAGTAATGCCCTAAGAAAGTAATTTACAATCTTTGTAAGACCTTGACAAATACAAGTAGTATCTTGTAATGAAACGTTTTTAATCTTGTACAGGAAGGAGCACCATTCCATGTCTCAAATACCTACAGGCAACGCCCCTCAAGGCACTGCACAAAATCCTCAAATACTCAACGAATTACAAACCGAAATTTCCAGCGAAGCCGCACCGCTTTTACAATTCCTCACCGAGCATGCCATTAAAATCATGCTGGTTTTAGGTCTTTTTGTTGTGGCTGTGGCCGGCGTTGGTATATACAATTGGCAACAACAATCTGCCCTAGAAGAAGCGCAACAAGAGCTGCACAGCATTACGCTTAACCAAGACACAGCTAAACGCATGAGCGGCCTAGAAAGCTTCTTAAGCACAGCTCCAGAATCTTTACACAGCTCTGTATACTTAAGTCTTGCAGATGTGGCTATGCAGGAAAAAAACTATGTAAAAGCCGCTGAAGCCTATGGCAAGTTAGCCACTACCAATGCACAAAAGGCTGTGGGCATTCTTGCTGCTTTAAATCAAGGCCAAGCCCTTATTCTTGCCGGTAAAGGCCCAGAAGCTTTAGCTGTATTAGAAGCCCTTGCCCCAGAAGTTCCCACAGCAGAAAATACCATTGTGCAACAAGCTTTAGCAGAAGCCGCCCTTTTAAGCGGTGATACAGCCAAAGCTAAGGCCGCCTTTGAGGCCATTGCCAATGCCACCACCGGAAGCGAATCTGAATTTTATCATTATCGCGCCCGCACTGTGGACACAGCAAAAAACTAATCATAACTACAAATTAGAATTATAAAAACACAAAGGAGACTGCATGAGCCATCCTCTATTGCAGGAAGACGGCGGGAGCACCCACTTATTACTAGGCAATGAAGCCATAGTACGCGGCGCTCTGGAAGCCGGTATGAATGTTATCACTTGTTATCCCGGTACGCCTTCTTCTGAGGTACCCGATACTTTTTATCGCATAGGTAAATTGGGCGGTAATGACCGTTACCGCATGGAATATTCTGTTAACGAAAAAGTAGCCTATGAAGTGGGCGCAGGGGCCGCCTTAGCCGGCGCCATGACCCTTGTGACCATGAAGCATGTGGGCGTTAACGTGGCCGCAGATCCCTTACTCACCACGGCCTATACAGGCCTTCCCGGTGGTTTGGTACTCCTTTCTGCCGACGACCCAGGCTGTCACTCCAGCCAAAATGAGCAAGACAACCGCTATTACGCACGTTTTGCCTCCATGCCTTGCTTTGAGCCCTCTACCGCCGCTGAAGCTTGTTCCATGACCACAGCGGCCCTGCTCTTGGCCCGCGAAACAGAGCAACCTGTGCTTTTACGCACCACCACGCGCCTTAATCACCAGCGCGGCCCTGTGACCTTCACAGCTCTGCCAGCCCCTGCTGCCATTAAAAGCTTTGAACGCTGTCCACAACGCTTTGTGCCTGTACCTGCTGTGGCGAGAAATCGCCACATTGAGCTTGAAGCCAATATGCAGGACATCAAAGGCATGGTGGAGAAATATTATATCCGCACCCAAGGTAAAAATGCTTCCTTTGGTATCATTACCTCCGGCATTGCCCGCGCTTACTTAAAAGACGCCCTCATGGCCCATGAAGACTGGCAAGATAAGGTAGATGTGTTAGAGCTTGGTATGACCTGGCCCTTGGCAGAAAATGCCCTCATCAGCTTTATGGAAAGCCATGACATGGTCTTAATTCTTGAAGAAGGTGAAAACCTTTTAGAAAAAGATCTACGCGCCTTGGCTCAAAATGCTAAATTAAACACGCATATTGAAGGTAAAAATGATATTCTTACCATTCAAGGTGAATACGATTTTGCCAAAGTAAGCCAACGCCTTGCCGGCCTTTTAGGTGTAGAAATACCTGCACAAGCTCAAGATACAGCCCATGGTCTCACCA
>CAYJPR010000022.1:0-17282 GCA_964372075.1 uncultured Desulfovibrionaceae bacterium | reverse complement strand
GGCTTGCACAAAGGTGAGAAATACGGAACACAGAAGCATAATAACGTATAACTTTCTTGAGTAACGCATGGGTAAACACCCCTTCTGAGTATATATGGTAGGATAAAATGCTCACAAAAAAACTGAAGCACAAAGAATATAGAGACGTTAGAAAATTGTGAATGTACGCCTAATGTATGTATTAAGTTACACATTGCACGTAAAGAGTCAAGACGTTGAAAAAGACTTATGGAAAGCGGTAGTTGCCCTAACTCCACCGTACACCAGCAAAGCTTTGCACCTAAAAAGTCAAGAACAAAGCAGTGCTCTACTTGAAACAAATCATCTAAAGTAAATAGTTAAATTATCAACAGTAATCTCATCATTGATACCGAGAGAACTGACATCAACTTTACCATTCTCAACATAGAGTGTGTCGTGATCGAAATCAAACCCTACCACCTTAATCTCATAGTTTTTACTTGAGTCCCCTGTTGTAAGGTAAAGCTTATCAGCGTATGTATTAGCAGAACCATCCTCTCCCATATCTATAGCGACATCGCCGGTATCTGTAAAACCTGTCCCAGCAATAGTAATGTGAAGAGTGTCGTTACCAGCCCCGCCCGCAATGCCATTAGAGCCGCTACTTTCTCCAAAAGAGCTTGTAATAAAATCATCCCCGTCACCTCCCTCAACGCTCAGCCCGCCGCCAAGGTCAAATGCAGTAATGGTATCGTTACCGGCGCCGCCCAAAACAGCCCCTCCGGTATGTCCACCTATGGTAATGACATCATTACCGGCGCCGCCATCAATGGTAGCGCCATCTCCGCCCCCATTAAGGGGTCCATTGTCTTTGGCAATATGAATAGTGTCACTACCCCCGCCGCCATAAATTTCTATACGACCAACGATACCAATTACGCTGCCACCAATGTAAATAGAGTCATTGCCGCCCACATCACCATTCCAGCTGGAATCACCATAAATAGTTACAGAACTTGTCTCGGCCATGACATCTCCCTCAATGCGAATGGTGTCATTACCCCATTGTTGCACAGTACTACTGCCTATATCACGAGCATCTCCGGCAATGGTAGAGTTGGAAAAACTCCCTTGTACTACAATACTGTCGTGGCCAAAATAAAGCTCTCCAGACTCTACACCTGCGACATCTCCGTAAAGACTATTACCACCGGTTTTATCCCCCATAATAGTTATGCTATCATTACCGGCGTATAAAGTGCCACCATTCATAGACGTAACATCCCCCACCACAGTGCCGCCAGACATGGATGGGACGCTAATACTATCACTTCCGGCATTAACCGTCCCTGCCGCCATCTCATTTAAATCTCCAGAAATAATCACACTATTACTTGCTATGGGATTTTCCACTGTAATATGTTCTGAGGTCATGAAATACGTATTCCCTGCTGTTGGGACAATATCATCGGCAAAATACGGTTCCTGTCCTGTGGCTGAAACGGAAACTAGGGAAGACCCTTCACCGCCACCATCATCGTTAGAATCAAGCAATTCTGTCACGGTGGGCGGTTCTAAAAACTCTTCACCATCTTCTATACCCACAGAAGCACCGGCTTGCGTGGCGGACTCCACAAAGTCATCTAAAAGCCCAGCAGCCTCCAGCGCCTGCGCCGTGGCACTATCTAAGAGCAAAGTTACTTGATCGGTAGTAGCAGAATCTACATCTTCTTCCCCTTGCAGGGCAGACATAATTTGCTGCACTATTTCTTCCACTTCTTCCTTGGTATACTTTACAGGTGTTACCGTGGTGCCATCTTCGCCAATTTCTGCCCCTTCATTGGAGGTTGTCAAAGACAATTGCTGACCTGTATGCGTGGTCACCACAAGGTTATGCCCCTGATCTAGCGAAATTAAAACAAAGCGCTCGCTACCATCAGCAAACACATGTGTACTAAAGTCTGTCCCGCGAATTCCCGCCGTGGCCTTAGGAGTAATAACCTTAAAAGCGTCAGGGTTTTGCTCCACCACAGCGCCGCTTATGGTACGCAGGGCTCCGGAGGCAAGGTTAAGCACAAAGGAGGCTTCTTCTTTTTCACTGCCCATGGAAAATTCTTGCACAGACATTACAGAATTGGGACCAAGCATAGCCTTGGCTCCATCGATGAAAGAAACTTCCACAGATCCAGAGCCGGTTTTGATGGTATCAGTGGCATAAATGGGATCACCAAGCTTTAATTCTACACTCTTTCCATAGCGATCTACAGTAACAGATCCACTCATCTGAGAAATAGTTGCGGCCACATGCTGTGCTTGAGACATGGAAAACTCCTTAAGGCTAGAAAAAATACGTATTCTTTGTCAGAGCGTTACTCTGTAAAACAAGAAAAGTAAAGTCTTTCACAAGGGCTAAAAAAATAACCGTCACTGTATTTAAAATATTTTTCACAAAAACCATTTCCTACTTTTTAACTATTTTATTTTTTAAGCATTTGTCTTTTTACAATATATATTTTATTGTGCCCAAAGCTCACCTTTCACCTAGGAATATAGGAGTATACGCTTATGGCCTTTAATATAAGCAGAGAATTACGCGAAAGACTTATTCGCTTTAGCATTGGTATAGGTATTTGCTTCACCATGCTTGTGCTCTATGTATGGCAGCCCAACATCTTACAGCAGGCAGATAGAAATGTGTATGATGTACTCCTGCGTGCCAACGGCGGCGGAGACCCCTCCCCCACGCCGGCCCTCATTGACCTTGATGATGCCAGCTTGGCGGAGTTTGGCCAATGGCCTTGGCCTAGGCACTTGGTGGCAAAACTTGTAGCGAATCTTACGGAATATGGCGCCGCAGCCATAGGGCTCGATATACTTCTTGCCGAACCGGACAATGCCTCGGTACTGAGCTTGCAAAAATCTTTTCAGCGCCACTTCAATGTGAATATACCCTTGGAAAGCATTCCTCAGGCTTTGCATGATAATGACCGCATTCTTGCCACTATTTTGGCTCAAAGTCCTTCAGTGCTGGGGGTTTATGCGCGCTTTGTGGGTGACGAAACCCCTTTGCCTGAGAATATGCCTCCGCCAGAAGGCATTATTGAAATGACAGCCCCCGGCGGCCTTGCCCCCCGTACGCATATCATGACAGGCAAAGGCGCCACGCTTCCCTTACCGGAATTACGCGCTGTGGCCCCTTTGGGCGCGCTCAATGTGGCGCAGGACGCCGACGGCATCATTCGCTCTGTGCCGCTTATTTCACAGGTGGATGGGCGCATTATGATTTCCCTTGCTTTGCGTTCCCTTATGCGCGGCTTGGGCACCAAAACCCTTTCTCTCATAGGTGGCCCCGACGGATTGCAAGCCCTGCGCATTGGGAAATATAACGTTCCTGTAACTCCAGACGGACGCTTCATGGTGGCTTTTCGTGGTCCGCGTAACTATTATCCCACCTTTAGCGCAGCGGATATTTTAAATAAAAAGATTCCGCCCGAAGAAATTCAAGGACGCGTTCTCATTGTGGGCACTTCCGCCGCAGGGCTTTTGGATATTCGTGCAACGCCTTTTGATTCCATGTACCCCGGAGCCGAAGTGCACACCACGGTTATTGACGCCATTTTAAGTAAGCGTTTCATTGAATCTCCGGCATGGATACCCGGAGCACAAGTTTCTTCCATCCTCTTCCTTGGTGGTCTGGCGGCGCTTATGTTTGCCATGGCTCCGGCCATAGCTTATTTACCCATTTTAGCCTTGTTGGCGGTGGGTGCCGGCTGGGGAAGCTGGGTCATCTTTCAGCAAGGCATTTACCTGTCCCCTTTATACACCTTAATTACCCTTGTGGCCTTAGCCGTAACCCTCTTGGCTGTACGCTTTTGGCAGGAAGCGAGACAAAAACGTACCTTGCGCAATGCCTTTAGCCGCTATATCGCTCCAGACATGGTGGCTCGTATTGTTGACGTGGGCGAAGCGGTTTTGGTGGGGGAAGAACGCGTGGTTACCTTGCTCTTTACCGACATTCGCGGCTTTACCACTCTTTCAGAAAACCTCACACCGGATCAAGTGGTAAATGCCTTAAATCAATACTTTACCCCTATGACTTCTATTATTCGCAGTAGCCAAGGCACAGTGGATAAATTCATTGGCGACGCTGTTATGGCCTTTTGGAATGCGCCTCTTGATGTGCCGCGTCACCCCCTCTTGGCGGTAAAAAGTGCCATGCAAATGCATGTGGCCTTGGCAGAGCTTAATGAGGTTTTTCAAGAAGAAATTGGCATTAAATTACGCATGGGCGCCGGAGTGCACACCGGTAAAGTGTATGTAGGAAACATGGGAAGCGCCGAGCTTTTGGACTATACTTGCATTGGCGATACCGTGAACCTTGCTTCGCGTTTAGAAGGTATGTGCGCTGTATACGGTGTAGGCGTAGTCACCAGCGCTGAAACCGCCGACCAATGCCTGTCTTATGCACAAGGAGAAGATGCCCTGCCCGCTGAAGAAATTCCTTTCTTCATTCCGCTGGATTCCATCCGTGTTAAGGGTAAGACCTTACCCGTAGAAATATGCACACCCATTTCTCATGAGGAAAAGGCTCTTCGTGCAGAGGAAATTGAACTCTTCATGCAAGCCCGTGCGGACTATGTGCAGGGAGATTTTATCACTTCATCGCAACGTTTCACCCAATTGAAAGAAGCTTTTCCTGACTCTTTACTCTATACACTCTATGCGGAACGCACAGAGTTTTTACAAGCTGAGCCTCCAGAAAATTGGGAAGGAGTATGGACATTTACTAAAAAGTAAATACAAAAAGGGCGCTATCCTTATGGAGAGCGCCCTTTATACTATCTAAAATTACATGCCGTTAAAAAACTACCACTTCTCGTCTTCTTTAGGCTCGATAATAATATCTTGATACTTGCTTTGAATGGCCATCATGGTATCCAGAATTTCTAAAAAGCATTCCACCATTTCAGGATCAAAAGCTGTGCCTGATTCGCTTTTTATAATACCCAAGGCCTTATCTAGCGGCATGGGGTCTTTATAACAACGACGGGAAACCAACGCGTCAAAAACGTCCACAATGGAAGTGATACGTGCAGGTACGGGAATATCCTCACCTGCCAAGGGACAATCACCTTCTATACCCGTATAGCCTTTACCGTCCCAACGCTGATGATGATGCAGGGCAATACTGGCAGCCATTTTATCCACAGTTCGCTTAGCGCCTTTGAATATTTCTGCGCCAATGCAGCTATGCTTTTCCATGATGGCGCGCTCTTCCGGAGTAAAGCGTCCAGGCTTTTTAAGCACTTTATCGGAAATACCTACCTTGCCAACATCATGCAACATGGAGGCCAAGCGAATATGGGCCTTAGTGCTTAAAAGATCCACCAAATCTACATTGTGCTTCAAAGCCCAGTGATGATACAATTCCGCCGCCATGGAACCTACGCGCAATACGTGAGGGCCCGTTTCCAAAGGGTCACGCAAACGTGTGGTTTCCAGTACGCGCAAAAGCATATCCACCGTGACCAAGGCCTGTTCAATAACTTGTGCAGCCACAATACACAGCTCACGTAAAGAGCGCTCCACCTGAAATGAAAAAGGTACGGGCTTACCTTCATACGTACTGTTGATAATTTGCATAACAGCCAAAAGCTCACCATCTTGCACAATGGGCAAAGCACAAATGGAAACAGTATTATACCCAGTAGCTTTGTCAAAAGAGTCATTGAAAGAGTACAAAGCCCCTTCTGGCAACTCGCGAACATTGGCAATATTTAGCACAGATCTATTACAAGCCACATAACCGGCAATGGAGTTGGGAGTAATGGGTAAGCGAGCATTTAAGTACTGCTGACGAGCCGATTGCGAAGAGGTAAATAAGGTTTCATTATGCGAATAAGAAAATACCAATTGCCCATCTTCCACTAAGTAGATGGTGCCTGCATCAGCATGAGAAAGTTTACGCGCCTTGGTTAGCAACATATCCAAAACGGTGCTCATATCTGGAATAGTCATGAGCTCCGAAGAGAAGGAACAATTTTCACAGTCAAAGAGGCTTGCCACATGTGCATGAGGGCTTGTGTGCGTAGCGGCACAACGTAACTCAAGACCTTCATAAGCCATACACATTCTATTACTCAGGCTTTCGTCATTACTCAAAAGACCATGGGCAAGCATATCTAAATAGTCGTCATCACTATTGGGTCCAAAGTGTGTGGGCACAAAGGTTTTTACGTTAAATTCTTTAATGAGAGGGATCCATTGTTCTATGGCGGAATGCCCCCAACCCACATGATTTTTATAAGTGGCTAAGGTGTATTGCGAATCTAAAATAGCAATATCTGCCCCTTGCAGCCCTTGGAAGAAAGATTTTTGCTTATCTGCTACACTAAGCGCTTCTGTACCCAGTTCATGGTCACCGCTATAAAAAACACTGTGCCCATTGGACTGCACGCGATAGGCCGCAGAGTACAAGCCTTGTATGTTTTCACCGCCATGCCAAGATTCATGCGCAGTTACGGTAACACCGCCCTCAAGGGTGATGGTTTCTTTATCTTTTACAGGGATAATACGTTTTGTACTGGCTAAGTCATCCCAAGCCACAGGAAAAAAAGAAGAAGAAAAAAGACTTTTCACAAAGCTCTCTGCGTCCATCCCTCCTATGGATTCAGGCGCATAAATATCCACTTCCCAGTCTTTTTTGTATAAACACGCAAAGAAAGGCAAACCAGAGACATGGTCCCAGTGGCTATGGCTTAAAAAGAGAGCGCATTTTTTCATCTTGGGAGCATCTAAAACAGACGTTCCAAAATTACGAATACCAGAACCCGCATCTAAAAGAATATACGGCGCCGCTTCTACTTCTATGGCGTAACAAGAGGTATTAGCACCATGACGCATAAAGCCCTCACCGCCACTGGCCAAAGAACCACGCACGCCCCAAAGCTTTACTTGCATTGTTGTATCCATTGGTTAAATTTAGTATTGTGCGCAACTGCCCAAAGCCTTATGCAAACTCCATAAAGGCTCTACATATTACGCAGCGAGTACGCACAAAAATACGCCCTGCTTTGCTCTTTGTCAATGTTCTGAAAAATTGTGGTCAAAAACACAAAGAAATTCTCATCTACATACCTTCAGTCAAACATTGTACATATTTAGGTAAAAGCAAACGTTCATCATAGTTTTTCACTACAAATTCTCTGGCTTTTTGACGCATGGCCCCTAAACTTGCATGTTTATCTAAGGCATAGTTCACTTTTTCTGCAATATCTTGCGCATCATGAAAATTCACTAAAAAGCCATTTTCCCCATGTTGTAGCATTTCCTGCACAGGCGGTGTGGCAGAGCCTACCATGGTGCAACCACAACTCATGGATTCTAGCAAAGACCAAGAGGTGGTAAAAGGCACCGTTAAATGTACATGCACCGTAGAAAGATGGAGCAAAGCTCTATAAGTAGGGTAATTTTGCATGGGCAGAATATGTACACGGCTTGCATCCACATCCACCTCTTGTTGCATGGCCTGCACATAACTTTGCCCTTGTGGCAAAGGTAAAGAGTAAGACACCTTATCCCCGCCTACAATAAGAATATGCGCCTTAGGGTGTTTTGCTAAAATACGAGGTATAGCCCTATAAAAGTTCATGAAACCGCGATGGGGCTCTAAAGATCTAGCTAAAAAAGTCACCACAGGCTTACCTTTCAAAAAAGCTAACTCGGATGGCAATGCGTCCAAGCTATCCTCAAAAGCCGGACAGAAAAAGTCCGTATTTATGCCATTATGCATGGTTTGAATTTTAGGCAGGTACGGCGCGGGGAATTGCTCTTTTTGCCATTGGGTAGCCGTCACAGCCACATCCACCATATCTAATGCCCCCAAGGTGGCTATATTGCACTGCCTTTGCTGCACCCTTGCCGTAAAATCCGGCTTTAATGCGGTATAGTGAATTTCTTTTTCTGTGGCAGGAGTATACATCCACTCAAAAAAACCCGTTTGCCTTGCGGCGGGAAAGATTTCTTTACTATAGTTTATGGTGCCAAAGTTGGCATGTCCATGAATGAGATCCGCTTCTAAGCCCTGCTTTTTTAAATGCGCTTGCCCTTCCGCAAAAATAAGCGACATGTCATTGATGCTAATCTTCGTGAGATCTTTATGCTTACTCTGTATCTGTAACCACTTTACCCCTTTGGCCTCTAAATCTAAACGGCGGCGAAATAGAGATAAAAAAAACACCTCATGGCGCGCATCTTGCGCCAATAACTCTGCCAATTTATGAAATTGCGCAGGATAATTATGATGCACAAAAAGAATCTTCACCAAGAGCCACCTTTTTTACAGTCGCAACAAACCTATACCACAAAAAAGTAATGCCATGCCCACAAAGGCAGGCCAACGCATTTTTTGACCTAAAAATATCCAACCACACAGCGATGTACCCAAAATACCAAAGCAACCCCACAAGGCATAAGCTACAGATAAATCGAGCTCTTTCACAGCTAAGGATAAGAGCCAAAAAGCCACTCCCACCAAGGCTAAGGCTGTAAAGCCCAAAGTTTTTTTGCGAAATCCCTGAGATTTAGCTAAAAGCACATTGGCTACCATATCTAACAAAGCTGAAGCCAATACCAAGAACACAGAAAAGCTTATAATTTGTGAGCCGGTGCTCATTGTAGAAATATCCATAACTACACCTGCGCCTCTTTTTTCATGGCCGCTGCATCCCTGCTTTCTTGTGCTGCAGTTACTTCTTCTGCCTCTCCATGGTCTGTCCCCTTATGCACCAAAAAGCCCCCCAAAAGGACACAGCCAAGGCCCAGCGCTGTTTTTATATCTAAACTTTCTTGCAAAACAAAGAAGGAAATAGTCACAATAAGCAACAAGCCCACAGCATCCCACAAAGCAAAGGCCACGCCCACCGGTATGCGTAAGGTAGCTTTAGCCAAAGCAAAATACGATATGCCAAGGCAAGCCCACATGCATAAAAGCCCCGCCTCAGCGCCCCAAGCAAAAGCCCAGTCATGGGAAATTTTCATAACAGAAGTACCCGCCACTTCAAAAACTATGGCGGCTAAAAGCCACATCCAATGCTGCCATTTTTTTTCTTGTATCATCTTAAAATATCACTTTTTTATAAAGAAGCGTCACAAGAAAAAGAAGCAAGAGCTCTTTACTGAACACTTTTCTTCACCCTGCTTGCGCGTACTTTACATAGCTGTTCTCAGCCGCATCTGCAAGTATACAAAAAGCTATCACCCTGCGTTAAACCCCACTCTTATGGTGCAAAAGCACTACCATCAAACACCATTATTTCTTCCAATACCTAGCTTTTACCTTGACATTTGTCACAATTTTGTCATAAATAGCATGTCCTGCCTTGCACGGCACAGGAACGTAATTTTTGGATTTTCCAATATAAAGGTAATCTTATGGTACATGCCACTTCTCCACAGCAAAAACTCGCTTCCCTCCTTTCTGATGACAGGACAGAAGATACGAGTGACGAAAGCCATTTAGGGCTCGACTATTCTGCTGATGAAGTTTTTTTCGACACTTCCTTTGGCCTTGTGTACGAAGAAGACTACGATGAAGCGGAAGACCTTTTCTCTGCCCCCTTACAAGCACTTGAATTCTCCTCATTAGGACCTGCAGACAAGGTCAATTTAGACGATGATCTTATTTTTATGGACCTTAGCGACATCATCACCAATGACAATGCCTATAACAATCCCTTAGAAGACCATAGCTCTCTTGATGTCCTGCTTGGCTCCAAAGATGCCGTAAATTCTGTACAAGACATGTTCAGCAATAATGAACATGCTTATATGGAAATGGCCGTACTTGGAGACAATATTCAAGGGCACAATATGCAAGAAATGCTCAATGGCATTGGCATCACAAAAAATACCGACGGCAGCATCAGCCTTGGCCAGGGCTGGGAAGCGCATAATAGCGGTAACAATTACGGACATTACACCCACAGCGAAAGCGACACCACGCTTTTTGTACATCAAACCCTCATTGTTAACGGCAACTAATTGACTATTAAGTGATTTTTCAGCGTCGATTAATAAAAATTTTCGCAAAAAAAGCCCTGCATCATATGATATGCAGGGCTTTTTTTGATGAAAAATACTTTTTATTCCGGTGCTGGGCCAGCGGCATAATAGCAACGTTTAGGCGAATGTACTTTATTTTCTTTTTTCAATTCAGCAATATGTTTAGAAACATCTTTACTGTCTATATTTAAAGCCTTGGCAATATCGCCGGGACGCACAGGCTTGCCTGCATCTTGCATGGCTTTTAATACTTGGTCTTGCATGGTAACCTCCACAAGTCTTATTGAGATAAATTCTTATTAACAAATGTTTTGCTTGTCCGTCAAGTAATTTTCTGGCATAGTCTTTGGGCATATATACAGATCCGATTAAGTAAATATATATCAATTCTTTACAATCTGTGAATATATTTCACAGTCAGGCACAAAGAAAAGTACATTTGCAAAAAATGATTTACATATATATTTTACCGTAAAAGACGAGCAAACTTCAATACATACCATGACCTTTTTAGCATTTTGGGACGCGCACCATGAGCCAAATTCTTCTTTTTGATATTGGCAACACCTCCATTAAGGTAGGGCTAGCTCACGCAGATGGCCTTGAGACCACCTATAGCCTGCGCACGGACGCCGACCAAACAGCCGATAGTTTTGGGCTTACTTTGTATACCCTTTTGCAACATGCCGGCCTTAAAAACGCGAACATTGACGCTTGCCTATGTTCTTCGGTAGTGCCCAGCATGACCTCCTTAGTACGCGAAGCATGCGCACGCTTTGTGGGCGTACCTTTTTACACAGCGCCACACGATATTCCCGTGCCGCTCAAAAACTGCTACAATAACCCCCATGAAGTGGGCGCCGACAGACTTATTTGTGCCTATGCCGCTCGCAAGCTCATGCCTGAAGTGCCTTCCCTTATTGTGGTAGACTTTGGCACCGCCACCACCTTTGACTGCGTCACAAATAATGATTATCTAGGTGGTATCATATTTCCCGGCGTCCATACGGCAGCCGCTGCGCTCAGCTCTAAAGCGGCAAAATTGCCACGCATAAACTTGGACACCACAGACACAGAGCCTGTACCCGGAAGGGACACAGCCTCCAGCATGCAGCACGGCATTTTATTTGGATTTGCCGCCATGGTGGAAGGCCTTAGCCAGCGCCTTGCCAAACAAATGGCAGGACCTGTGCATATTTTAGGCACAGGGGGCTTTGCCGTAGACATAGCCAAAGTAAGCTCTTGTTTTGATACAATTTTACCAAACTTAATTTTAGACGGCTTGCGCCAGCTGTACTTTGAGCACAAAGCCAAGACGTCTCATCACCCTAACACTACCTTCTAAAATTGAGGAGAAAGCATGAGTACCATCGTATCCATTCTTGGTCGTGAAATTATTGACTCGCGTGGCAATCCCACTGTGGAAGTGGAAGTAGGCCTTGAATCCGGCCATATTGGTCGTGCGGCTGTGCCTTCTGGTGCTTCCACCGGCTCGCGCGAAGCACTTGAAATGCGCGATGGCGACAAAGCTCGCTACGGCGGCAAGGGCGTTACCAAAGCTGTAGAGCATGTTAATGGCGAAATTGCCGAAAACATCATTGGTCTTGACGGTCTGCGCCAAGTACAATTGGACAATTCCCTCATTGACCTTGACGGCACCGACAATAAATCTCGCCTTGGCGCCAATGCCATGCTTGGTGTGTCCATGGCTACAGCCAGAGCTGCTGCCAGCTTTTTGGGCTTACCCTTGTATCAATATCTTGGCGGTATCAATGCCAAAGTATTGCCTGTGCCCATGATGAATATTATCAATGGCGGCGCTCATGCTCCCAACAACTTAGATATTCAAGAATTTATGATTATGCCTGTGGGCGCTTACACCTTCCGCGATGCTTTGCGCATGGGTGCAGAAGTATTCCACACTCTGCGCACCATCTTGGCCGCAGACGGCCATGTAACCAGCGTAGGTGATGAAGGCGGATTTGCTCCTAACCTTAAAAACCATGCTCAAGCTTTTGAATATATCATTCGCGCCATTGAAGAGTCCGGTTACAACCCAGGTAGCGAAATTGCCCTAGCCATCGACGCTGCGGCTTCTGAATTCTACAAAGATGGGAAGTATATCTTAGCCGGCGAAAATAAAACCTTCAACAATGAAGAAATGGTACATTGGTTAGCTGAATTCACCGAAAAGTACCCTCTCATCTCCATTGAAGATGGTCTTGCCGAATCCGATTGGGACGGCTGGCGCCTCTTAAGCTCCAACATTGGTGAAAACATTCAATTGGTGGGTGACGATATCTTCGTAACCAATTCCGACATTTTGGCCGAAGGCATTGCTGAAGGCGTTGGCAACTCCATCTTGGTAAAGCTCAACCAAATCGGCACCTTGACTGAAACCATGGACACCATTGAAATGGCAAAAGAAGCGGCCTATACCACCGTTATCTCTCACCGTTCCGGCGAAACAGAAGATTCCTTCATTGCCGACCTGGCTGTGGGCGTAAACGCCGGTCAAATTAAAACCGGTTCTTTGTGCCGCTCTGACCGTACTGCCAAGTACAACCAATTGCTGCGCATTGAAGAAGAATTGGAAGATAGCGCCACCTACTTTGGTCCCATGATGGCAGAATATTTTGCCCTTAACGAAGATTAGGCTTACTACTTTACTGGGAGGGGAAACTTTTTTAGGAAAAAAAAGTTCCCCCTCTCAGACCCTCTCCCTCAAAAAAACCCTTTGTGACAGTACTTTTTCTTTGAAAAAACATCTCGACACATGGAGCTTTGAGGAAAATATTTTTAAAGAACTCGCTCACCAGCAAATTTTTTTCCCTTATCCTCATTGAGCGCACCCTAAAACGCGTTTTGAAAGAGTGGGGGTTTGGGGGAGGGAAAACTTTTTGGCGCTAGCAAAAGTTTTCCCTCCCCCAATCAATACAAATATACTAACACGGACGGAGAAAAACATGTCCATCATTGACGGAAAAGCCACAGCTGCCGCTCTGCGCGGAGAATTACAAACACAAGTACAAAAAGCCATGGAAGGCGGCAAACGCGCCCCTGGTCTTGCAGTTATTTTAGTGGGCGAAGACCCTGCCTCGCAAGTGTATGTGCGCAACAAAGAAAAGGCCTGTGCCGATGTGGGTATTATCTCCATTCCTCATCGCTTGCCAGCGGACACCACCCAAGAAGCTTTGCTTAACCTCATTGCCAAACTTAATGCCGATGAAAGCGTGGATGGTATCTTATTACAATTGCCTCTGCCCAAGGGGCTTGATGCCGACGCTTGCCTGTTAGCCATTGCCCCAGCCAAAGACGTGGACGGCTTTCACCCAGAAAACGTGGGCCGCCTTTCCTTGGGCCTTCCCGGCTTTGTATCTTGCACCCCTGCCGGCATTATGGAACTCTTAGAACGCTACAATCTTTCCCCAGCCGGTAAGAAGGCTGTTATTGTGGGCCGCTCCAACATTGTGGGCCGTCCCCTTGCACTTTTGCTTTCCCAATCAGGCCCCTTTGCCAACGCTACCGTGACCATGTGCCACAGCCGCACGGCAGATTTAGCCAAGGAATGCCGCGAAGCAGACTTCATCTTCTTAGCCCTTGGTAAGCCCAATTTCCTCACCGCTGATATGGTGAAAAAAGGTGCCGTTATCATTGACGTGGGCATTAACAGAACAGAAAATGGCCTTGTGGGCGATGCAGATTATGCTTCTGTAGCTCCCCTTGCCAACGCCATTACCCCCGTGCCCGGCGGCGTGGGCCCCATGACCATTGCCATGCTCTTAAAGAACACCGTGCAATCTTGGGAACAACGCACAGCCTAAGACTTTTCCCTATATTTCAACTAAAAAGGCGAGGATATTTCCTCGCCTTTTTATATATACTATTATGAAATCTACATAGCTTGACGTAGTAGACATTGCTTTTTCAACGCTCTGTTAAATGGCTAATAATTGCGTCGCCGCTAAATGATCCAACTCTTCCGCCAAAGCCAAGGCTTCTATGCCACTTTTTCCCACGCAAGTGAGCCCATGGCAAGACATCCAAATGGCATCGTGACGCACACTGCACACGCCCACGGCTTCAGCAAGGGCTTGCGTGCCGGGGGAAAAATCCGCCACAAAGCCTAACCTTGCTCGCAACATATCCGCCTCAAACACAGGCATATGCAAAAAAGCAGTACGCTCTGCGCCGCCCAATTTCATTTCCAGCGCCAGTAAGTGCCGCGGATGACAATGCACTATGGCCTGCACATCAAGACGCTGGGCATAGATTTGTACATGCATAAAGCCCTCAGAAGAAGCGCTTACATCTTCATCCAGCGTTTCTATCACTTGTCCTGTGGCGTCAAGTATGCACACATCTCTTTCTTGCAAATAGCCCTTAGCCGCACCGCTACGAGTTATGGCAATATGCTCCCCCACACGTATGGACACATTGCCGTTAAAACCGGAAAGCAATTGCCGCTCCCACGCATGGCGCGCCAAGTCTCGAATTTCTGCATACACATCATAGGTTAAGTACATATATCCTCGCTATATAGTCAGAATTTAAAAAATACACATAGAAAACGTCATCCAGTATCGACTAAGTCCATACGCATTTATGCGTCATGTAAAATACATTTTCCTACTTTTTCCACTCTACCTATACTAGTGAAAATTGTCACACTGTCAATATGCAAATGAGCACTTGCCTATATTTGAAAAAGCAGATATACATATCAAGCTTTCTTGATAACCCCATGAGGAAACCATGTCCCAAGCCCTACATTACTTCAAAGCCCTTGCCGATGAGACGCGTTTGCGCCTTTTGCATGTGCTGGCCCATTATGAACTTTCCGTCAATGAATTGGTCAGTATTTTACAAATGGGTCAATCGCGCATTTCTCGTCATTTGAAAATCCTCACTGAGGCCAATCTTTTACAATGGCGCCGTGACGGACTCTGGGTTTTTTATACGGTGAGCAAAGAAGGGGCGGCGCAAGATTTTATTAAATCCATTCTTCCCTTTGTGGATGCCACGGCTCTTATGCAAAATGATGTGCACTTAGGGGCACGTTGTATAGAAGAAAGAGCCCTACGCACAAGGCAGTTTTTCAATGCCATTGCCGAAGATTGGGATATGCTCAATGAAGAGATTTTGGGGTCCTTTGACCTTGCCCATGCCGTATGCCATGCCATGCCAAGTCCTTGTAATTTAGCCGTGGACCTAGGTTGCGGCACAGGTTCTGTATTGGAAAAGCTTTTGCCCCACGCACATTCTGTGGTGGGCGTGGATGGTAGCCCGCGCATGATAGAGCTGGCCAGACGCCGTTTTGCCCCGGAAAACAGCAGCGCCACTTCTCCACAAGAAGAGCGCGTTTCCTTACGCATTGGCGAGTTAGACCATCTTCCCTTGCGCGATGGCGAGGCAGACTTTGCCTGCATTAACCTTGTTTTACATCATCTTTCCAGCCCCTTGCATACCTTAAAAGAAGTGCAACGTATTTTACGCCCCGGCGGTTCGGTATTCATTGCCGATTTTGACAAACATAATAATGAGAAAATGCGCGAAAGCTTTGGAGATCGCTGGCTTGGTTTTGACCAAGACACTCTACAAGGTTTTGTGCAAGATGCCGGCCTCACTTTGGCCCATATTCAACGTAATTCTGTACAAAAAAACCTCGACCTGCTTTTGGTCGTGGCAAAAAAAGCATGTTAAAGGAGTTTTCCATGTCTCAAGCTCAAGCCCTTGATTTAAGCCTTAATTATAAGGTTGCCGACATTAGCCTTGCCGATTTTGGTAAAAAAGAAATGCAACTTTCCGAGCGCGAAATGCCCGGCCTTATGCAATGCATTGCCAAGTACGGCGCTTCCAAGCCTCTTAAAGGTTTGAAAGTTACCGGTTCTTTGCACATGACCATTCAAACAGCCCTGCTCATTCAAACCTTATATGAACTGGGCGCAGACATTCGCTGGGCCTCTTGCAATATTTTCTCCACTCAAGACCATGCCGCCGCTGCCATTGCAGAGCTTGGTTATGCAAAAGTTTTTGCTTGGAAGGGCGAAACCTTAGAAGAATACTGGTGGTGCACAGAGATGGCTATGACCTGGCCTGATGGCTCCGGCCCAGACCTTATCGTAGACGATGGCGGCGACGTGACCCTTATGTTGCACAAAGGTGTAGAAGTGGAAAACGACCCCAGCCTTTTGGAAAAGAAGTACGACAATAAAGAATTCCAAATTGTTATGCATCGTTTAGCTCTTTCCTATGCTAACGATAAAGAGCGTTTCCACCGCCTCACCGCCAACATCAAGGGCGTTTCTGAAGAAACCACCACCGGCGTACACCGCTTGTACCAATTGGCTGAAGAAGGCAAATTGCTCTTCCCCGCTTTCAACGTGAACGACTCTGTGACCAAGTCTAAATTTGATAATCTTTATGGTTGCCGCGAGTCCTTGGCTGACGGCATTAAGCGCGCCACAGATATCATGATTGCCGGTAAGGTAGTTGTGGTTATTGGTTACGGCGACGTGGGTAAGGGTTGCGCTCAATCCATGCGTGGCTTTGGCGCTCGCGTACTTGTTACCGAAGTGGACCCCATTTGCGCCCTGCAAGCCGCCATGGAAGGCTATGAAGTCACCACCATGGAAGACGCCCTTGCTGAAGGCGATATCTTTGTAACCTGCACAGGTAACTTCCACGTTATCACCGGTGCGCACATGGAAGGCATGAAGGACGAAGCCATTGTGTGCAACATTGGCCACTTCGATAATGAAATTGAAATGAGCTACTTAGAAGATACCGACGGCATCACCTGCTTAAACATTAAGCCCCAAGTGGACAAGTGGACCCTCAAAAGCGGTCGCTCCATTGTGGTACTTGCCGAAGGCCGCCTTGTAAACCTTGGTTGCGCCACCGGTCATGCCAGCTTTGTTATGTCCAACAGCTTCACCAACCAAGTGCTAGCCCAAATTCGCTTAGCCAGCGACACTACTTTAGAAAAGAAAGTGTACACCTTACCCAAAGACCTCGACGAAGACGTGGCCCGTTTGCACCTTGAACGTCTTGGCGTAAAGCTCACTACTCTTACCCAAGAACAAGCTGACTACCTTGGCGTGCCTGTGAATGGCCCCTTCAAGGCTGACCACTACCGCTATTAAGAACATCTTGAAATAAGTATATGAAAAAATCCCGACAGCAATGCCGGGATTTTTTATTATACTTATTTTATGGGGGGAAACCTTTTCTGAAGAAAAGGTTTCCCCCCAGACCCC
>CAYJPR010000021.1:0-19670 GCA_964372075.1 uncultured Desulfovibrionaceae bacterium | reverse complement strand
GAAGTTTCGTACCAATCTTCTGTTAATGTGGTTTCAGTTTCATCATCTTCACTGCTGTCGCTACTATCTTTTCTCTTGCCGCCCTTCATACCACCGGCAAGGGCTTGTTCTGTGAGGCCTTCTTCGCCGGAAGTTTTATCATGCAAAGAAGTGTCGTGTTCATTTTCTTGTCCAAAATCCATGTTAGCTTCTAGAGATGCGGGTTGCTCAATCTTAGAAGCTTGAAGCATTTCCATGGCTTCTGGAGAAAAGCTTATGGTGTCACTGCTACCTTGACCATTAACAAGCGTTGCTACACGATTTTGTGCGGCAGTATCAAAGAAGATATTGGCATAGGGATTGGCGCCAGAAATACTTGATATGGACATGGTGTTCTCCTCAAAATCAAATGGTGACTTTTAGTGTTTGCCATGCTTTTTGGGAAAGATTGTATAAAGCCTAGGCAGAATAAATAGGGAGAAGCAATAAGTATACCACGTAAACAGGTAAATTATGCCTATCGCTGGAAGGAGGACGTAAAAAAGCCCCGTAACTAAGGCGCTACGAGGCTGAGGATTCTGTATAATGCTCTTGCTATATGAGCTTGTTACGGCTTTTTTCTACCCAATACGCAATGGTATCAGACAGCTCTTGGGGAACAATGGGTTTGGTGGCATGTGCATTCATGCCGTGAGCAAGGCTTTTTTCTTTATCTTCTTTAAGTGCGTGTGCAGACAGAGCCACAATGGGCAGTTGAGCAAATTTTTCCTGCTCGCGAATTTTGCTGGCGGCGGTGAGGCCGTCCATGATGGGCATTTGAATATCCATAAGTACTAAATCATAGTGCTTTTTTTCTAATATTTCTAAAGCTTCTTGCCCATTATTAGCTATATCTAGCGTATAGCCCATGTGCAACAGAATTTCTTCGGCTACCATTTGGTTGATTTCATTATCTTCCACAAGGAGTAAATGCGTTGCGTCAACAGTCTTGTTTAAGGTGTCTTCTTGTTGTTCTGCAGACGAAGCTTCTGGCGTGTTGCGGCAAGCTGCTTCTTGCGCTTCTGTTTGCTCCCTTTCTGAATTCTCTGCATGGGATGTAGGCGCTTTGTAGGGCTCTAAAGTTTGAATAACATCAAAGACAGCCGTGCAATAGAAAGTTGACCCCTTGCCCTTTTCGCTTTCTACCCAAATCTCTCCGCCAAGCATATGAATAATATTTTGCGAAATAACAAGGCCTAATCCTGTGCCACCATAGGCGCGAGTAAAGGAGCTATCTGCTTGGGAAAAGGCAGAGAAAATGCGTGTTACATCTTCTTGAGCAATGCCTATGCCTGTGTCTTTCACAGAAAAAATAAATTTTTTCCGTCTGCTATTAATCCACTGCTCTTCTACACACAAGGTGATGGAGCCTGCAGCTGTGAATTTAAAAGCATTATCCAGCATATTGAAAAGCACTTGTTTTAGTCTTAATTCATCCCCAAGGATAAGATCGTGGCTTTCCCGCATATGGGCGTGGAATGTTATGTCTTTTTTTTCTGTTGAATGGATGTAAAGCTCTTTAATATCTGTAAAGGTTTCATACACATTAAAAGGGCATTCTTCAAATTCAAAGCGCCCAGCTTCTAAGTTAGAAAAATCTAAAATATCATTAATGATGCGTAATAAATTTTTAGCAGAAGTAAGGGATTTTTGCACATATTTGTCTTGTTCTGCTTGTAATGGCGTTTGCGACAAAAGATGCAAAAGGCCCAGCATGCCATTCATGGGAGTGCGAATTTCATGGCTCATATTGGCTAAAAATTCACTTTTGGCAGCTGCATTTTTTTCAGCAATATTTTTGGCCGTACGCAGGTCATCTTCTACCATTTGAATTTCAGCCAGCATGGCTTTGTGCGCGCGCAAATCACGGCAGTAACAGAGCACGCCGTAAGATTTTTTATATTTAGTACGGGTAAATATAATTTCCACGGGCAAAAAGTTTAATTCTTCATTACGTCGATACAGGAATGAAAATTCTGTATGCGCATACCCATCCTGAAGAGCTTTTTCTAGGTGTGCTTTCATATAGGCAAAGGAATCTTGCCCATTGGGTTGTTTGGGTGGATACATAGTGGAAATATTAGCTAAAAAATCTTCTTTGGTCTCATAGCCAAAGAGTTTTAAACTTTCATTGTTGCAGTCAATGAGCTCTAAATTTTCATCCCAAAAATGCACGCCAAGGGGCATGGATTCCAGCATGCTCTTATTGCGTGCTTCAGCTTCTTGCGCTTCTTTTCTGCTGGCCACCACGTCGCGCATGTCACGAGAAAAGGTAATGAGTACATCTTCGTGATTGAGGTTTGCCTTAACGCATGTTTTATCCACAGGTATGGGGGTTCCGTCTGGTTGTTGGTGCATCCACTGCACATGACTGACACCCTTGGCCATGGCTTCGTCAAATTTTTTGTGTAGGGTTCGTAAGCTGGGAGATCCATCTGGTTGGAATTTTGGCGAAACTTCATGGCACTTGGCAATGTATTCATCTTTATCTTTAAAGCCAAAAAGTTTAATGCTGGCCGCATTGCAATCTATAAGATTATAATTTTTATCCCAAAAGGACATGGAAAGGGGCATGGCTTGCAAAACAATTTGATTGCGTAACTCTGCCTGTGTGGCTCGATGTTGACTTTCTTGTAAGCTGCGCAAATCATAAATATATTCCGCAACCATTTCCTCACCGCCATAGGTGACGCGACGCAAAGACGTAAAGGTAGGAATAAGTGCACCCATTTTATCTCGCCACAGCCAGTCGCCGTCACTACTGCCTTCAGCAAAAGCCGCTTCTAAAAGCTGTTTGGAATAGTCGCTGGAGTACATGCCATTTTGTTGCGCGACAGGATAAAAATTTTGCGGGGATAAAGCATACTCTTCCTTACTGTCAATGCCAAAAAGCTGCATAAAGCTGCGGTTGCAATCAATAAGGGTGTGCGCTTTGTTCCAAAGGCAAATGGCAAGGGGGCATGTTTCTACTATACTGCGTACGTTTTTATCTTGATAGTAGAAGTCTTCTAGGGTTGGGAGGTTGTTTTGCGTGCCCAGTAAGATGGCACTTACAAAGGGAATTCCGTTAAATTCCATGCGCGTAAGAGCATATTGCACTTGTACTTTTTTACCGCCGGCCAAGTTATGTTCCCAAATGAAGGAGGCCGTACTATCATTGAAAGCTTTGGCTAAGTGTTCTTTGCACACAGCAGAAGAGCAACGCCCATGTCTTTGTGTTATGGGGTTGAAGTTGCTGAAATTGCTAACTATTTCTTGTAGTGACTGCGCGCCAAAAAAAGTTAAATAGGCTTCAGTACAATATAAGATGTCTCCGCACTCATTGTAACAACAAAGAACTTGCTTGCTACTACCAAAAAGTTGTTGCAAAAAGGCATACATAGCTGAATTTTCAAAAGAGCTTAAGTCGTGCACAAAAAACCTCAAAAAGTACTATAATGGATGAAAGTGCAAAAAATCACATGATGCCGCATTTTGCCTTGAAGTGTTTACTCATTACTACTGCTTGCATATTTTGAACGAATCTACAAGAATTTTGTGCGTAAAACAAGGTTTTTTTTGCTATTTATACTGAAGTGGCACTGCAAAATAAAAATATGCTCGTAACCTTTGACAATGACAAATAAGGTCTTATCTCTTAAGTAAGTGTGACGATTTTTAGGATTTGCGAAACTCCCTTGTGTTGAGCTGGTTTTAGATATTGTTATTTTTTTATTTTAATACATGGCGAGACTTGCAAAGACGGAAACCTCGTAAAGTTTGGAGGTCAGGTATGAGAAAGACATCGCGTGTGCCACAATGGGTTGCCAAGAGTTTAGACTTGCGTAAGTGGGGTATTCCACAAGAGTATATTGACGTGTTGCAGCAGGGGCCAAGGCAGGCTTCGTATTGGAAAGTTTGGGATGCCGTTTTACAAAAGGCTGAACGCGTTGTAGATGGAAAGAAGTATAAGTTAAAGCAGTGCTACGATAATCGTATTTTAATTGCTTCACAGTGCTTTGACTATGACACCCGTGCTTTTTAGTGATTAAAAAAGAGCAGCTTTTACCGGTTGCTCTTTTTTTGGGCCTAATGCGTACTCTTGTTC
The DNA here is from genome assembly GCA_964372075.1 of uncultured Desulfovibrionaceae bacterium. Classification (GTDB taxonomy): domain Bacteria; phylum Desulfobacterota; class Desulfovibrionia; order Desulfovibrionales; family Desulfovibrionaceae; genus CAYJAD01. The sequence continues at coordinate 15,565 of CAYJPR010000021.1, read as the reverse complement.
ATCTATTGTACCTCTTGTTGTTGTGTAATATATTAGTATAATAATGTTTCTTTATTGTTCAAGAGAATCTCAAAGGCATGTTGCGTTCGGAAAATGGTGTACTTTATGAGTCTATGTAGATGATTTCGGACTTTTAGTAAAAATTTTTGCATTATTGTACTTTTTTCAAGCCAAAGCAATGCATTACAATTTTATTTGGATGCACCTTAATAAGGTAAATCCTCTAGGAGAGGATACAATTACGGCTTATATGCCACCTTCTGCGACATATGGCTTTGACTGTACTACTTATGTAGAAACAATTTTGGCTCAATATGAAGAGCAGCGTTCAGGTACGTCTTTTCAGGAGAATATGTTGAAAATACGCTATATCAATAGCGAAGTTGATTTCTTTATGCGGGCGCATTTTATGGAATATCATTGGATTCCTAATGCGTTGCAGCAAAGACTCTTGTGGAATATCCTTTACCTCAAACTCTGCAAAGTAACTTTGCTTTGCATAAGCGAGAGTGGTTTTTAGGTAATGCTTTTGTGCCTTACAAAGATAATGCTTATGAGCGAAAAGTGTTGCAAAAACCTCCCTTTGCACAAGCTTCCATAGCCTATGTTCCAGTAAAGCATTTGAATGCTCAATTTATGCACTCTTTGCCCGATTTTATGGTGGTGTTTTTTATGAAAGAGCTTTCTGAAAATACATGGTCGGGACAAAAGGAAAAACAAACTTTAGTGACACATATGGGCATATTATGGCAGGGGCAATTGTATCATGCCAGCAGGCGTAGAGAAAAGGTATCTAGAGAGGATTTTCTGTTATATGTGCAGGAAAATTCTTCTTACTTGGGAGTAAGTTTTTACGCGGTGCCTCAAGGGGATTAGAGCGTATTTTGTTTAATTTTCAGTAAAATAGCAGGGGAAGAGGAGATAGATACACATTTTTCTTTTTGCGAAAAATAGGCCCCTTAAGGATGCAAGAGAGGTTTTAGCTTTTGAAGAGCGTCTTCGTGTTGATCAATAAATTGTATAAATTCTACATCATTTAATACAAGATGTGGGTAGCCAGCCTTTTTCATGGTATGTATAAAATTCGCATCTTGGCTCATTGCCAGCAAATTTTTTTTCAGAAATTGTACAATATGTTCTGGGGTGTCTTTGGGCGCTCCCACACCTCGAAAAGAGCCCCATTCTGAGGTAAATCCTACGCTGGAAAAATGGGGTATACTTTCTGCGCCATCATAATTTTCATTAGACATAATACCTAAAGCACGCAAAGAACCGCCTTGAATATACTTTGCGGCCTCTCCATAGGTCATAAAGGCGGCAGATACGTATTTATTGACTAAATGTTCTGCTTGGTTAGCTCCGGATGTAGTATGTATATAACTAAAGTTAAAGCCAAAATGCTTTTCAAAAGCAAGAGAGGTGAGGTGATGGGCTGTGGAATGACCGGGTGTTACAAGGCGCATGCGTTTTTCTGTGGCTTCGCGTAAGAAATGTTGTAAATCCGTATAGGGGGATGAAGCCGGAACCACAAGTACTTGAGGGTCAAAACAAAACATGAGCAGGGGGATGAAATCCTCCGAAGTATAAGGGGCTTCTTTAAAGAGAGGGTTTGCTATGATTGAATTGGTGTAGGAAAGCAAGGTATAGCCGTCGTTTTTTGTGCTGGCCACTTCTGCTTGACCTACAAGCCCACCTTCGCCAGGGATATTTTTTACAACAAGCGCTTTCCCTTGCAAATATTGTGCGGAAACTTGCGCTAACATACGCATGGTAATATCCGCGCCCCCATGACGAGAAAAAGGCACCACTACAGTAATGTCTTTATGTGGAAAATCTATGTGTTGCTCTTGCTTATGCTCAGTTGCGTTAGCAAAAGAGGTATTTATAAGCGTGAGCAAGAGTAGTGCGAGCATAACAAAACTACACATACAGAACTCTTTGGTAAAGACGGGGGCCGTAGCTGTACGCATTGTGCGTTTAGGGGAAAGTAAAAAGAGTTTTGTCATTGTAGTTATTACTCTATTAAGAATTTTTTAAGCGTTCAGCCACGCTTTCGCCGCCAATACCCCAATGGGTAGTGGGGACTTCTTCAATAATCACCACGGTGGTTTGTGGGTTTTTTCCTAAAATGCGAACCAGCATGTCTGTGGTTTCTTTGATTATTTGTTCTCTTTGTTCTGCGGTTGGGGCATGCTCGCCGCCTGTGACTTTAATATTTACATAAGGCATGGCTTACTCCTAAATATACTTCAATATATATTGCTCTAATGAATTTACACTTTCTTGTACGCTTTGTTTGTGCGTAGGTAAGACAAGGTGGGGATTTTTCGGCTCTTCATACGGCGAGGCAATGCCGGTATATTCTGCAATAAGACCGCGCTGCACTTTGGCATAAAGGCCTTTTACATCTCTATTTTGACAAATATCTAAAGGACATTGAATGAAAATTTCATGATAATGCTGGCCTATAATTTCACGAAACATATACCTTTGCTCTTGTAAGGGAGCAATACAAGAGCACAAAGAGCTAAAACCTTGCTCTGCAAAAAGCTTTGCCACTTGCGCCACTCTTCGTAGATTCTCGGTTCTATCTTGCAAAGAAAAGCCTAAGTCAGCACACAGGGTTTTGCGCATAATATCACCATCAAGCATGAGGGCTCGATGATTACTTTGGCTTAAACGGGCAACTGTAAGCTGGGCCAAAGTGGTTTTTCCTGCTCCGGAAAGTCCTGTTAATAAAAATATGGGCACAGAGTTTGTCATTGTGTCTCTTAGGGCAAAAAGTATGCTACAAGGGGAGTAAAATTGTCTTTAAAGTAGTATAGTGCATAAAATGTATACGTCAAGAGCTACGCGTAGCCTTTTCATAGTGCAAAGCTTTTTTTCTTTATCTTGTACTTAGCTTTACATTTTGTATAAAGTTTTCTACGCTCATAGTATTGTGCTTACTTTAAATTTTTAACACACAGATTGAGGCGAAATTATGAATGCAAATATAGAATATAAATCGTTTATATGGCTTTTAGTCATTGTTAGTTTGGCGTTTTTGGTGCTAATGTTTCCCTTTTTTGGCATTATTTTTTGGGCTGTGGCCATAACCATTATTTTTTCTAAACTACAAAATTATTTTGTGAAAATAACTCACAGACCCAATCTTTCAGCTTTGCTGACCTTATTTTTAACTGTGGTTATTGTGGTTATTCCCTTCTTATTTATTGCCAGCGAGTTTTTAGAACAAGGCTTGGCTTTATATCAAGGTTTAAATAGCGGTAAAATAGATGTAAATGTCTATTTTGATAAAGTTAAAGCTTCATTTCCCTTAGTGCAAGAATATATGGATAGAATGAATATAAATCCAGAAGGTTTGCAAGGAAAGGTAACGGAACTAGTCATTTTTTTAAGTAAATATATTGGTCAGCAAGCTGTGGCCATTGGCGCAGAAACGTTAAATATCATCGCTCAAGTGGGCTTATTATTGTATATCTCTTTTTTCACCTTGCGTGATAAGGAATATATTATTCAATTACTTCACAAAGCTTTGCCGCTGGGCGACAGACGTGAAGCCATATTATTTCAAAAAATTTCTGAAGTGACCAAGGCTACCATTAACGGTTCACTGGTGGTGGCTCTTGTGCAAGGTATGCTTGGCGGGATTATTTTTTGGTTTTTAGATGTACAAGCACCCATTTTATGGGGGGGGATTATGACATTGCTCTCCCTTGTGCCCATGATTGGTGCAGGCCTTGTGTGGGGGCCGGTGGCCATTTACTTCTTTGCCACAGGTGATGTTCAGTCCGCCATTATTTTATCGGTATTTGGAGTGGCAGTTATTGGCCTTGTGGACAATGTCTTGCGCCCCATCTTGGTGGGGAGAGATACACGTTTGCCGGACTATTTAGTGCTTCTCTCCACTTTGGGCGGCTTTGCTTTGCTTGGTATGAATGGTTTTATCATAGGGCCTTTATTGGCGGTTCTCTTCATTACTTGCTGGGATATTTTTATTAAAGAATATAATGTAGAAGAAGATAGAGAGCATAGTCAGTTAGAAGTTGAACAGGCTTCTGTGGTCTTGGTGAAAAATGAAACTCACCTTGTACAAATAAATGTTACAGAAGAAGATTTGTCAAAATAGCTGAGGAAATAATGTAGAATCCAGTTTCAAGAATACGAGGATTCACAAGGAACCGTCCAAAAATATACAAAATCGCCCTAAGCACCTACCTTAGGGCGATTTTGTATAAACAAATGCTATTTACGTAAATTCTCTGCAAGAAGTTCTGCAATATGCGTAACTTTTAGGTCTTGTTGTTCTTTTTCTGCTCCGCCGCGAATTTGCATAATACAGCCGGGGCAATCCACCACAAGGCGCGCTGCGCCTGTTTCTTTGGCATTATTGAGCTTCATTTTCAGAAGATTTTTGGAAATGCCGGGGAATTTCATGGAATAGGAGCCCCCAAAGCCACAAAAGACATCTTCTTCCTTGCTGGCTACATATTCTGCGGCATGGTTTATGAGTGCGCGAGGCTCTTGAGTCACGCCAAGGCCGCGGCAAAGATGATAAGAAGCATGGTAGGTCACTTTCTCAGAGCTTTTGGTAAAGTCTTCGGCAGTAAGCCCCAATGTGTTATGCACAAAAGAACTAAAGTCCGTGACTTTTTCCACAAAAGCCGCACAGCGTGTTTGGGTGGCGGCATCTGCATTACTGTCAGCGCCCACAAGCTCCACATAGGTATGTTTTAAATGCGCTGCACAAGAGGCGCATAGGGTTACAATGGCATCGTATTGATGAGAATCAAAGGCCATAATATTTTGCTGAGCCACAGAAATGGAGGCTTTTCTTTGTCCCATCATTTCCAAGGGAAGGCCACAGCAGCTTTGCTCCATGGGGAAGTCCACAGCCACATTATGCTTGGAAAAAAGTCCCACGGCGGCTTTAAGCTGTTCAGGATAAATGAAATCCTGCGCACAGCCGGCAAAGAGAGCTATTTTAAAGCGAGGCTGTGAAAGTTTAGGCTGAATTTTTTCAAATTCGTCGCGGAAGGAAGTTTTGGCAATGGCAGGTAGAGCTTTGAATTTTTGCTTACCAAAGAAGATGTTGGGTAAGTGTCGTTGATAGTCACTGCCGCCAGTGACGGGCAATTGTGCGTATTTAACAAATGTTAAGAGGCTATGAAACATCTTACGATTTTTCATAACAGCACTTAATAGTGTTGCTTCCACAGCAGCGCCATCTTCATCGTTGAGGCGCACGCGAATTTCACGAATAAGGCGTGGTAAATCAATGCCGCCGGCGCAAATATGCTTGCAAGCTTCACAATTAACACAGTTTTGGGCCAACACTTTGGCTTTTTCTTTGCCGTAGAAGAAGTAGGTAAGAATAAGGCCTATGGCGCCAATGTAGATATAACCCATGCGATGTCCGCCCACAAGGCGGTACACGGGGCATACATTGGCACAAGCGCCGCAACGCACACAGCGGAAGATTTGAGAGAAAAGCTCATCCTTGGCAAGGGCGCTACGACCATTGTCCAAAAATACCAGGTGCATTTCTTTTTTCTCATCCGGATTTTCAGAACCCTTCCATTCACCGGGGCCTGTGAACCAGGTCACATAGGTGGTGAGAAGCTGGGCTGTGGCATTGCGTGGTAAAATTTGCAAAGCGTTCATGGCATCATCCAAGGTGGGGATGAGTTTATCCAAACCGGCAATGGCCACGTGCACGCGGGGAAGGGTAGATACAAGGCGAGCATTACCCTCATTGGTACAGGTGGCAAAAGCGCCTGTTTCTGCCACACAGAAGTTAGCACCTGTGACGCCCATGTCCGCTTCAATGAACGTCGTGCGTAATTCTTTACGTGCCACTTTCACAAGGTGATCCACATCGTGATCTTCTTTTTCGCCGGTTACCTTAGAGAAGTCATGGGCCACTTCATAGCGAGAAAGGTGAATGGCGGGCATGACCATATGCGAAGGGCCCTCGCCGCGCAATTGGATAATATATTCACCAAGGTCAGTTTCATCCACATGAAAGTTTTGCGCTTCAAGATGGATATTGAGCTGCGTTTCTTCACTGGTCATGGATTTAGACTTCGCCACGCGTTTAACATGGGCATCTTTGGCAATGCGTGCAATGATTTCATTGGCTTCTGTGGCTGTGGCGGCGCGGTGTACAATAACGCCCTTGGCTTCGGTATTTTTTTTAAATTCTTCATACAAAGTTTCAAGATTTTGCGCCGCATGGTCTTTTACACAAGCAATTTTTTTGATGATTTCAGGGGCATCAATGTGCTTAAAGACCTGTTCACGATTGGCCTTATAGGCCACAGCAAAAGTATCTAAGGTTTTGCGCAAAAAACTGTTGTCTAAGGCTTCGTCTAATTGTTGTCCGTATTCATTAAGATTTTTTGGGGCTTTATGCATTATGCGTCCTCCAAAACAAGAATATGTTGCTCTAAAGGTCCATGTACGCCCACCGCGGGAACGCGTTCAATGTCTGCGGTACGGCTGGGTCCGGAAATAAAAGCTGAATAAGCTCCGGGCTTTTGTTGCATTTCACGCAATATAGGGGTGATGTCAGAAAGCTCAGCATATATGGTGGATTTTTTCACCATGAAAATGCAAATTTCGCTGACCATGGTGGCAAGGCGTTTTTCTTCACTGTCAGAATTTATCAAGCAGGTGCCGGAAGCGGCTACGGCACATTCTGCTGTACCAAAGCCAATATCCACGCCGGCAAGGTAGTTACGCAGGCCTTTTTCAAGGCATATATAGCCTTTATCTACACAGGCTTTTTCAAGTTTAGCATACAAAGCTGGCTCAAGGCCGGGGGCTGTCACAATGCGATTCAAACGCGTAGGAATACCGTCGCCAGTGAGGGGGCCTTTTTCTGTATTTGGTTCATGGGCCAGAATTTCGCAAGGCTTTTTACTTTCAGTCACGTGAAGCACATAGGCTAAAGCTTCGTCTTCATTTTTTACACAGCTAACCTTTGCACCCACCACGGCGGCCTTGGCGCAAAAGGTTTCAAATAGGGAGTCTTGACTCATGATAACAACTCTTATGGATTGGGTAAGGATTCTGAATATAATTCGATACAATGCTTTACTTGTACAGTGTCGCCTTTTTGTGAAAGCATATCTTCCAATTGCATCATGCAGGCCGGGCAGCCGGTGGCTACTACTTGCGCGCCGCTTTCCACCACATTTTGGCGCTTACGCTGACCAATTTGTGCGGAAAAATCATAATGAAAAAGGTTAAAAGAACCACCACAGCCGCAACATCGATCTGCTTCGTTCATTTCTACTAAAGTATAGTTAGGGTTAAGCTGGGCCACAATGCGAGGCTCAGCACTGACGCCAAGGGATTTTTTCAAGTGACAAGGATCGTGATAGGTGACTTTGCTGGCATTAGGGGTTTCTTTTTGTTTTTCTAATGTAATACCGAGCACATTCACAAGAAAGGCGCTAATATCCATAGCTTTTGGGGCTATCTCTGCCACAAGTTGCCTTTCTTTGGCTTCCATGCGCGGAGCATAACGGGGCCAAAATTCTTTAAGGGTAGCCGTGCAGGAAGCGCAAGGGGTGATAAGGTAGTCAAATGGCTCCTTGGCAAGTTGAGTAAGGTTGACCTTGGTTTGTGCTAACATACCGGTAACATCGCCGGAAGTGATGGCGGGAATACCGCAACAGGCAAGCCCTTTAGGCATGTACACACCCACGCCGTGATGATGCAATACCTTAAGGCAGGCTTCACTCATGTGGGTATATAATTTATCCCCCAGACAGCCGGGGAAGAAAGCTACTTTTATATTGCTTTTACCGGCAGGGGTGTTGATGTTGCCTTGAGTGGCATGCAAAGGTTTTTGAGCTAGGGGGCGTATATAACGCGAGCCGATTATTTTATCCAATAAAGGCGCACGGCTGGTTTTTTGGGCATTGTGTGCCTTGCGAAATAGAAGGCTTTGACAAGGAACCCCCACACGCATGGCAAGGTTAAACATGCTGGGGCGCGCCAATAAAGTACGGAAAATGATTTTCTTAAGTGGATGCAAGCCCACATACGCAAAAACTATTTCACGCGCCTCTAAGAAAACATCAATAATTTGCACACCGGAAGGGCAGTTGGCCTGACACGAGCCGCACAGCAAACAGCGTCCCAATTTATGGGCCACTGCTTGTGGATCTTCAATGAGCCTATGGGCTAAATTATCCACCAAGGCAAGCTTGCCACGGGCCACATCGGCTTCCATCATAGAAGCGCCAAAGGTAGGGCACACCGCTTGGCAGAGACCGCATTTCATATAGGCTATGATACGATCGTCGAGGCTCATGAGCTGGGCGGCTAATCGTTGTAAATCTGTCACCATATTCCCCTTTTTATTTTCCTTTCTCTTTAGATGCTTACCAATTTAGTGGGGTTGAGTAAGCCTTTGGGGTCGAGAGCTTTGCGCAAGCGACGGGAAAAGAGGATAGTGCCTTTAGAGGTTTCTTTTTCAAGCCACTTGGCCTTGGCTGTACCAATGCCGTGTTCGCCTGAAAGTGTGCCGCCAAGGCTAAGGGCTACGTCAAAGATTTCATCCACAGCTTCTTCAACGCGGCGGAATTCTTGTGCGTTGCGTTTGTCACATAAAATGGTGGGGTGTAAGTTACCATCGCTGGCGTGACCAAAGGTGCCAATTTCCAATTGATACTTAGCGGCTATGTTATTAAGGGCTTACATCATGGCAGGGATTTTTGAACGGGGTACGGTGGCATCTTCTAAGACGGTGGTGGGCTTGCAACGAGCAAGCACAGGCAAGGCCATGCGGCGCGCCTCCCAAAGTTTTGTTTTCTCTGCTGCGTCCTTAGCTACGTGAATTTGTGTAGCTTTGCATTGTTGTAAAACTTTTTCCACAACTTCAGCTTCGTCTGCAACTTGAGCAGGATGTCCGTCCACTTCAATGAGCAAAATGGCAGCGGCATGGCGGGGTAGCCCTGCTTTGGTGTAATCATCCACTCGAACAATGGTATTATTATCAAGAAATTCCATGGTACAAGGTACCACGTGGGCCGCAATAATACCGGCCACAGCTTCAGCGGCATCTTGCATGGAATCAAATACGGCCATGAGCGCCTTACTGGCTTTAGGCGGTGGAACAAGCTTTATGATGGCTTGAGAAATAATGCCTAGGGTTCCTTCAGACTGTACCATGAGGCCGGCAAGATTGTAGCCTGTGACGCATTTCACCGTGCGGGAGCCGGACGTGACGCGCTCTCCTGTGGCATCAAAATAATCAAGGCCCATGAGATAGTCTTTGGTAACGCCATATTTTAAGCCGCGTAGGCCGCCGGCATTTTCAGCAATATTACCGCCCATGGTGGACACTGCTTGTGACCCTGGGTCTGGAGGATAAAAAAGGCCAGCTTTAGCCACTTGTGCGGCAAAGTGTGCGGTTACTACGCCCGGTTCCACAATGGCGTACAAGTCTTCACGGTTGATTTCTATAATTTTTGTTAAGGCATTGGTGAGAATAACGACATTTTCAGGGCTATCGGGAATGGTGCCACCGGAAAGATTGGTACCGGCGCCGCGTACAGTCATGGGTATGCCATGGCCATAAAGTTTTTTCACCGTGGCGCCAAGGGCTTCTATTGTGGTGGGACGAACCACCAGTGAGGGCACAATGTGCTGGAGGACGGCAGAGTCATAGGCATAGCTTTGTCTGTCTGCCTCGGAAGAAAATACATGTTCTTTGCCCAAAAGGGTTTCAAAGTCCTTGGTAAGCGCTTGATTTGACATTTGTCCTCCAAGTAAAAAATACAAACTAGTAATTTTGTATTTTATTAAGGATAGATAGCTTATATTAGGTACTAGAAAGGGGGGGATGTCAATATAAAGGCTTAAAGGTTTGTTTATATATTTGTTTTTTTAAGTTTTCTTTAGGTGTAGTGGGTGTATTGAAGCTACATTAGGTTTTTTCATGAAAATTTCTGCGAAAAAGGCTGTTTTTTGGGCAGAAACATTATGACCGTGCAAGGTGATTTTATCGTTAATGTTTTCTTCCATATGAAAGATATCATGAAGCTTTAATTCTGAGCAAAAATATATGCTAAAAGCTTGAATTTTATACATATCTGCATGTTCATCTGAGAGTGCGTCAAAAATAAATTCTCCGTAGCGACAATTATTTACATGCCCAAAAGCATCAATAAAGCTACGTAATACTGTACGTTCTCCCACTTTTTCAAAGATTGGCTTTTCTTTGAATACTGGAGCTACGTCTAAGGTAAATTCAGCATGAGGGCTTTCAAGGGTAAAGGGGAGTTCAGATTTTCTGTAGATGCTTTGCGTGCTAAAATCCATAAGGACGGAGTAGATAGTGGCCACGAAAACCATAGCGCCGCTAGCATCAAAAGCTTCAAGTTCACGTCTAAAGTACAGGCGTTTACGCTCACTATGCCAGGTGCGGATGTGTAAATTGGCACAGCCTTGAATATGTTTTTTTATGTCCACATGTAAACTCACCAAAACCCAGCCCAGATTTTTTTCTAAGCAGGAGCTAAAATCTAGCTTATACAAGCTTAAATGCTCGTCAATGACCTTGCCTATAATATGTTGATACCCATGAGGTTTTATATAGCCTTGTGCATCTAAATAGGCAAAATCTACTTTAACTTTGTGTATATGCTGTTGTTCGGTGTTCATTTTTTCTCACATATTCATGGTGGTTATGGGAAATCATCGCATAATAACGTGGAATATTGCTTCTGTCCATTAAAAAAGGGAGTTGCATACGCTTTATGCAAGTGTCACTTGTATCGAATTTTTGTATGTTTACTCTTTTTACATTTTGGAATATATTTTATCCTTGAATCACCCTGTCGTGTAATGTTTGTAAGTCGAAAAGTATTTAATATGTTGAAATAATAAGCGTTGTTTGCAAAAGGATTGTTGTTTGTGTCTTCAATCTATTATAAAACATAGGCTTGTACTATGTTTATGTATGTGATACGCTTATTATATTTTGATGACAAATATAGAGAAAACATATGAAGATTAAAAAAAGTATTTTTTGCGGAAACGCATTGATATTGGTATTTATTGCTATTACTTGTTCACTTTCCTACTATTCTTATACTGTTTTTACCGATTTACAACGCATCAATAAAAATAATGAAATACTCCTGAGTTTGGCAGAAGAGCTGCGTGCAAGCTCGGCAAAATTAACTGCCAATGTACGCAGCTATGTTGTCACTAAAGAGCCTGTGTATAAAGACAGATATATGTCCATTGTGGCCGTAAGAAATGGAACGCAGGCTCGCCCATCCTCCAGCTCTATTGCGCCTCAGAGTAAAATATCACTTTTAGATTTATTAAAAAAATACGGCCTCAGTCCCAAAGAATTTGCCCTTTTGGAAGAGGGAAATAATTTGTCTGATGAGCTAGTGGCTCTTGAAAAAGCTGCCATAGATATTGTTGATGGAAAAGAAGGATATACTTCTCATAATCAAATTATGGCTCTTGATAGTGTTTTTGGTAAACACTATCACAATGAAGTTGAAAAAATTATGAAGCCCATTCATGAATTTGTTACTACGCTTACTCAAAGAACTCATAACTTATCGCTAAATATTGAAAAGAAATTTAAAACAAGTGTGCTTATAGTTATTGTTTTTTCCTTATTAACATTGGTAACATCTTTTATTGTCTTTTTTGCTCTCTATAGAAAAGTTGTCATACCTATTATGAGCACAACAGATATTGCAAAATATGTTGCTAGCGGTAACCTTACGCTTAAGCCAGAGCAGAATAATCAATTCAATAATTTATTACAGCAGAAAAATGAAATTGCAGACTTAGTGATGGCTTTAAAAACCATGTTAAGCACTTTAGTAAAAATGGTGCGTGAGTCTGATGAAAAAACAAAGCAAGCTCAAATAGCTACTGCACAAGCTCATGAAGCTACGGAATATGTAAAAGAGGCCGGCATTCGTAATACCATTATGCTGGATTCTTTACCCCTGAATGTGAATTTTTGGGATGAAAATTATGAACTTATTTATACGAGCTTAGAAGGCGTTAAAGTTTTTGGATTTGATAGTAAAGAAGATTACATAGAAAATTTTTATAAAATTACTCCGGAAATGCAACCAGACGGAAGCAAGAGCAAAGATTTTATCTATGAGCTTTTAAAGGCCGGCTATAATAAAGGGGTGTATAAAACGGAGCTTCAGTGTCACCATTCTGTGACGCATGAAAGTATTCCTTTAGATATGCTTGCCATACGAACCTCGTATCAAGGTAAGCATGGTGTTATTGTGTATGCCACAGATTTACGAGAGCAAAAGGCCATGGTGCAAGCCATTGCCAGCAATGAGCGAGAATTGCGCGCGGCTAAAGAGTTTGCAGAGCAAAGTGCCAAGATAAAGGGCGAATTTTTGGCTAATATGAGCCATGAAATACGTACCCCCATGAATGGCATCCTAGGGCTTTTGCATCTTTTACAACAGACGCCCTTGAATGCTGTGCAAGAAAATTATTTACAGAAAAGCGTTTTTTCCGCCAATAACCTCATGCGTATTATCGACGATATTTTGGATTTTTCAAAAATTGAAGCGGGTAAATTGCATATGGAGGAGTATCCTTTTACTCTTCAAAGTATATGTCAGGATGTTCTTGATTTATATAGCCCTATAAGCGCAGAAAAAGGTTTAGTACTTCAAGTCAATGCTGGTAAACATGCCCAGCTTTCTTTGGTGGGAGACGCTTTACGCTTAAAGCAAGTTCTTTTTAATTTGGTAAGTAATGCTATTAAATTTACGGCTCAGGGATCTATTTCTGTTGAAATTGTAAGCTCTTTGATTGATGAAGGCGAGCTTGAGTGTCAATTTGCTGTGCGTGATACTGGCATTGGGCTGTCCCCTGATCAATTAAGTCGTTTGTTTGCTGCTTTTTCACAAGCAGATACTTCTGTAACGCGTAAATATGGCGGCACAGGTCTTGGGCTTGTTATTTCCCGCAATATTATCAATATGATGCAGGGTGATGTGTGGGTGGAAAGTGAGCTTGGAAAAGGGTCTATCTTTTATTGTTCTGCTGTTTTTTCTCTCAATAAGGAAATAAGCTCTGCTCAGCATGAAGGGGAAAGACCTTTAGAGGCGAATTATGAAAACCTTGAGCTTGGTCATTTACTCTTGGTGGAAGATAATGACATAAACCAGATTGTTGCCGAAGAAATTTTAAAAAGTGTTGGCTATACCATGGATATTGCCAATAATGGTTTAGAAGCTTTGGAACTGTTAGAAAAAAATGAATATGTGGCTGTGCTTATGGATATTCAAATGCCCATAATGGATGGTTACACAGCTACAAATCGCATTCGCGCCCAAGAAAAATATGCGCACTTACCTGTTATTGCCATGTCCGCCCATGCCATGAAAGGAGATAAAGAGTTAAGTCTTTCTCATGGTATGGATGATCATATCACAAAGCCCATTAACGCAGATTTATTGTTCAGAACCCTGCATCATTGGATTTTACACAAAAGATACGCATCAAGATAACAGGCTGTTTAAGGATTTTTCTCCGTAGCAGATTTTTCTGCTTGCGCCTTTTGTTGCTCTCTTTTTTTAGCAAGGCCTTCTTTTTTGGGCTCTCTATACTTGTCTAGATATTCCTTAAAGCCTTTTTCAAAAATCCATATACCTTGCGTGTTGAGGGTGAACAGGGGCACACTGTTTTTTGCATAATGCTCTGGGTGAAATAATCTATGCTTAGGCTGAGCTAAATTGTCAAGAATATAGGTTTTCCCTTCAAACTGAACCGCTAGAACAGCATGGGGCATTTTATGGGGTTTATCGTACACTAAGAGTACACGTAAATCTTGTTCTGGCCATTGTAAGTATTTTAAGGCAAAATATTTTGCAAAAACATAATCTTCGCAATCACCCATCCAATGTTTGAACATTTCTTGAGGGCTAGCCCAGTATTCCGTTTGTTTATAGATAACATTATCATCCTTGCTAGGGATGGTGTTTATAAAGCCATTAATACCACGTAGTTGATCTATAGGGGAAGCTTTCTGGATTTTTTTGTAAAAAAATTGCCATTTATGGGCATTTTTGGGGCTCATGGCTTTGGAATCAGCGGCATAGGTGGCAGGGTCATAACTATTTTGAATTCTTTTCCAGTCTTGTTGCATTTTTTGCAAAAATTTGGGTAGGGGAGCTGTTTCAGGTATAAGCTTTGCCTGATAATTCAAAAAGAGTTCCTGTGTTTGTTGCTTGGGAAAGAGCTCGGAATCAATATTTGTGGCATCATCAAGATTAATGGACGAAGGGGGCGCCACAGGTAAGTTTTGTTCTGTTTCAGCTTTATCTTTATGCGTTGCTGCAATGGTGGGCGTGTGTAAGGTTAAAATGCAAAGACAACTGGCTATAACAGAAAAAAAGGGACGGCTTTGTGAGGGCATGAGAATATCCTTTTACTAAGATTTCATACAAAAATATCTATGCAATACACGAAAAATAAGTTAAACGCGCAAAGCGTGCATTCATTCATTTTTTTAATGGCTGACTCTCAAAAGTGATGACGTCAGTTGCGAGGAACGAACACCTATACAAAGCAAAGCCATTACACGCTTAAGGGAAGTGGCTTTTCAAAAAAGGCTTTTTTAAAAAAGAAAATAGTAACAATTTGAGTGTCAAAACATGTTACCGTATTGTTTTACTTAAGACAAGGTGTAGGCGCTGAAAAGTTTAAGCCCTTTGTATACCATAGGATGGTTCGTACAAAGGGCTTAATGTTATATGCGTTCGCGATAAATGATGTTATCCATCCATTTTGGAGGACGTCCCCCAAAAGACTAAAGCATCGCGCAATTCTGGTATGGATATGGGTTTAGTAATATGGTCATTCATACCGGTTTCTAAGCTTTTTTCCTTATCTCCCGTCATGGCATGAGCTGTCATAGCTAAAATTGGTACGGTTTTTGCGCGTGGAGTGCCGCTATTGCGAATATGCTTGGTGGCTGACAATCCGTCCATAACAGGCATTTGGATATCCATGAGGATAAGATCAAAAGAGCCTTGTTCCCATGTTTCAATGGCTTCTTGTCCATTTTGCGCCAAGGTTACTGTAGCGCCCATATCTTTGAGGATTTCCAGAGCAATGACTTGGTTAATTTCGTTATCTTCTACCAGTAAAATATCAAGAGGAATAATGGGCATATCTTCTGAAGAGGGGAGGCTGTTTTGCTCCACTTCTTTAGCGCTGCCTTCTTCGGCTATGATGGTAAAGGTAAAGGTGCTTCCTTTGCCTAGGGTACTGGAAACGCTAATATTGCCACCCATAAGCTCTGTAAGACTTTTGGAAATGGAAAGGCCAAGGCCTGTGCCGCCGTATTTGCGCGTGGTGGTGCCATCGGCTTGAGTAAAAGAATCAAAAATACGGGCTTGTTCTTCTTCATTCATACCAATGCCACTATCTTGTACAGTAAAGATGAGTTCCAATTGCGAACCGCGATGTCCATGTACGGCAGCGTGTAGATGTACTGTGCCTCGGGTTGTGAATTTCACAGCATTGGAGC